>JAABSG010000116.1 GCA_011390475.1 Geminicoccaceae bacterium | reverse complement strand
CGCGCCAGGGCCAGGATGCGCGGGCTGGAGAGCAATCTCGACTATGCCGAGCTGTTCCACGTCATGCGCATGGTCGTCCGCTGATGCGGCCCGGCCTGCGGGTGCTGATGCTGCCCTATCTCTACTTCAAGGACGAGCGCCAGTCCTCGGGCATCGTCCACCAGTCGGGCCTGGCGCAGGCGCTGGCCGCCGCCGAGCACAGCGTCGTGGTGGCGATGCCGTCCGGCAGGGGATGGCGCTACGACCACGAGCGCTGGTTCGGAGGGCACGCCAACCTCACCGTGCGAGCTGTCGACTACCCGCAGGACCTGAACTTCACCGGCGGGCTGATCTCGCCCGAGCTCGCCCGGCTGCTGACGCCCGAGCTCACCGATGTGCCGTACAATGCCGTGTTCATGGGCACGAACGGGGCATCCTCGTTATAGACTACAAGACCTTCGTCGCCGAATGCCTGAACGGCGAGGTGCAGCGCCGCAACGCCCGGCCGGACCCGTATGTCGACAGCCTCCAGCTGGACCTGCTCTGATGGCGCAGGACCTGCCGATCGTCTTCCTCGGGCCGGTGATGCCCGAGAAGAACGAGGTCAACCGGGTGACAGGCTACAGCGTGCTGCTGGCGCAGGCACATGGTGCGATGGCCAAGCCGGGCTACGCCGACCGCCCGACCGCGCGTCAGGAACGGCGCAACCTGCTGAAAGCCAAGAACGTTTATCCGGTGCCGACGGCCCGGCTGCTGGCCGCGATCTTCATGCCCTGCAGCAGGGATACCCCGTGGACACGTCGCATTCCCCAGGGGCGCAAAGCGACGATCCCGGGGAGCGGAATTGACGTTCGCCATGCCGGGATTGTTCCGTTAGCCTGACCCTAGGTCCCAACACCCGCGGATCGCCCGAAATCCGCCAATAACCAGAGCCCGTCTGGAGCCCTCTCGATGCCCTCCGACCAGGAACTCACCATCGCCCTGGAGGCCGTGCTGGCGATGCCCGAGCGCGGGGTGAGCAGCCCGCACGTCATCCCGACCGCCCTGGTGATGGTGGCCTTGCCGCTGATGGAGGCGACCAGCTCGCGACAGGCGATCGCCCAATGGCTGCTCGAGCTGCACGAAAGCTATGCCTGCGAGCCGGAGGACGAGCCCCTTCGGCACTGAGCCGAAAGTGTTGGTGGCAAGGCCGGCGATCGAGAGTGAGAGTGAGCTGACCGAGCCCGGCTGGTGAGCGGGTCCAGACTCCTGAAAACGGCGGCGTGGGACCCTGACGTCAATTGCACGACCGTCGTGATCGCCACTTCGACTTCATCATCTGCCATGCTCGAGTCCGGGCAGGGAAAACCGTCGGGCGCGACAGCGGGGCGAAAACGGTCGTTTACGTCATAGTCGCCGCCCGGCCGAAAGACCGCCCTGTCGACAAGGACAAAACCCCTTGGCGAAACCGTTGCGGTTTCGTCCGGTTTTTGTCGCGCTCCGTGCATGCTCGTCGGCTATGCCAGCGTGTCGCGCAACGACGAGAACCTCGATGCCCAGACCGACGCCCTGAAGGCGGCGGGCGGCGAGCGGATCTTCGCCGCCAGGATCACCGGCTCGGTGCGCAGCCGCCCCGAGCTCGGCAAGCTGCTCGATCACCTGCGCGCGGGTAACGTGATCGCCGTCACGACATACGACCGCCTGGCACGACCCCTCCGCGACCTATAAAGGCGCGCATTCTCGGGTAATGCGCCCTCGGCGCCCACCGGTGACCGGCGCACGGCTCGCGGGACCGGGCCACGGCGCCGCCATCCGCCTGCCGGAGCCAATGCTGAAAAACCGGTCCCGCTGCGGCCTTCTGCCGGGTTTGCCCCGGTAGCCTCAGAGCCTAGCTTCGATGCGGGAAGCTGCAGCGAGAGTGCCATGCGCTACGAGAGGATATTCGCCACCGCCGTCGGTCGGGTCCAAAACGAGGGCCGCTATCGCGTGTTCGCCGATCTCGCCCGCAAGGTCGGGCAGTTTCCGGCCGCGGACCATCGCTGCCCGAAAGCCGGGCCACGCGAGGTCACCATCTGGTGCTCGAACGACTATCTGGGCATGGGCCAGCACCCGGTGGTCCTCGATGCCGCCGAACAGGCGCTCAGGGACTACGGCGCCGGCGCCGGCGGCACGCGCAACATCTCGGGCACCACCCACCTCCACGTGCTGCTCGAAGAGGAACTGGCCAGCCTGCACCGGAAGGAAGCGGCCCTGATCATGACCTCGGGCTACGTCGCCAACGAGGCCGCGATCTCGACCATCGCCAAGCTGCTGCCCGATTGCGTCATCTTCTCCGACAGCCTCAACCACGCCTCGATGATCGCCGGTGTCAGAGCCAGCGCCTGCGACAAGCGCATCTTCCGCCACAACGACCTCGATCACCTCGAAGAGCTGCTGGCCGCCGAGCCCGAGGAACGGGCTAAGCTGGTCATCTTCGAGAGCGTCTATTCGATGGATGGCGATTTCGGCCCACTCCACGCCGTCTGCGACCTCGCCGAGCGCTACAACGCCATGACCTATCTGGACGAGGTGCATGCCGTGGGCATGTACGGCGAGACGGGTGCCGGGGTTGCCGAGCGCGACGCGGCGATGGCCCGCGTCGACGTTGTCCAGGGCACGCTGGCCAAGGCCTATGGCTGCATGGGCGGCTATATCGCGGCCTCCCAGGCGGTGATCGACGCGGTCAGGAGCTTCGCCCCGGGCTTCATCTTCACCACGTCGCTGGCCCCGGCCGTGGTCGGTGGCGCCCTGGCCTCGGTCCGCTACCTCAAGACCTCCAGCCTCGAGCGCCTGGCCCAGCAGGAGCGGGCAGCGACCCTCAAGCGCCGCCTCGGCCGGGCCGGCATGCCGGTGATGGAAAGCCCGTCGCACATCGTGCCGATCCTGGTGGGCGACCCCGTCCGCTGCAAGGCCGCCACCGACGCGCTCATGGACCGTCACGCCATCTACATCCAGCCCATCAACTACCCGACCGTGCCCAAGGGCACCGAACGACTGCGGCTGACCCCGGGCCCGCTCCACGACGACGCCAAGATGGACCGCCTCCTGGACGCGCTCGGCGATGTCTTCCACCGACTCGACATCAAGCTGGCGGCTTGAGGCAGCGGTAAGGAGAAGAAAAGCAGGGAGGATGATCCTCCCTGCACCCACCGGAATATCGGCGCCGGCGGAGCGACGCCGGCCTCGCTCCAGGCAACAGTCGTGGTATCGGTATTGGGCCCTGGCGGTTATCGTCTGGACCTTGTGCTTGGCCGCCCCGGCAATCGCGGACGAGCAGCCCGCCCTGCACCTCGACCTCTACGTCTTCTGGGGCGAGGGCTGCCCGCATTGCGAGGAGCAGAAACCGTTCCTCGCCGACCTCGCCGCGCGCCATTCCGGGCTCACCATCCACAGCCACGAAATCTGGCAGACCGACACCCACCACGCGCTTTTTCGCACCCTCGCCCGCTTCCACGGCGTCGAGGCGGGGGCGGTCCCCACCGTCTTCGTCGGCGGCCGGGCCTTCGTCGGCGATGCGCCCGAGATCAGGCGGGCCATCGAGGCCACCGTCGAGGCGGCCCTCGCCGGCACCCCGGCGCCGACGGCGAACGACGCTCCGAGCGCGGCCCCGAGCGAGAGCGATGGGACGCTGCGCCTGCCGCTCCTCGGCACGATCGATCCGGGTGCCACGCCGCTCCTCGTCACCACGCTGGCGATCGCCGTCATCGACGGCTTCAACCCCTGCTCGCTCTGGGTCCTGACCCTGCTCCTCGGCCTCGTCATCCACTCGGGCTCGCGCGGCCGGATCGCTCTCGTCGGCCTCACCTTCCTGGCGACCACGGCCGTCATCTACGGCGGCTTCATCGCCGGCCTCTTCGGCATCCTGGGCCTCGTCCTCCATCTCGGCTGGGTCCGCTGGCTGGTCGGCAGCCTCGCCCTCGCCATCGGCGCGATCGACGTCAAGGACTACTTCTGGTTCAAAACCGGCCCCTCGCTGACCATCGCCGATCGCCACAAGCCCGGCCTCTACAGCGGCATCCGCCGGCTGATCGACCCGACCCGCTCGACCCCGGCCCTCGTCGGCGCCACCGTACTGCTGGGGAGCGGTGCTGCCGTGGTCGAGCTGCCCTGCACCGCCGGCTTTCCGGTGGTCTGGAACGGCATCATGCTGGAGCACGGCGTCACCGGGCTCGGCTACACCGCCCTCCTCGTCGTCTACATGGTGGTCTACCTCCTCGACGAACTGGTCGTGTTCGCCGTGGCGGTCGTCACCATGCGCCTCGAGCGCTTCAGCGAGGGCAGCGTGCGCCTCCTCAAGCTCCTGGGCGGCAGCATCATGCTCGCCCTCGGCCTCGTCATGCTGGTCCGCCCCGCGCTGATGAACGACATCACCGGCACGGTGCTGGTCTTCGCCACCGCGCTCGCCGCCGCCAGCCTCGTTGCCGTGCTGCACCGCTGGTGGCAGCACCGAGGCGACCGGCAGCACCCCGGCTATCGCTGACCCGCCTCGCGCGGCCGAGAAAAAGCACCATCCCTCGGGAACATCCGCACCCGGCAAGCCGTTGTTCGGGGACACACCCGAGATTCCCCTCGAGGAGATCTACCATGCAACGCGCCGTCCCCTTTCTCCCGACACTCGCCTTGGGTTCGGCCCTCCTGCTGCTCGCCGCCTGCGGCGACAGCACCGGTGATCGCGCGATGAGCGGCGGGGCCATCGGCGCTGGCGTCGGTGCCGCGGCCGGTGCGGTGACCGGCACGAGCGTGCTCGGCGGCGCCGTCATCGGCGGGGCCGCTGGTGCCGCCACCGGCGCTGCCACCGACGAGGACCAGATCGACCTCGGCAAGCCGGTCTGGCGCGACTAGACCTGTCATAGGCACACGCACGGCATTCCGCCTCTCGCAAGGCGGTCGAGGGCCTGCTATGAGGGCCCTCGAACACTGATCTTGGGGAGAGACGGATGTCGGTGCGCGCCAACGAGCGGGTCGCCTGGTTCAACGGCGAGTTCATGCCCGAGAGCGAGGTCAAGATCCCGTTTCGGGATTCCAGCTGGGTCTACGGCGACGGCTGCTTCGACATGACCCGCACCTTCGGCCACCGATTGTTCAAGGTGAAGGAGCACGTCGACCGGCTCTACCGCTCCTTGAAGTACCTGCGGATCGATCCCGGCTTCGGGCCCGAGCGGATGTGCCAGCTCAGCGAGGAGCTGTTCGAGCGCAACCGCCATTTGCTCGGCCCCGACGACGATTTCTGGGTCGGCCAACGGCTCAGCCGCGGCGTCAAGCGGGTCGAGGGTGACAATCTCGACCACCACGGCCCCAACATCGTGCTCGAATGCAATCCCCTGCCCTTCAAGCAGCGCGCCAAGCTGTTCAAGACCGGCATCAAGGTGATGGTCCCCGCCCACCGCCGCGTCCCGCCCGAATCGCTGACGCCCCGGGCCAAGACCCACAACTACCTCAACCTGATCGTGGCCGACCAGGAAGTGCAGTCGATCGACCCCGAGGCCTGGGCCGTGCTCCTCGACATCAACGGCAATCTCTGCGAGGGCTTGGGCTCCAACATCTTCGTGGTCAAGGACGGCGTGATCCGCACGCCGCGCGAGAAGTTCGTGCTGCCGGGCGTCAGCCGGCAAACCGCGATCGATCTGGCCCAAGAGATCGGCTACCCGGTCATCGAGGCCGATATCGACCTCTACGACGCCTACAACGCCGACGAGGTCTTCCTCACCTCGACCTCGCTCTGCATCTGCCCCGTGGTCAAGGTCAACGGCGTGGTGATCGGCGAGGCGGGCCGCGTCTGGGGCCCGGTGACACAAGGTATCGCCGACGCCTACAAGCGCTTCGTCGACCACGACTTCATCGCCCAGTACCTCAACCACTATGTCGAGGGCATGGAAGCCCGCGCCTTTTAGGCTGAAGGCGAGAGCCGCGTCGCCTGATGAGCCTCACGCTCTGGAGTGTCGGGGCCGGCTCGGCGGCGATCCTGGCCTCCGGCATCCTCCGGGGCTTTACCGGCTTCGGCATCGGCCTCGCTGGCGTGCCGCTCTTGGCGCTGGTTGCCGAACCGCGGCTCGTGGTGCCGAGCATCATGCTGCTGCAGATTGCGAGCGGCATTCAAAACCTGCTGCAGGATCGCCGGCATATCGACATCCGGCTGCTCCTGCCGCTGCTGCCGGGTGCCGTCCTCGGCATCGTCCCCGGCCTCTGGCTGCTCCTCTGGCTGGCCGCCGACGTCGTCCGCCTCGGCATCGGCCTCTTGGTCATCGCCACGGTCCTGGCGATCAGCCGCGGCTTTCGCCTCGAGCGACCCCCGAGGCGGTCGGCGCTCGTCGCGCTGGGCGCCGCGTCGGGCGTGCTCAACGGCGTCGCCGCCATGGCCGGCCCGCCGATGATCGCCCTGCTCTTTGCGCTTCGCCGGCCGCCCGAGATCATCCGCGCGACGCTGGCCGGCTACTTCTTCTGCACCGGGCTGCTCGGCCTCGGCATGGCGCTTCTGCAAGGCGTGATCAGCGCCGGTGAGTTGTGGTTCGCCATCGCCCTGCTCCCGGCCCTCTTCATCGGCCTCGCCCTCGGCGGCCGCCTCTTCGACGGCGACTTCCGCCGGCATTATCACAAGGTCGGCCTGGGGCTGCTGCTCCTGGCCGGGCTCTCGGCAGCGGCGCGCGGGATGCTGGGACTCTATTGGACTTAGCCGCGCGCCGGCGCCTCAGGCGACCTCGATCCGCTGCTGGAAGAAGCCGTAGACCCCGGCAACGGTGCGCGGTCGGGTGCGATTGCCGCGCTCGTAGAAGACCTTCGGATTGGCGCTGGCGGCGCGCGGCAGCAAGGCGTGCGCCGGCCGGCCGGGCTGTCGATCGAGCACCTGCAAGAATGCGGTAGCCCCCTGCGCGCCGAGGAAATGCGCCAGATAGAGGTCGGTCGCGGTCAGCGGCTTTCGCCGGTGCCGCTGGAGATGCCGGGCGTTCTCGAGGGCCAGCTCGGCGGCGAGGTAGGCGGCCAACTGCGCGTCGCCACGCTTGGCCAAAATTTCCTCCCGCAACGCCGGATGGCGCAGCACCGGCCGGCCGGCGACGTCGATGGCGACCGCCGCGGCGAGGCGTCGCTCGCCATATGTCGCACCATGGCGGTGGATGGCGACGAGCCACGTCGATTCGATGAACTGAAACATCCCGTAGGCGGTGCTGGTCGATGCCCGGGCCGTCGTGCGGCAGCCGCTTTCCTGCCGCGCCAAAGCGAGCAGGTAGTTGGCCGAGACCTGCGTCGCCGCCGCCGCCTTCACGATCAGCTCGACGGCGTGCTCACAGCCGTCGACGCGCGCCAGCGCCTCGTAGGCGTCGCGCTGCCCGGCCGGGTCGCCGAAGAGATCGGAAAAGAGATAGCCGGTCTGGACCAAGAGGTCGGCCAATGTCCCGCTCAGATAAGCGGTCGTCGCCGTGCCGGCTTGCACCATCACCCCTCCGACGTAGCGCGCATCGGTTGCGAGCTTTTGCATATCTCGAGCGCTGCAGCCGCTCGCCAGCAAGCCCAGGGAAAGGATGGCGGCGGCAGGCAAGAGCCGTCGCCATGCGACGTCGGATTTCGCCATCGTCGATACTCCGCACCAGCAACTCCGGACGACGTGCTCACGCCCGCTGATGGTCCAACGGGCAGCGACCCGGCAAAATTCCCGCCCTGTCGCGAAATCGAGACAGCGAGTGTCGTGTCGGCGGGGGCGAAGGCCGGCTCGGCCGCCCTCGAGCAGCCCGCCCGGTGCTGCGGGCGGGGTCAGACCCGTCCGAGAAGCTGTTGCAGATCAGCGGCTTGGCAGCAGACAGGTCGCGCGGCACCGGCCGCCGTGCCGGGCCGGGGCGTGGCGGCGGCTGGAGCGAGCGGTCACCCGGCCGCCGTCAGCCTCTGCATTGCCGTGGCCGTCTCCGGGTCTGCGGGAAAGAACGCCTCGATCGTGACCTCCGACAGGGTGACATCGACGGCGGTGCCGAACACGGTCGTGGTGGAGAGGAAGGACAAGGGGCCGGCCTCGCTCGAGAGCACCAAGGGCACGGCGAGACCACCAAGAGCGTCGTCGTCCGGGCGGCGGCACGGTGCTGCTCCCGGCGGCACCGGGTAGGTTTTCAGCTCGTCGAGCAGCTCGATCAGGACGGGATCCGCGGAGACGTCGATCTCGTGCGCCAACCGGTCGAAGACATGCCGGCGCCACGCCGCGAAATTCAGGATGCGGCTGGCCAACCCGTCGGGATGGAGGCTGATCCGCAGGACGTTGATGGCGCCCGCCGTCAGCTGCCCGGCAGTACCCGACAACAGCACGGCCGTGGCCCGGTTGGCCGAGAGCAGGGTCCAGTGCCGGTCGACCGCCAGCGCCGGGTGCGGTTCGTGGCCGCGGAGGATGCGTTCGATCATCGCGCGGGCGACGGCGAACGCCGGCGCGTGCAACGGTCGTTCGCGATAGTGCGGCGCGAAGCCGGCGGCGACCAGGATGGTGTTCCGCTCGCGCAACGGCACCGCCAGCCGCTCCGTCAGCCGCAGCACCATCTCGCGGCTGGGTGAGGCGCGCCCCGACTCCACGAAGCTCAGGTGCCGCTGGGAAATCTCCGCATCGAGCGCGAGGTCGAGCTGGCTCATCCGCCGCCGCCGGCGCCAGTCCCGCAGCAGATCGCCGACCGTTGGCGGTTCCTTCAGCATGGCCCGACCGTAGGCCGCGCCGTTGTTCGCGGCAATTACCTGCGACGTAATCGACGGCAGCAACGCCGCGGTCGTAGATCGGGCGATGGCGCGGCTGCCGCCGCACCCCGAGCAAACCGAGGAACCGGATCATGCCCGACATCGAGAGACCCTCCCTGCGCACGCTGCTGGCCGTCGACGCGCTGACCTGTGCCGCGATGGGCGCGGCGCTGCTGCTGGCGTCCGCGCCGATCGCGACGCTGACCGACATTCCCCAGGCCCTGCTGTTCTATGCCGGCGTGAGCCTGGTCCCCGTCGCCGCGTTCATGGCGGTGACCGCCCAGCGGCCGGTCGTGGCGCGTTGGGCGTTGTGGTCGATCGTCGGTGGCAACGTCCTCTGGGTCGCGGCCAGCGCGCTGCTGCTCATGGGCGGGCTGATCGCGCCCAATGCGCTGGGCTGGTTGGTCGTGGCCGGGCAGGCCGCCGTCGTCGCCCTGCTCGCCAAGCTCGAGCTCGATGCCGCTGGCGCCCCCGGCGCCGTTCCGTGCCCGGCACCGAACACCCCACTCGAGAGAAAACGGCCATGACCGCCCACGCCATCGCGCACCTGCGCAACGTCGTGGTGGGCCCGGCTATCGTCGCCCAAGTCGACGCGATCGACTGCTCTAGCTCCAGGACCTGCCGCCGCGCCAGCCGAGCGACCCGCTCGCCAGCAGCGACGCGGCGAAAAGGCCGGTCGACCCTGCCGACCGTCGGACCGCTGGGAACCGACCTCGAGAGACGTTGCGACGCCGGCCGGTCGGCGGGACTAGCGGCCGACGGCAGGGACCCCACACCGGTGCGACACGAAGGGGCAGCCGCGGCGCGCAAGCATCGCCGACGACCCGCTGGGCAGCGCGCCCTCTAGGCAGCGCCCCGGCGACCGAGCTGGGGCGGGCCGAGCTTCGCCAGACCCAGGAGGTGGCCGCTGCGTCGGGCCTTGGTCTCGAGATAGAAACGGTTGTGGGTGTTGGCGGCGAAGCTGTGCTCGACCCGCTCGTCGACATCGATGCCGTGCCGGGCGAGTTGCTCCACCTTGTCCGGGTTGTTGGTCATCAGCTTGACCGCCGGAAAATCGAGCCCCCGCAGCATGGTGGCGGCGGCCAGGAAATCGCGCTCGTCGGGCTCGAAGCCGAGATGCGTATTGGCGTCCACAGTGTCGATGCCGGTGTCCTGCAGACTGTAGGCACGCAGCTTGTTGACCAGCCCGATCCCGCGGCCCTCTTGCGCCATGTAGAGCAGGATGCCGCCGCCGGCCTCGTCCATCCGCTCGATCGCGCCCTTGAGCTGCTCGCCGCAATCACAGCGCATCGAGCCGAAGAGGTCGCCCGTGAAGCATTCGGAATGGATTCGGCAGAGCGGGCTCGCCATGCCCTCGGGCTCGCCCACCAGGATGGCATAATGCTGCGGGCCGCCGAGCTTGGAGCGAAAGGCGACGAAACGCGTCGAAGACGCGGCGGCCAACGGCACCTTGGCCTCGGTGATCCGCTCGAGCGAGCGGGCGGCGGCGGCGCGGAACGCCATGATGGTCGCGGCCTCGAGCGTCACCACGGGAGCGGCACCATCGTCGACGATGATGCTCGCCGGCAGGAGATTGGCGATCTTGCAGAGCTCGACCGCGGCCACGTCCATGAGCGAGCCCGCCGAGGTCGGCACCACGTCGTGCGCCGCCTCGATCGTGCGGGTCGGATCGGCCAACGCGCGCACCCGCTCGACCGTCACGCCGGCCGGCAGCGCCAGGCGCACCGCCCGGGGACCTGCCGCGCGCACACCCAACGCCGCAGCCCGCCTGGCGCTGAGGACCAGCGACAGCCCGGAACCCGCCTCGATCAGCTGGGCGAGCCGCGCATCGTCGACGCCCTCGAGGCCCAACACGGTCTCGGCGCGCTCGCCGGCGACGATTCGGCAGGCGAGACCACCGCGCAGATAACGCTCGGCGGCCGCCACCTTGATGTAGTCCTCAAAACCGGGTTCAAGAAGTTCCGACATCGAGCCCTCGTTGGGAGATTATTCGTTGCAAACGTTGTGTCATACGCCGATCGGGCTCGAGCCGTTCACCGGCCGCATCCGCGCTCGCCGTGAGCCATACCTATACCTGACCGACCTTATTGCCAGTATCCGGGAACACTGTCACGCAACCGCTGAGCCGATGACGAGGTTCCAAAAGCCTTTTGGTCCGATCGCACCATGACTCTAGACGTCAAAGCGTATTGGGCTACAGCACCCGGCCAGGGCGAGATCCGCGACGAAACGTTGCAGCCTCCAGGCCCGGACGAGGTCCTGGTCGAAACCCGCTATTCCGCCGTCAGCCGCGGCACCGAAGCGCTCGTGGCATCGGGCCGCGTGCCGGTCTCCCAGCACCGCGCCATGCGCTGCCCCTTCCAGGCGGGCGAGTTCCCCTTCCCGGTCAAGTACGGCTACTGCAATGTGGGCCTGGTCGAAGCCGGCCCTGCCGATCTCGTCGGCCGCCATGTCTTCTGCCTCTACCCGCACCAGACCCGCTACGTCGTCCCGGCGACGGCCGTCCAACCCTTGCCGGAAGCGCTCGGGCCGCGCCGGGCGGTGCTGACGGCCAACCTCGAGACGGCCCTGAACGCCCTTTGGGACGCGGCCCTCCTGCCCGGCGAGCGGGTCGTCGTCGTGGGTGCCGGCGTGATCGGCTGCCTCATCGCCAGGCTGGCCGTCCAACTACCGGGGGCGGAGGTCACCCTCGTCGACATCGACCCAGCGAAGGCCGGAATCGCCGCGGCCCTGGGCGTGCCCTTTCGAACCTCGCTCGCCGGCCACCCGCCCGCCGACTGCGTCTTCCATGCGGCCGCGGCCCCGCCGGCGCTGGCCGGCGCGCTCGAGATCGCCGGGTTCGAGGCGCGCATCGTCGAGGTCAGCTGGTACGGCGACAAGGCCGTGCCGCTACCCTTGGGCGAAGCCTTCCACAGCCAGCGGCTGCGGCTCGTCGGCTCGCAAGTCGGCGCTGTCGCCCCGGCGCTCCGCCCCCGCTTCGACCACCAGCGACGCCTCGCCAAGGCCATGGACATCCTGGCAGCCGACGACCGCCTCGAGGCCCTGCTCGACGCCGAAACACCGTTCGCGACGCTGCCGGCGATGTTGCCACGGCTCACCGCCGGCGCCGGCCTCTGCCACGTCGTCACCTATGGCACCTGAATGCGAGGCGAAGCGGACCCAGACGCCAGACGCGCGGCCTGGACCGCGGCGTTCGATCGCCTCTGGATCGAACCCCCCGAGCGGACCATCTTGCAAGCCGACGCGGTCGACTACCGCATGATCGAGCAATTTCGAAGGAAACGACGATGTTCAAGGTTCGGGTGCGCGACCGCATGATGATCGCGCACAGCTTCGCGGGCGAGGTCTTCGGCCCGGCCCAGGCACTGCACGGCGCGACCTTCGTGGTCGACGTCGAATTCAGCCGCAACGACGTCAACGAAGACAACATCGTGGTGGACATCGGCCGGGCCATCGATCAGCTCAAGGCTATTCTGGCCGACCTCAACTACAAGAACCTCGACGACATCGCGGCGTTCAAGGGCCAGAACACGACCACCGAGTTCCTCGCCCGACACATCTTCGAGCGGATGCGCCACGCCATCGCCGAAGGCCGGCTCGGCCCGGGCAGCGAGGCGCTCGCGGGCCTCAAGATCGAGCTCGCCGAAAGCGACGTGGCCTGGGCCAGCTACGAAGCCGCGCTCTGAGCCGACAACCCTTGGCCGAGCCCGGGCTCTGGGTGCACCGGTGTTGCTGTACGGGCGGCAGGCGATCGGGTTAAGAAAGACGGGTCCAATCGCGGGGTTGCGCATGCCGTCGTTTGTTCTGTCGTTTGTTCGGGCTCGGGCTTTGCCGATCGTGGCACTCGCCGCTGTCGCCGTGGCCAACCTTGCCGGCTCGGTGGGAAAGGTTCGGGCGCAGACGCCGGTCGGCGCCGATCCGGTGCTGGGCTACGAGCTGGCGGCCCGGGTCTGCAGTGGTTGTCATCTGATCGAGCCGCGCCACGCGGGGCCGGTGGTGGACGGGGTGCCGACCTTGATGCGAATCGCCGCTACCCTCGACGATGAAGACATCGAGAGCCTGCTCTTCGCAC
>JAABSG010000115.1 GCA_011390475.1 Geminicoccaceae bacterium | reverse complement strand
AAGCTGACCCTCGGCATCTTCGAGGGCGAAACGATCAACACCCCCTCCATGCTCGCCGTCGAGGACGTGCTGGATGCGCTGGGCTGGGCCGAGGAGATCGGCGGCTTGCCAGCGCTCGTCAGCCGCTCGAAGGCCAACCTCCAGGCCGTCGAGGCCTGGGTCGAAACGTCGGACTGGGCCGGCTTTCTGGCCAACGACCCGAAAACCCGCTCCTCGACCTCTATCTGCCTGAAGATCACCGATCCCGTCATCGCCGGCCGCTCCACCGCCGACCAGACGGCTTTCGTCAAGGCCATGGTCAAGCGCCTGGACGACGAGCAGGCGGCCTACGACATCGCCGGCTACCGCGACGCACCGCCCGGACTGAGGCTCTGGGGCGGCGCCACGGTCGAGCCCGATGACATGGCGCTCTTGCTGCCCTGGCTGGACTGGGCCTTCGCCACGACCAAGGCCGCCGATTGACCAACTCCGAACAAGATCCCTGAACACTGCCGAGGATACCCCATGTTTCGAGTGCTGATCGCCGACAAGCTCAGCCCCGCCGCCGTCGCCATCTTCGAGGAGCGCGGCATCCAGGTCGACGTCAAACCGGGCCTTTCGCCCGACGAGCAAAAGGCCATCATCGGCGACTATGACGGCCTCGCCATCCGCTCGGCAACGAAGGTGACGCCGGACATGCTGGCCGCCGCCAGCAAGCTCAAGGTGGTCGGCCGGGCCGGCATCGGCGTCGACAATGTCGACATCGAGGCCGCGACCGAGGCCGGCGTGGTCGTCATGAACACGCCCTTCGGCAATTCCGTGACCACGGCCGAGCATGCCATCGCCATGATGATGGCGCTCGCCCGCCAGCTCCCCGCCGCCGACCGCTCGACCCGCGCCGGCAAGTGGGAGAAGTCGCGCTTCGTCGGCGTCGAGCTGGCATCGAAGAGCTTGGGCGTCATCGGCTGCGGCAATATCGGCTCGATCGTCGCCAACCGGGCGCAGGGCCTGAAAATGCGGGTCCTCGCCTTCGATCCCTTCCTCTCGCCCGAACGCGCCCAGGACCTGGGTGTCGAGAAGGTCGATCTCGACACGCTCTTGGCCAGAGCCGACGTCATCACGCTGCACACGCCCCTGACCGAGCAGACGCGAAACGTCCTCTCGGCGGAGAATCTGCAGAAGTGCAAGAAGGGCGTGCGGATCGTCAACTGCGCCCGCGGCGGCCTGGTCGACGAGGCGGCCCTGGCCGCACTGATCGAGACCGGGCATGTCGCAGGGGCCGCCCTCGATGTCTTCGCCGTCGAGCCCGCCAAGGAGTCGCCGCTCTTCGGCCTCGAGAACGTCATCGTGACGCCGCATTTGGGGGCGTCCACCGCCGAGGCGCAGGAGCAGGTGGCGCTCGAGATCGCCGAGCAGATGAGCGACTACCTGCTCAAGGGTGCCATCATCAACGCGCTGAACATGCCGTCCGTGACGGCCGAGGAAGCGCCCCGGCTCAAGCCCTACATGCAACTCGCGGATCAGCTCGGCTCGTTCGCGGGCCAGCTCACCGAGACCGGCCTGAAGGGTGTGAAGATCACCTATGCCGGCGAGGTGGCGCGCCTCAACACCCGCCCCCTGACCCAGATCATCCTCCAGGGGCTGCTCAGCCCGCTCTTGGCCAGCGTCAACATGGTCAACGCCCCGGCCGTCGCCCGCTCGCGCGACATCGGCGTCACCACGGTGGAGACCGAGGATCTCGACGGCTACCGCACGCTGGTCAGCGTCGAGGTGATGACCGAGCGCGGCCCGCGCGACGTCTGCGGCACGCTGATCCACGAAGGCGCCCCCAGGGTCGTGCGGATCCGCGGCATCGACATCGAGGTCCGCCTGGCGCCGCACATGCTCTACGTCAGGAACGAGGACAGGCCGGGCTTCATCGGTGCCCTGGGCGGCATCCTCGGCAATGCCGGCATCAACATCGCCACCTTCCACCTCGGCCGCAACCAACCGGGCGGCGACGCCATCGCGCTGATCGAGGTCGACGCCGCCGTCCCCGACGCCGTCCTCGCCGAAATCCAAGCCCTGCCGCAGGTCCTGCAGGTCAAACCACTGACGTTTTGAGGGTGCTTTCTCAGAGGGGGGTCAGACCCCTCTGAGAAAGCCATTCAGATCAACGAGCTACCGCGCCAGGCGACGCTTGCCGCGCAGCCGAGAATCCGCAGGGGTCAAGGGGATGATCATCATCCCCTGCGCCTTCGTTCGCTTCCTTGTCGCGCCTGTCGATCAGCCGGTGAAATCGCGGATCGCGGCGATGAAGCGCTCGCCGTAGAGGCTGCGCTTGGTCTCGCCGACGCCGTCGACGGCGAGGAAGCCGGCCTGATCCGCGGGGCGCTTTTGCGCCATGTCGTTGAGCGTGGCGTCGCTGAAGACGACGTAGGCCGGCTTGTCGATCTCGCGCGCGATCTCGAGCCTCAGCGCTTTCAGCGCGCGGAGCAGGCCGGCATCGGCCGCATCCAGGCTGGCGGCGGCTTGGCTGGCGCCGCTGGCGCCTTTGCGCGCCTTGCCCGGCTTCTTGCGCGGTGCCGTGAGGTCGAGGGCGATGGTCTCCTCGCCCGCCACGATGGCTGCGGCCTTGCGCCCCGGGCGGAGTGCGCCGTGACCCGCGATGTCCACCTCGATCACGCCCGAGGCATAGAGCTGGCGGACGGCGTTCCTGAGCACCCGCTTGTCCATGCCGCGCGCGGCGCCGAAGACCTCGAGCCGGTCGTGGCCGAATTGGGCAACCTTGGCCGTCTGCTCGCCGGTCAGCACGTCGAGCAGATGCGCCTGGCCGAAGCGCGTGTCGGTGGCGCGGATGGCGCCGAGCAAGGCCTGGGCGAGGCCGGTCGCATCGCTCAGCTCCGGCGGCTCGAGGCAGCGGTCACAGGCGCCACACGGCGGCGGCGCCTCGCCGAAATAGCCGAGCAGCGCCTGCTTGCGGCAACCGCTGGTCTCGGTGAAGGCGAGGAGCGCATCGAGCCTGCGGTGCTCGACCCGCTTTTGCGCGTCCGAGGCCGTGCCGTTCTCGATCAGCCAGCGCCGCCGGCGGATATCGTCGAAGCCGTAGAGCATGATCGCCTCGGCAGGGTTCCCGTCACGCCCGGCCCGCCCGATCTCCTGGTAATAGGCCTCGAGATTGCCCGGCAGATCGAGATGCACGACGAAGCGGATGTCCGGCTTGTCGATCCCCATCCCGAAGGCGATGGTCGCCACCACGATCAGATCGGGCTCGGTCAGGAACCGGTCGAGGAGTTCCTTGCGCAGGCTCCCGTCGAGTCCGGCGTGGTAGGCCACGGCCCGATGCCCGGCCGCCTCCAGATTGCCGGCCGTCTCCTCGGTGGCCTTCCTGGCCAGGCGGTAGACGATCCCCTGCTGGCCGGGAAACCGGGCCAGGATATCGAGCAATTGCCGCTCCGGCCGATCCTTCTCCATCACCGTCAGCTTGATGTTCGGGCGGTCGAAGCCGTGCACGAAGACCCGGGCATGGCGGTCCTTGAACAGTTCGTTCGTGATGTCTTCCCGGGTCACCCGATCGGCGGTGGCGGTGAACCCGGCGACACAAGCGCCGGGATAGCGGCCGGGCAACGCTGCCAGATTGCGGTAGTCGGGGCGGAAATCGTGGCCCCATTGGCTGACGCAATGCACCTCGTCGACGATGATTTGCGTGATCGGCAGCCGGTCGAGCGCCGCCTGCAGCCGCTCGGTGCCCAAGAGCTCGGGCGAGAGATAGAGGAGCTTGAGGCGCCCCTCCTTGATCGACTGCCAGATCCGGGCCCGCTCGCCCCGATCGACGCCGCTGTGCACGGCAGCCGCCTCGACGCCCAGGAGCCGGAGCTGCGCCACCTGATTGTCCATGAGCGCGATCAACGGCGAGACGACCAGCGTCAAGCCCGGCTTCATCACCGCCGGCAGCTGGTAGCAGAGGCTCTTGCCGCCACCGGTCGGCATCACCGCCAAAAGGTCCTCGCCGGCCAGGAGCGCTTCGACGATCTCGCGCTGGCCCGGGCGAAAATCGTGAAAGCCGAACACCCGCTCGAGGGCAGAATCCAGAGAGCCTTCGGTCGTCTCGTCGAGGCGGGTGGCGGCAGCGGCGGGCAAGATGGCTCCGAAGGTCGACTGATGGCTGTTCGGATAGCAGCTCGGGGCGATCCATTGCCAGGAAAACCGCCAGCCGCAGCGAGGCTGGCACGGCCCCGGTCTTTCGCGTAAACGAAGCGCAACACGAGAACGGCTGGAGGAGCAAGCCCGCATGACCAATGTCGCGGTGGTCGGCTCGCAATGGGGCGATGAAGGCAAGGGGAAGATCGTCGACTGGCTGAGCGAGCGCGCCGACGTCGTGGTGCGCTTCCAGGGCGGCCACAATGCCGGCCACACGCTGGTCGTGGACGGCGTCACCTACAAGCTCAGCCTCTTGCCGTCCGGCGTCGTCCGCCCGGGCAAGCTCTCGGTGATCGGCAATGGCGTGGTCATCGATCCCTGGGCGCTCTTGACCGAGATCGACACGCTGCGCGGGCAGGGCGTCGCCATCGGCTCCGAGACCCTTCGCATCGCCGAGAACGCGACGCTGATCCTGCCCTTCCACGGCGAGCTCGACCGCGCCCGCGAGGAGGCTCGTGCCGGCGCCGAGGGCGGCTCCGGCAAGATCGGCACGACTGGCCGCGGCATTGGTCCTGCCTACGAGGACAAGGTCGCGAGGCGCGCGATCCGCATCTGCGACCTCGCCGACGAGAGCGTGCTCGAGCAGAAGCTGGTCGAGCTCCTCCTCCACCACAACGCGCTCAGGCGCGGCTTCGGGGTCGACGAGATCGATGGTGCAGCCCTCCTCGATCAGCTCCGCCAACTGGCCCCCAAGCTCCTGCCCTTCGCCGAGCCCGTCTGGCTGCGTCTTTCCGAACTGCGGCGGGCCGGCCGGCGCATCCTCTTCGAAGGGGCGCAAGGGGCGATGCTCGACGTCGATCACGGCACCTACCCCTTCGTCACCTCGTCCAACACCACGGCCGGCATGGCGGCCACCGGCTCCGGCGTCGGCCCGGACACGGTGGGCTACGTGCTCGGCATCACCAAGGCCTACACCACCCGCGTCGGCTCCGGGCCGTTCCCGACCGAGCTCTTCGACGAGACCGGCAATCGGCTCGGCGAGCGGGGGCGCGAGTTCGGCACGGTGACGGGCCGAAAGCGCCGCTGCGGCTGGTTCGATGCCGTGCTGGTGCGCCAAGCGGTCAAGACCGGCGGGATTCGCGGCCTGGCCCTGACCAAGCTCGACGTCCTCGACGGCTTCGACACCTTGAAGATCTGCACCGCCTACAACCTGAACGGCCAGACCCTCCACCATTTGCCGGCCGGCATGGCGGCACAAGCCGGGGTCAAGCCGATCTACGAGGAGATCAAAGGCTGGCAGGACAGCACGGCGGGAGCCAGAAGCTTTGCCGAGCTGCCCGCCGAGGCCGTCAAATACGTGAAGAGACTGGAAGAGCTGGTCGAGGCCCCGGTCGCCCTCCTCTCCACCAGCCCGTCCCGGGACGACACCATCCTGGTCACCGATCCGTTTGCGGACTGACACTTTGTCGCCGAGCAAGTTCTCGCATTTGGTTTATTGCGTCGCGATAATCTCGGTCTAGGCTAACAAGACGTTCGAATGGGCGACTACTGGGCGATGTGCAGTGCCTGCGGCTCAGGCAAATGTCTCGACTATTTTTTCGCCATAGGCGCTTGTCGACCGGTGCGGGCGGTGCTATGCCTCAACTGAGGGTTGGGGGTTTTTTGAACGCTGTGTCATCGATCGGACAAGCGCCCGACCATGTCCGACAGCAGGAGTGCTGGCCGTGCAAAGGCGTCGAGCCGGACGGTTGCGGCATCATCTCGGCAGCGTCATCGAGGCCGAGATGCGTTGGCCTTGGCCGGATGGTCCGCGCCCGGCTGAACGCCTGTTGATCGCGGCGCTGACCGGTGCCGCGTTCTTCGCCGTCTTTCACGGCCTCCTGCACCTCGCGAGCTGGTTTACCGCCGGCGGCGCCGTCAGCCTCTTTTTCCCGATTGCCGGACTCTGCCTGCTCTTCGGCTTCCTGCTCGGCCCCCTCTATCTGCCGGTGCCGATTCTCGCCGTCCTCTTGGGCGATGCCGCGCTCGGTTTTCGCCTCGATCTCGATCTGGCCCTGCACGTCACCCGCCAGGCGGTGCTCTACGGTGGTGCCGGGGCGCTCTTGCGCGTCTATCAAGGACGGCACCCGGCCGGCGGCGTGTCCGGGCGGCTCGGCAGCCTACTCCTCGCCGCGATCGCCGCCGTCGTGGCCAATCTGGCCGCTGCGCTGGCTGTCTTCGGCTGGTCCGGCGCCTTGCTCCCGGGCGATTTTGCGAGCACGGCCCTGGTCTTCTTCCTCGGTGACCTGAGCGGTCTCCTTCTGATCGTGCCGCCCGCCCTACTGCTCGCGGACCACCTGCTCGAGCGGCGTCACGGCCGGCGCGAGGCCATTCGGCTTCGCCGCCGCGATTGGCTCTTCACCGGTGGCCTTTTCGCGCTCGCCGCCGTCTTCGTCCTTTTGGCGATCCTCGGCGTCGAACCCGATGGCGGGATGCCGGCCGCGATGACCCCGGCACTCTTGCCGATCCTGATCGGCGCCATGCTCTTCGGCTACACCGTCGGCGTCGGCCTTTTCAGCCTCGCCGCCGCCCTCTTGCTCACGATCAGCGCCGTCGTCGCCGACGCGCCCAGTGCCATGGCGCTGCAGACCGTGCTGATCGTCTGCTGCATCGCCACGCTCACCGTGGGTGCCGCAACCAGCGATCGGGCGCGGTTGATCGCCAGGCTCGATGCCTCGGTCGCCGAGCGCACCCGCCAGCTCGATGCCAGGAACGCCGTGCTCAGCCGCTTCAATGCCGAGCTTCGCGCGGTCGCCGCCACCGACCACCTGACCGGTCTCGCCAACCGTCGCGCCTTCGAGGCGGCGTTGCGGCGGCGGCTCGCGGGATCGGGACCCCGGCCGGGATCGAAGCCGGCATCGGAGCCGGGCACCGGCCTCTTGATCCTCGACATCGACCGCTTCAAGCGGATCAACGACGGCCATGGCCATGCCATCGGCGATCAGGCGCTGATCCATGTGGCGAGGCTGCTCCAGGCCGGGTTGCGCGGCGGCGACCTCTTGGCCCGGGTCGGCGGCGAGGAGTTCGCCGTGCTCTGTGCCGCCGCCGATACCGACCAATTGAGCGAGATCGCCGAGCGCCTGCGCCGCATGGTCCGCGCCGCACCTCTGCAACCGGCGGAAAACGCGCCGCCCTTGCCGATCAGTGTCAGCGTCGGCGGGGCCTTGGCCGGTCCGGGCGACGACATGGACGGCCTGCTGCGGGCCGCCGATCGGGCACTCTATGCCGCCAAGCGCGCCGGCCGGAACCGCTCACGCATCGCCCAGCCGCCAAAAGCCGAGCCGGCCCGCGCGATCGCGGGTTGAGCCTCGAGGCCCTCAGGCCGAAGCCGGCCGTACCCGGCCGAGCCGGTCGACCAGTTCGGCGACGACCGCCACCCGCTCCGCATTGTCCAGGGCGACCCGGCCGTCGCCATGCTGCGTCGAATTCTCGAATCCCACCCGCAGATCACCGCCGAGGGCGGCTGCGGCAGCGAGGCACGCCGTCTCCTCCCGCCCGAAGGCACAAACCATCCAGGGGTCCGCCGGATCGTGCCGCTCGAGAAAGCCGAGCAAGGCGCGGGGCTCCACCACCTCGCCCGGCGCCAGGTAACGGCCGAGCACGAAGAGCACCTGCCGCAACGGCGGCGGGACGATGCCGGCGTCGCGCAACGCCGCCAGCCGCGCCAGCTCTTCGGGCGCATAGAGAATGAGCTGCGGCTCGATCCCGGCCTCGAGCAGCCAGGCGAAGAAGTCGCGCGCGGCGGCGTGATCCGCCGTACCCTCGGGCACCAATTCGCGCAGCGCCAAGGAAACCCCGTCCGGCCGCACCTCGAGCCCCCGAATAGCCGCCATCTGCTGAGCTGGAGTGTACCGGCCGACGGCCTCGGTGGTCACCTGCACGAACAACCCGTCGCCTGCGGTCGCCCGCACCGCCGCGATATAGCGCCCGTAAATCAGCGGATCGAGCGTATGCCCACCGGCCGCATCCCGCGCATGCAAATGAATGCCCGTAGCCCCGGCCGCCATGCAGGCCGCCGCAGTGGCCGCGACCTCCTCGGGCGTGATCGGCAAAGCCGGATGATCCCCCTTGCCCTGCCGCGCCCCATTGGGCGCCACCATGATGCGACACGGACGATCGAGATCAGGGCGTATCACCCCTCGAGCGACCCGATCGCCCGATCCACCGCGCGGCCCAGCTTTTCCGTGATCTCGGCCACGTGCCCGTCGTCGATGATGAAGGGCGGGGCCAGGAGGATGTGGTCGCCCAGCTGGCCGTCGATCGTGCCGCCCATGGGGTAGCACATCAACCCCTCGGCCATCGCCGCCTTCTTGATCCGCGCGTTGAGCGCGTGAGCCGGGTCGAACGGCGCCTTGGTCGCCCGATCCTCGACCAGTTCGATGCCGCGAAAGAGGCCGCGGCCGCGGATCTCGCCCACATGGCGGTGGTTGCCGAAGCGCTCGGTCAGGCTGGCCTCCAACCGCTCGCCCATCGTTCGCACCCGCGCCAGGAGCCCCTCGTCCTCGATCGCCTGCTGCACGGCGAGGCCGGCGGCAGAGGCCGTTGGATGGCCCATATAGGTGTGGCCGTGCTGGAAGAAGCCGGAGCCGTCCCGGATCGCGCCGGTGATCTTCTCGTGCACCAGTGTCGCCCCGATCGGCTGGTAGCCGGCGCCCAAGCCCTTGGCGATGCAGATCAGATCGGGGGCGATGCCCTCCTGCTCAGAGGCGAACATGGTCCCCGTCCGCCCCATGCCGCACATCACCTCGTCGAGGATCAAGAGAATGCCGTGGCGATCGAGGACCGCCTTGACCGCCTGGAAATAGCCGGGCACGGCCGTGACGGCACCCATCGTCGCCCCCACCACCGGCTCGGCGATGAAGGCGATCACCGTCTCCGGGCCGACCTTCTCCAGATGCGCCTCGAGCTCGCCCGCCAGGCGCAGCCCGAACGCCTCCTCGGTCTCGTCGCTCGCTTTCTCCCGGTAGGCGTAGCAGGGCGTCAGGTGATCGGCGTCGATCAGGATCGGCTCGAACTGCTTGCGGCGCCACTGATTGCCGCCGACGGCCAAGGCGCCCAGCGTGTTGCCGTGATAGCTCTGCCGCCTTGCGACGAAGCGGCGGCGCTCGGGCTGGCCGATCTCCAGATAATATTGCCGCGCCAGCTTGAGCGCCGCTTCCACCGCTTCCGAGCCGCCCGAGACGAAATAGACCTTGTCCATGCCGGCGGGCGCCGCCGCGATCAGCTTGTCGGCCAGCGCCTCCGTGGGCTCGCTGGTGAAAAAGCCGGTATGCGCATAGGCCAGCTTGTCGACCTGGTCCTTGATCGCCCGGATGACGGCTGGATGGCTGTGCCCGAGACAGGAGACGGCGGCGCCGCCCGAGGCGTCGAGATAGCGCCGGCCGTCACTGTCGACGACGTAGACGCCATCGCCCGCCACGGCGGTCGGGTAGGTTTGGCGAAGATGGCGGTAGAAGACGTGGCTCATGAGTCGTCTCCCCGTTGGACCCGCCCGGCGCGTCAGAGCAGATAGGCGTTCAGGTGCTGGCGAACGCTCGCCGTCAGATCGTCGTCGAACTGCACCAAGAGATCGCCGATCAGCCGGTTGGCCTCGGCGTCCCGCGCCATCACCGAGGTGTTGCGCAGGATCGGCCGACGGCGCTGCACCTCGACCTGGACGGAGGTCTGCTCGAGCCCGTCCGGCCCCATCACCGCGAGCCGCACCCGGATCAGGGCATCGAGCACCCGGTCCGGGGTGCGGGCGATGGCCTCGCGCGCCGTTCCCTCGACCTCGAGCGCCTGCTCCAGCAACCGAGCCTCGTCGATCGTCACCTGCAGCCAGCCCGTGCCGGTGCCCGTCGACAGCCGGTCGTCGAGAAACGTCTTGGTGGCCTCGACCAGCGTCTCGCTGCGCATCCGATCACGAAAGCCGGCTTCGGCCGGCAGCGTGCTCGTATCCTCGACCGCGAGCTCGGCCAAGGTGAAGACCAGGGGCGGCTTGGTGCTCACCGCCTCGATCGGCTGCCGCAATTCCGGGCCGCTGCAGGCAACGAGAACGAGCACGACCAGAGTCGAGAACAGGGACTTCGTGCTCAATGAAGAGAATCCTCGAATAGCGCCCTGATATCCGGGGCGGTGAAGCGATAGACACGACTGCAGAATTCACACGTGACCACGATCTTGCCACTTTCGTCCTGCATCGCCAAGACCTCGTCGCGCTCGAACCGGCGCAGCATGTCGGTCACCCGGCCATCGTCGCAGGAACAGCCGAAGGTGAGGTCGAGCGAATCGAAGACCCTGACCCCGTCCTCGTGAAACAGGCGAAACAGCAGGGTATCCGGCCCCAGGCCGGGATCGAGCAGTTCCGCGTCGGAGAGCGTCTCGAGCAGCAGCATGGTCCGCCGCCAGTCGTCCTCGCGCTCGGCCGCCGTCACCGCACCCTCGCCGGGCATCGCCTGGACGATCACCGCCGCCGCCCGCCAGGTCTGGGCCAGCTCGTCATAGCCCACGGCCGAGCGAATCCCGGTCGGCACCTGCTCCGACTGGTGGAAATAGGTCAGCATGCTGTCCTGCAGCGAGCGCCCGTCGAGCTGGACGATGCCTTGATAGGTCTCGCCACCCGAGGCCGCCTGATCGACGGTGAGCGCCATCAGCCCCTCGCCCACCAGCTCGGCAAAGCCCACGGCCTCGCCGATTTCGGCCGGATCGAAGCTGGCATAGCCGCGCATCTGGCCGTCATTGGTGACATCCGCCACCATCAGCCTGAGCGGGCCCTGGCCGCGAATCTGCAACGAGAAGCGCCCGGCGAACTTGAGCCCGCCGGCGAGCCCGCCGGCCAGGACCAGGAGCTCGCCCAAAAGATCGGAGACCGGCCTGGGATAGGCATGCGCCTTCAAGACCGTATCGACGGCCTCGCCCAGGCGCACCAAGCGGCCGCGCAATTGCGAGGTCTCGAGCTGAAACGGGCGCAGCACGTCGAGACGGGAGGGTTGCAACAGGCTCATGACCCGGAGATTAGCCGCCGAGGCACCAGGCGAGAATGGCTTTTTGCACGTGCAGCCGATTCTCCGCCTCGTCGAAGACGACACTGGACGGCCCGTCGATCACCTCGGCCGTCACCTCCTCGCCGCGATGCGCCGGCAGGCAATGCATGAAGATCGCCCCGGGTGAGGCCGCCTCGATCAGCGACCGGTCGACGGTAAAAGGCTCGAGCAGCCGGTGGCGCCGCTCGGGATCGGCGTCGCCCATCGAGACCCGCGTGTCGGTGATCACCGCATGGGCGCCGGCAACCGCCGCATAGGCATCGTGGGTCACCTCGATCCGCCCCTGATGCGCCCTGGCCCAGGCCAGCACGTCCGGATTGGGCGGGAGTTCGGGCGGGCAGGCGATGGCGAGCTCGAAATCGAAGCGCACGGCCGCGTGAATGAAGGAAGTCACGACATTGTTGCCGTCACCCGACCAGGCCAGCCGCTTGCCGCGAATCGGCCCCTTGTGCTCCTCGAAGGTCATGACGTCGGCCATGATCTGGCAGGGATGCGAGGTGTCGGTGAGCCCGTTGATCACCGGCACCGTGGCGTGCTCCGCCAACTCCAGGAGCTTCTCGTGCGCGTCCGTGCGGATCATGATGAGATCGACATAGCGCGAGAGCACGGCCGCGGTATCCGCCACCGTCTCGCCTCTCCCTAGCTGCATCTCCTTGCCCTGCAGCACGACGCTGCGGCCGCCGAGCTCGCCGACGCCGACCTCGAACGAAACCCGGGTCCGGGTCGAGGGTTTCTCGAAGATCAACGCCACGGTCTTGCCGGCGAGAGGGCGGTCGGTGAGCTCGCCGCCCTTCATCGCCGTGGCTTCGGCGATGATCTCGCGAAGGGCCGTGCCATCGAGATCGGCGAGGTCGAGAAAGTGGCGCGGACGGCTCATGCGGCGGCAGCCCGGCAGCAGGCCTCGATGGTGTCGAGCGCCTGGTCGATCTCCGCCTCGCTCACGGTCAAGGGCGGCAAGAGGCGCACGATGTTGTCGCCGGCCGGCACCGTCAGGAGGCCCGCCGCGCGCAACTCGGCCGCGAACTCGACATTGTTGCGCCTGGGCTTCAAGCCCAGCATCAGCCCGGCACCGCGCACCAGCTCGAACATCTCGTCGTGCCTGGCAATCAACGCCTCGGCCCGCTCGCGCAGGTAGTCGCCACGGGCGGTGACGGTGTCGAGAAAGCCGTCCTCCAGCATGACATCGAGCACCGCATTGGCGACCGCGGACGCCAGGGGATTGCCGCCGAAGGTCGAGCCGTGCGTCGACGTGGTCATCCCCGAGGCTGCCCGCGCGGTCGCCAGACAGGCGCCGATCGGAAAGCCGCCGCCCAGGCCCTTGGCGAGCCCCATGATGTCGGGCGCGACTCCGAAATGCTCGTGCGCGAAGAGGTTGCCCGTCCGCCCCATGCCGCACTGCACCTCGTCGAAGATCAGCAGAATATCGTGCCGGTCACAGAGCTCGCGCAGCCCCTCGAGACATTGCCGGGGCAGGGGCCGGATGCCACCCTCGCCCTGAATTGGCTCGATCAGGATGCCCGCCGTCGCCTCGGTCACCGCGGCCTCGAGCGCCGCGTGATCGGCGAACGGCACATGGTCGAAGCCCTCGAGCAACGGCGCGAAGCCCTCGGTCAGGCGGGTGCCGCCGGCGGCCGAGATGGTCGCCATGGTGCGGCCGTGAAAGCTGCCCTCGAAGGTGATGATGCGGTTGCGCTCGGGTTGGCCGCGGTGGAAATGAAAGCGCCGGGCCATCTTGATGCAGGCCTCCATCGCCTCGGCCCCGGAAT
>JAABSG010000114.1 GCA_011390475.1 Geminicoccaceae bacterium | reverse complement strand
TGGGCGGTCCAAAGAGCCCGCTACATGTCCCTTGAGACCATCGCCCAGACCGGCGATGATGCTGCCGTCAGCCTCACCGACATGACCGGCTGACCAACACCGGCCAATGCCGGAGAACAAGCTGGGAAGCTACCCAGTTACACCACGCCGTGGGACACGATCTCGCCGAGTGGCCGATGGCGAGTCCGCCGCCGTCGCCGCGCTACCGGTGGGCGTTCGGCTACCACTGGAGCACGTCCGACACGATCTGGCTGGCCACGCGCCTGCCGTCAGGGCTCTTGCACGGCTGACGCGGGCTGGCCCGAGCGTTGCCGTTGCCATGGTTCTCGGTCGGTTCGGGCCCCCCGTACCTCGGCCGCCTCGATGGTACCCGGTGGGTCGGGTGTGGCGGGCGATCGAGGTCAGGCGGCGCGACTGGCGAGCTTGGCTTGGCCCTGGCGGGCGTCGGCCTGGTCGTTGGGGTCGCTGCGGAACGGGGCGAGCACTTGCATGGCGGCCCGGCTGCCGAACAGGAGTTCGATGATCCGCACCCGGTCCATGACCAGGGGATCGAGCATCGCCCGGCCGCCGAGGCCGGGATCGTCAGGCTGCAGCACCGCCCGGTAGCGCTCGAAGGCACGACTGAAGACGAAGTCGACCTTGGTCGCGAGGCCGATGCGCTTGGCCATCAGCCGCATGTTGGCGGCTGCGCCAGCGTTCTGCTCCAGCCTTCGCCAGTCGATCTCCGACGCTGGATCGGCGAGGCTCTCGAAGGCCGGCAACAGCTGCTCCTGCAGGACGTGACCGAGTCGCGCCTGGATCAGGTCGAAGGTTTCGGTCTTCAACTTGCGTAGGGCCCGGTGGTCGAACTTGACCTTGGCCGCGACCTCCAGGAGCGATTCGAGATTGGAGACGATGCTCTGCAAGCGCGGCAGCAGATGACGCGGCTCGGTCGTCACCGGCGTTTCGGCAATGTCGCGAAAGAGCCGGAGCATATCGCTCTGACAGGCTTCGGCGACCATGGCCGCGGCCTGCTGGCGCTCGCGGGTCCCCCACTCGAAGGCGCCGCTCAAGACCGGCTCGATGATCGAGAGCGGCAGCTCGGAGCGATTGACCAGAAGTTCGGCTACCAGCTGAAAGCAATCCTTGCCGGCAGCAGCCGCACGGCCGAGAAGGTCGGCGATGTGTTCCTGGGCCGCCTTGTCGAGTTCCAGCATCGGCTTGGGCGGCAGAATCCAGACGGTGGTCACCACCGCCTCGGCCACCGGCATGAGGTGCTGGGCGATCCTGAGCGGCAGTTGCAGCTCGCGGATTTCCGGATCCCGCGTCTGCCGGCCGCGGTCGAGCACCTCGCCGACGGCCGTCGCGCAAGCCGGCCAGAGCTCGCGCCCGATCTCCAGGATCAAAGACGCGTCGTCCATCGTCCGGCCCTGCAGGCGACGGCGCAGCTCACTCTCGAGACCGGGCTCGAGGTGCTCGAAGGTAAGCGCGATCAGCCGCGACAGCCGGTCACGCGGCACCCGCATCATGCCGGGGCTCCAGGCACGACCGTCGACCAGGAGTTCCTCGAAGGGCAGGACGAAAAGGCGCCCGGCGTTCATCGGCCGGGGCGGGCGGATCCGCGCGAGGCGCAAGCGATGCTGATCGAGCAGCTTGTCGAGCGGCCCGCGTTTCGCCAGGCGATCGACGACGCTGACGATCTTCAAGAGGGTCTGATCGTCGGCCTTCCGCAACTGGCCGACCAGGGCATCGAAGGCCTCATTGGCGCTCATCGGCGATCACCCGCGATAGCACGTTTCGGCCGACCGACGACCGTGGGCAGTAGTCCCGAGGCAATTTGCCCTCATCTCAGGCGACCCCGGCACGCACCGCCTCCGCCCGGGCGCGCATGCCGGCCATCATCGCCCCCGACTTCCAGTCCTCGTGCAGCTTCACCGAGCGGCTGCGCAGCACCGACGAATCGATGCTCAACACCTCGACCTTGCCGTCCTCGGCGATCGCCTTGGCCAATGGGAGCAGGCGGTGAATCTGGGCCACGGCGGCGCGCTGCATCGAGCGATCCTCACCGGCGGCCGTCTCCCAGATGGCGAAGATCTCGGGCCAGCCGTCGAGCAGCCAATCCGGCAGCGAGAACCGCTCGCGCACATCGTCGCGACCGCCACGCCACGTCCGCACGAGCTCGGTGATGTCCTCGAGCCGAGTCTGACAATCGACGATCAGTGGTGCGACCTCACGATTCGTCCAGTCGGCACATTCGGCGATCTGCTCGGCCCGCTCCTTGTTGTCGCCGCTCTCCAGCGCCGACCAGCGGGTGATCGCCTGGGCGAACGGGCGGAGCTGCTCGAGGACCACGGGATGGCGATTGCCGAGCTCGCTGCCGGCAAAGCCGATCGCCGAAGCGTAAAAGGCGATGTCGCCCACCGTGTCGATCACCTCGTCGGCGGTAAGCCCGATCTTCGGCGTGAGGGCGACGAGCCGGCGCTTGATCTCGTTCTGCACCGCCTTGTCCTTGCCGACCGGCTGCTGCAGCTCCTTGCCTTCGATGCCGACCTTGCGCAGCAGCCGCATGAGCATGAGGTAGTTGGTCAAATTGACGATGCCGTCGTCGCGCTCGGCCGCCTTCTTGGCGGCGGCGGCGGCATCTCTGCCGGCGGAGCCGGCGATCGCGACGTTGCGCGCGCAGCGGCGCACGGTAGCCGGCGTCACCGCGTCCATGCTGAGCAGGTTCTCGAGCAGAACCTCGTCATGCACCGTGAGTTGGCAGAATTCCCGGGTCGCCCGAAGATCCATCACATAGTAGCCACGTGCGCCCGAGGGGTTCGGAACCAGGAGCTCGACGGCTCCGCCCTTCGCCAGCCGTGCCTTGGCACCACAGATCAACGGCGTGGTGAAGGGAATACCGACGGTCCATTCGGCATGTGGAAATGGCCGGCTCGTATCGTGGTCCTTGCTCATCCAATCGGGCATCCATGGCTTGAAGAACTGGGGCATCGTAGCCCGCATTTATTGCGATCGGGTTAATGGGCTGCTGGATTTTCGTGGTCTCGGCCCTGCCGTTCACGCCGCTGTCTCGCGGCATGGGGCAGCAGCGAACCGAAGAGGGCCAGGGCCGTCGTCGCCAGGGCGATGACGGCCAGTGGGATCACCGGCTCGAAACGCCAAGCATCGGCCGCGATCGAGGTCACGACGGCCCAGCCGGCAAGGCTGCCGACGAGGCTGGCCGGCAAGCTCGCGGCCAATCCCAAAAAGCCGAGCTCGAGCGCGCCCGTGGTGGCGAGCTGGCGCCGCCGGACACCGAGGATGCAAAGGACGGCGAACTCCTGCCGGCGGCGCCGATAGCCAGCGGCAAGGCTGCCGGCGAGGACCAAGAGGGCGGCGAGCAAGGTGAGTGCGGTGGCGACGGCCAGGGCCGAGGCGATCGCCGCCATGAGCCCGCCAAGGGCGCCCAGAACATCCGCCACCTCGATCACCGGGGCCTCGGGAAAGCGCTCGCCCAGGGCCTCGATCAGCGATGCCGTCGCGGTTTCGGGCAGCAGCCAGAGGGCCGCGATCCGGCGATGCGGCGGGGGTTCCGCCGGTGGGGCCAGGAGGAGCGGAAAATCGAGGTCGAGCCCGGTCCAGTCCACCCGGTGAAACGCCCCTATGGCCACCTCGTGCGGCTGGCCCAAAAGGTCGATGGTCAGACGGTCGCCCGGCTCCAGGCCGAGCCTCGGGGCGATGCTCGCCTCCAGCGAGGCCTGTGGCAGCCCGCTCGCCGGGGCGGCCCAGTCGATGGCGGCAGCCTCCTCGGATGTCAGCCAGGACAGGCCGCGATCGCCACGGATCACCCAGGCGACGTCGCGCGGCACGGCGACATCGACCACCGGCCGGCCCTCGAGGTGGGTGATCCGGCCGTGCAGGAAGGGGACGGAGCGGCTGCGCACGACCCGCGGCAGGCTGCCGGCGAACCGCTCGAAGGCTGGACCTTCGGCCGGATCGAGATCGATCACGACGAGATCCGGAGCGGTCGCCGGCAGGGTCGTCGCCAGGTGGTGGGCCGCCAGGCGCTCGATCGTGACGACGGTCGCCAGGGCCGCGAGCCCGAGCCCGAGGGCCGCGACCACCACCCGGGTGGGGGCGCCCGGGCGGCCGAGATTGGCGAGTGCGAGGCGGAAGAGTGGGGCATGGCCGAGCCCTCGGCGCACCCGGGCAGCGAGGGCCACGACGAGGCCGCCCCAGGCCCAAAAGAGTGCCAGCATGGCAAGCAGCGCCAGCAGCACGGCCAGACTGACCAGCGGCAGCTCGCTCGCCCGTATGACGACGCCAGCGAGCGCCAGGCCGAGCCCGCCCATGACCGCATAGGGCAGGATCCGCCGGCGCAGCCGCGGGCGGACGATCAGCGCGCGGAAGAGCAGGCTGGGCGGGGTTTGCGCGGCCCGAGCAAGCGGTAGGACGGCGAAGATCAGGGTGGTGAAGACACCCATCGCGGCGGCGGTAGCCAGGGCCAGCGGCTGCAGCACCGAGCCCTCGCTCGCCTCGGTCAGCGGACCATCGGCCAGCGCCGCGAGGAGGAAGGGTGCCGCAGCACCCAGGGCGAGACCGAGAGCCGTGGCGGCCACGGCGGTGATGACGAGTTGGCCGACATAGAGGCGGCTGGTGAACCCGCCGGTGGCCCCCAGGGTCTTGAGAATGGCGATGGTCGCGGTCTTGCGCTCGAGATGCGCCGTCACCGCCCCGGCGATCCCGACTCCGCCGATGACCAGGATGGCCAGCGCCGACGCCAGGACCAGCGCCCGGCCCAGCGCGATGCTGCGCTCGATCCCGGGGATGCCCTCGGCCGCGTCGACGATCCGCCAACCGGCATGGGGGAAACGGGTTTCGACCGCTCTGATCACGGCCCCTGGATCCTGCCCCGCAGCGAGGCGCAATCGGCTGTACCAGTAGACGGCGGCGCCTGGGGCGGCGAGGCCGGAGGCCGCCAAGGCGTCCTGGTCGATCACCACGCGGGGGCCGAGGGCGAAGGCGCGCAGCGCCCGATCGGGCTCGGCCAGGAGAAGTGCTCTGATCTCCACCGCCAATTTGCCCAGACGCAAGCGATCGCCAATCGCGAGGTCCAGCCGGGCCAAGAGGTCGGCGTCGACCGCGGCACCGAAGCTGCCGTCGACCTCACCGAGGGCCAGGGCCGGCGACTCGCCAGCGGCGATCGGTGGGTCGAGCTCGAGCCTGCCGTAGAGCGGGTAGGCCCCGTCGATCGCCTTGAGCTCGACCAGCAGGCCGCTTCTGCCGTCGATCCGCCGCGCCCGGGGGCGCAGCTCGGTGATCTCGCTCAGCTCGCCGAAACTCTCCAGCAGACCGCGCTCGTCCGGGCTCGGCTGGCGGTGAAAGAGGCGGAACGAGAGATCGCCGCCGACGGCCTCCCTGGCGGTAAGTCGCGCATTGTCCCGCAAACCGTCGGCGATCGAGCCCACCGCCGCGATCGCGGCCACCGCGAGGACGAGGGCGGTGGCCAAGAGACGAAAGCCCCCCGAGGCACCACGCAAATCCCGCCAGGCGAGCCGCCAGGTCAGGCCCATGCGACCGCCACTGCCCGCAACGCTCAAGCGTAGTCGGCGATAACCGGGCCGTGCCGCTCGAGGAAGGCGTCGAAGGCGGCGGGCAGGCGGGCGATGTCGGCGTCACCCATGGGCAATGAAAGGGTGACGTAGCCGCGTCGGGCGATGTAGCAGCCGGACTCGATCAGCGAGAGGTGCAAGAGCGCATAGAGATCGGCCTGGATCCTGGCGGCGAGGGGATCGGTGGGCCAAACGTCCTGGGGCCGGCGGATCGGCCCGCGCTGGAAGTGAAAGCCCAAGATCGAGCCCGTGCCCAACACCTGGATCGGGACGTCCCGGGCCTGGGCCAGAGCGTTCAGCCCGGCCCGGAGCTCTTCGCCCGCGGCCCAGAGATCGTCGAGGCGCTCGGCCGTCGAGACCCGGGTGGCGGCGGCGAGGCCGGCGGCCATCGAGAGGACGTTGTTGTTGAAGGTGCCGGCATGGCTCACGGCGTCGGGGCGGCGCGGGTCGAAACGCTCCATCAGTTTCGCCTTGCCGCCGAAGGCACCGAAGCTCAGCCCGCCGCCCAGATACTTCCCCAACGTCGTCATGTCGGGGATGATGCCGAGGCGCGTTTGCAGGCCGCCATGGCTCATGCGGGACGTCATCACCTCGTCGAAGATCAAAACGATGCCGTGGCGGTCGCAGGATCCGCGCAGCATGGCGAGGAAGGCGGGCTCGGCGCAGATGCCGCCGCCGGCCCCCAGCATCGGCTCGATGAGGATGGCGGCGAGGCCGTGGGCCTCACGCTCGATCACGGCCGAGGTCGCCTCGATGTCGTTGTAGATGCCGAAGACCCAGGGCCCGGCGACGTTGAGCGGGCTCTTGTGTTGGCCGAAATAGAGGACGCCGCCGTGATAGCCGCCCTCCATCACCATGACGGCCTGCCGGCCGGTGGCGAGCCGTGCCGCCGCTAGCGCCAAGAGGTTGGCCTCGGTGCCGGAATTGGTGAAGCGCACCTGGTCGATCGAGGGGAAGCGGGCACAGATCGTCTCGGCCAACGTCGCCTCGTAACGGTTCGGTCCGCCCAAGACGATGCCGTCGGCGAGCGCTTCGGTGATCGCGGCCTCGATGACCGGCTCGGAATGGCCGAAGAGCCCGGCCGAATACTCACCCAGAAAATCGGTCAGCTCGTGCCCGTCGAGATCGTGGAGCCGACAGCCCTCGCCCTTGGCGAAGGTCAGGGGAAAAGGCGAGAAGTGGAGGATCGAGCGGGTATTGCCGCCCGGCAGCGGGCGTGTGGCGGCGAGATGGGCGGCCAGGCTCGAAGGATTGGCCGCGACATAGGCCGCCTCGACCTCGGCCAGTCGCTCCTCGAGAGCGGAATTCGAGCGGCTCGAGGCCATTTCGTTCATTGCTGCACGTCCCCTCTGACCATCAGCTGAAAGACCATCCTGGCCCGCGGCCGACCAGGGACCGGTGAGGCGCTTGCCGCGCGGTGGCTTTCTGCTTAACACATCACTCTGAACCGCACGAATGCTCAGCGTTCCGGCAGCGGAAGAATGCCGCGCCAAGCCGCTCTGCACCCACGAGGCGGTGCTCAGGAGGAGGAAACGCGATGAAGCTTCGGAGACGTCATCTCATCGGCAGCGCCGCTGCCCTGGCCGGCACGGCGTCGCTCGGCCGGCTGGTCCGCCCGGCACATGCCGCGGTCACCGAGTTCCGCATGATCGAGGCCGGCGGGCCGTCCGGTGATTCGATCGAGGCCGGCTACATCGCGCCCTTCACGGAGAAGACCGGCATCAGCGTCGTTCGCGAGAGCCCGTCCGGGCTCGGCAAGCTCAGGGCGATGGTCGAGGCCAGGAGCGTCACCGCCGCCCTCCTCGAATTGTCCAGCCCCGAACTGGAGCAGGCCAAGGCCCTCGATTTGCTCGAACCCTTGGACTGGGACGCCATCGACCCGTTGCCGATGTTCCCCGAGGCGCGCGACGATCACGGTTTCGGCTACCAGTACTACTCGACCATCATGGCCTGGCATCCGGACGCCAGGGCGCCATCGACCTGGGCCGAATTCTTCGATGTCGAGAACTTCCCGGGCCGCCGGGCGCTGCCGGACTATGCGGCCTACATCCTGGCGATGGCGGTGATGGCCGACGGCGTGGCACCCGAGGACATCTATCCGATCGATCTCGATCGGGCCTTCGCCAAGCTCGAGAGCATCAAGGATCATGTGGCGGTCTGGTGGCAGGCGGGCGCGCAGCCGCCGCAGCTGATCCGCGACGGCGAGGTGCAGTACGCCGTCGCCTGGTCCGGTCGGGTCGCGGGCCAGGAGGGCATCGAGTACAGCTTTGCCGAGGGCCAGCTCGACATCGCCTTCTTCACCGTGCCCAAGGGGACGAATCCTGACGAGAAGGCCGCTGCCATGGGCCTGTTGCACGAGATGACCGTGCCGGAGAACCAGGCGGTCGCGGCCGGCGTGATCCCCTACACCGGCAACAGCCCCGATCTCGACGCGCTCCTGCCGCAGGACAACCTCGAGCAGTTGCCGACCTCGGCGCAGAACCGGGCGGTGCAGGTGCTGTCCGACGCACGCTGGTGGTACGAGAATGCCGACGAGATCGAGCTGCGTTGGCAGGAGTTCAAGCTCTCGCTCTAGCAGGCTGCTAGCCGATGAGCCGGATCAAGCTCGTCAGCGGGCCGAGCGGCATTCGCTTCGTCATGCCGCTCGGCCTCGCCATGCTGGTGGCGTTCAACATCCCGGTCGTCTTGATGCTGGCCTGGGGCTTCAGCAGCCCGGCGGGTGCGCTGGCGCCCTGGGCGGACATGATCGAGCGCACGGTCTATCTGCGTGTCCTCGCCAACACCTTTCGGATCGCGCTGATCTGCACGCTCGTCTGCGCGGTCCTGGGCTATCCCCTCGCCTATTGGCTCTGCTGCCTGCAGGGCCGGGCGCGGATGATCGCGCTCGCCCTGGTCGTGCTGCCCTTTTGGGTCTCGATCCTGGTGCGCACCTATGCCTGGATCGTGGTCCTGGGCAATAACGGCGTGGTCAATCGCTCGCTCCTCGAGCTCGGCCTGATCACCGAGCCGCTGGCCTTGATCTACAACGAACTCGGGGTGGTGATCGGCACGACCAACGTGCTCCTGCCGTTCCTCGTCCTGCCGCTCTTTGCCGCCATGCTCGGCATCGACCGACGGGTGCTGCAGGCAGCCTCGGGGCTGGGGGCGCCGCCCGGCACGGTCTTCTGGCGGGTGTTCTTTCCGCTGACGCTCCCCGGCTTGGCCGCCGGCTGCATCCTGGTCTTCATCCTGACGCTGGGCTTCTTCATCACGCCGGCCATCCTCGGCGGCGGTCGGGTGTCGATGATTGCCAACATGATCGACCTCTTGATCAACCGCATGCCGCGCTGGGAGTTGGCCGCCGCCTTGTCGACCGTGCTGCTGCTCGCGACCTTCGTCTGCTACGCCTTCTATCTGAAGCTCAGCAAGCGCGGCGCCGCATGATCGCCGGTCCCCGCTGGGCGCGCTGGCTCTTGGCGGGCTTCGGCTCGGCCGTCCTGGTCTTTCTCTGCCTGCCGATCGTCATCGTGGTGCCGATGTCGTTCTCGAGCGCGAGTTCGCTCGAGTTCCCACCGCCCGGCTTTTCGCTCCGCTGGTACGAGGCCTTCTTCGGCGACCGCCGCTGGCTGCAGGCGGCCACGACCTCGATCTCGCTCGCGGCGTTGGCCTCGACGCTGGCCCTGCTGCTCGGCTCGATCGCGGCCTACGGCCTGGTCCGTGGCCGGTTTCGCGGCCGGCCGCTGGTCGAGCTGAACTTCATGGCGCCGCTGATCCTGCCGCAGATCATCACCGGCGTGGCGCTTTATATCTTCTTCGCCCGGATCGGCCTCTTGGGCAGCTTCGCCGGCCTGGTGATCGGCCACACGGTCTTGGCCGTGCCCTACACCATTCTCGTCATGACCGTGGCGATCCGCGCGTTCGACCCCGATATCGAGCGGGCGGCGATGTCGCTGGGCGCTCCCTGGCCGTTGATGGCGCGTAGGGTCCTCTTGCCGAATCTTTTGCCGTCGGCGGTCGCTGCCTGGATCTTCGCCTTCATCATCTCGTTCGACGAGGTGATCGTCACGATTTTCCTCGCCGGGGCGCACGAGACCATCCCCAAGCGGATGTTCAACGAGCTGGTCCTGCAGGTGAACCCCACCATCACCGCGATCGCCACGCTCCTGATCGGCGTCAGCATCCTGACGGTCTGGGCGGTCGCTGTCCTGATCCGCCGGGCCGGACTGCTCGGCCGAGTGCTGCGCTAGCTCACATCACGAAGCGCGGCATGATCCAGCGCGGCAGGGCCAGGACGAGGTCCGGGAACAAGATGATGACGAGCAGGATGCCGAGCATCGGCAACAGGATGATGCCCACGTCCTTCAGGCATTTGACCAGCTTCACCTCGCCGATCGCGGCCGCGATCAAGAGACAGAGACCGTAGGGTGGTGTCACCAGGCCGAAGGCGAGGCTCATGATGCCGATAATCGCGAAGTGGATCGGGTGCATGCCGACATGCTGCACCACGGGCCAGAGCACGGTGCCGAGGATGATGATCGCCGGGATGGCGTCGATGAACATGCCGATGATCAAGAAGGCGACGGCCACCAGGATGCCGGTGCCGATGATGCCGAGGCCCATCCCGTCGATATGCGCCACCAGGGCCGCCGGGATCTTGAAATAGGCGAGCGTCCAGCCGAAGGCGGAGGCGGTGCCGATGCAGAAGAGCGAGAGGGCTGCGAACCTGGCGCTCTCGTAGAGGATTTTCGGCAGCTTGGTCGGCGTCACCGTGCGGTAGATGAACATGCCGAGACCGAGCGAGTAGAGGACGGCCACGACTGAGGCCTCGGTCGGCGTGAAGAAGCCGGAGACGATGCCGCCGACGATGATCACCGGGGTCATCAGCGCCAGCGACGAACTGATGAAGGCGGCACCGAGCTCCAGCAGCGTGCTTCGGGCATAGATCGGGTAGCCGAACTTCTTGGCGTAGACGTAGACGGTGATCATCTGCGCTGCGGCGATCAGGATGCCCGGGACGACGCCGGCGAGAAAGAGCCCGCCGATCGAGACGGACATCAGCCCGCCCCAGACGACCATCAGGATCGAGGGCGGAATGATGACGCCCATGACCGCCGAGCAGGCGGTGATCGCGACGGCGAAGCTGGCGTGGTAGCCCTGCTTTTTCATCTGCGGGATGAGCAGCGAGCCGATGCCGGCGGCATCGGCCGTGGAACTGCCAGAGATGCCGGCGAACAGCATCGAGACCGTGACGTTGATGTGGCCGAGCCCGCCCGGCAGATGGCCGACCAGGGCGCGGGCGAAATTGATCAGCCGATCGGTGATCCCGGCCCCGTTCATGAGATTCGCGGCCAGGAGGAAGAACGGCACGGCCAGCAGCACGAAGGCGTTGTAGCTCTTGAACATCTCGCGCAAGAGCAGGATCGGGGTCAGTCGCTCGTCGAAGAAAAAGACCGGCACCACGGCGAGCCCGAGCGCGAAGGCCACCGGCACGCGGAGGATGACCAGCACGCCGAAGATACCGAAGAGGATGGCCGCGACTTCGCCCGGGCTCATTGGTGCGACACCGTCTCGGCCGTGGCCTGTTTGGCCCGGGCTGCGGGAGAGTCCGGGTCGGTCGCCAATTCGTCGGGTGGTGTTCTGGGCGGTGGCCCCTCGATCCAGCCGAAGTCGATGGCCATCCGCTCCCCCACGAACAAGAGCCAAGTGAGGCCGGCCCAGGGCCAGGCGATATAGATCGAGAGCATCGGCAGGCTGGCGATCTCGCTCCGCTGGCGTGAACCGAGGACCGCGAAATCCCAGCCCCAGACGAGGAAGATCAGCCCGGCGAAGCCGATCGAAAGATTGACGATCAGCTTGGCCAGGAGACGCCCGGCCCGGCTTTTCGCCTCGGGCAAGAGGTCGACATCGAAATGGCTGCCGTCCCGGACCGCGATGGCCGCCCCCACCATGATGATCCAGATGAAGGCGAAGCGCGCGATCTCCTCGGTCCAGATATAGCGCGGGACGAAGCCGACATAGCGCGAGAGGATCTGCATCGCGACCGGCACGATCAGCACGGCGATCAGGAGCGTCAGCACCACCTGCAGGAAGCGGTAGTAGATGTCGATCAGCTTGCGCATGCGTCGGCCCGGGCTGGCGGGAAAAGATCGGGGGGCGAAAATTGGGACGAAAAAGGGGCCGCCTCTCTGGACGGCCCCTTCGGTTCGTTACCGCCCTACTGGACGGCGGCGATGGCTTCGTAGACCTCGAGGGCACCGAGCTCCTCGGCATAGGCCTTCATCACCGGCTCGGCGAGCTCGCGCATCCGATCGCGCCCCTCGAACTCGTGGGTGGTGATCCAGCCATTGTCGATCATCGCCTGGAGCTTTTGCGAATCCTCGCCGCTCTCGGTGTCGCGGCCGAGCTTGCCAGCGGCGATTCCGGCCTCGTCGATGCAGTTCTGCAGTTCCTCGTCGAGGCGCTGGTAGGTGGCGTTGGCGAACGACAGCGGCCGCACGGTGATGGCGTGCAAAGTCAGCGCCAGGTCAGGGGCGACCTCGTAGAACTTCATCTGCTCGATCCCGGCCGCCTCGTTCTCGGCCGCCTCGATGACGCCGGTCTGGATGGCGTTATAGACCTCGTTGTAGGCGATGACGGTGGGTGCCGCACCCAGCGCGTCGAAGATGCGGGTCCAGATCGGTGCGCCCTGCATGCGGATCGAGAGGTCCTTCATCTCGTCCATGTTGCGCACCGGCTTGTTGGCGAAGACGTTGCGCGTGCCGCCGCCGGCATAGCCGATGATCCGCACGTCGGCCTGCTCGAGGATGTCATCGGCGATGGGATCGAGGGTCCCGGCGTCGATGGCGGCGTTCCAGTGGTCGAGATCACGGAACAGGAACGGCATGTCCATCAACGGCGCCATCTGCGAGAAGGTCGACATGTGCGCCGGCGAGACCACCGCGTAGTCGACGGCGATGCCTTGGCTCATGTTCTCGAAATAATCCTTCTCGAGGCCGAGCTCGGAGTTGAGGTGGAGATCGAACGCCACATCGCCCGAGTAGCACTCGGTGACCAGCCGCTCGAACTCGCGCATGGTCTTGGTGAAGGCGTGGTTCTCGTCGAACTGGCTCGCACCGACGAGGGTGACGGTCTGGGCCTGGGCGGCCCCGGCGATGGCCAGCGCGGCGGCGCCACACAGGAGGGTCTTGGCGATTTTCGCCATGGATAGGCTCCCCGTTGTCGATTTTGATTGGCCGCCATCCAATCGCAAAATTCGAGCGGCATGTCATCAACTGATCTCACCACCCCCGTCTGGAAGTGGTGCGATCAGACCGGCTGGACCTCGCTGGCGATCGCAGCACCGTGCGCCGCGCGGCTGCGCTCGAGGTCGCAGCGCATCTGCAAGTTGAGCCAGAACTCCGGGCTCGTGCCGAAGAGCGTGGCGAGCCTCAGCGCCGTGTCGGCCGTGATTGAGCGGTCGCCCGCGAGGATCGCCAGCACGCGGTTGTGCGGCACGGCGAGCCGGCGAGCCAGCTCACGGGCGGACCAGCCATAGTCCTCGATGAAGTCGGCCAAATGCTCACCGGCGTGGATCGG
>JAABSG010000113.1 GCA_011390475.1 Geminicoccaceae bacterium | reverse complement strand
CGTTATCTGGCGATGCTGGAGGCCGGCGGCACGCTACGCCACAAGGAGCTGTTGGCCCCCTTCGGCCTCGATGCCAGCGATCCGGCCTTCTGGGCCGGTGGTCTCGAGGTCTTGGAAGGCTATATCGCGGAGCTGGAAGAGGCCTTGGATGCCGATGCGTCCAGCCCGACAGCAAAGGGAGCACAGGCTTGAGCGACGGCCCCACCGGCAGCAACCACCCAGCCGGCAGCGATCGGCAAAAGTCGGAAAGCTCGTTCGGCGGCCGCTTTCGCCGCTATGCCCAGGTCTCGGGCACGGTGGGGGCGGCCGCCGCCCGGTTCGCCGGCCGGCGGATGACCGGTGGTGGCGACAGCCTCGAGCAGGCGACCGAGCTTCGCGAGGCGCTGGGCGGGCTCAAGGGGCCGCTGATGAAGGTGGCGCAGATGATGGCCACCATCCCCGAAGCGCTGCCGGCGGAATACGCTGCCGAGCTCGCCCAACTCCAGTCCAACGCCCCACCGATGGGCAAGCCCTTCGTCCGCCGGCGGATGGTGGCGGAGCTCGGCACCGACTGGCAGCAGCATTTTCAGGAGTTCCCGCTCGACGCCGCGGCCGCCGCCTCGCTCGGTCAGGTGCACAAGGCCGTGCTAAAGGATGGCCGGACGGTCGCCTGCAAGCTGCAATACCCGAACATCGCAGCGGCGGTCGACGCCGACTTGGGTCAGCTGAAATTCATCTTCGCGATCTACCGGCGCTACGACAAGGCGATCAATCCGGACCGCATCTACGAAGAGATCTCCGCTCGGTTGCACGAGGAGCTCGACTACGCGCACGAGGCCCAGAACATGGGCCTGTACCGCGACATCCTCGCCAACGAGCCGCATGTCCACGTGCCCGGGGTCGTACCGGAGCTCTCGACCGGCCGCCTCTTGACCATGGAATGGCTCGAGGGCGAGAAGCTGCTGTCGTTCAAGACCGCCGATGCCGAGACGAGGAATGCGCTGGCGCTGAACATGTTCCGCGCCTGGTACGTGCCCTTCTACAATTTCGGCGTGATCCACGGCGACCCGCATCTCGGCAACTACACGGTCCGCCCCGACCTCGACATCAATCTCCTCGATTTCGGCTGCGTGCGCCTCTTCCCGCCGCGCTTCGTCAAGGGCGTGATCGATCTCTTCTGGGCCTTGATGCGCAACGACCGCGAGCTCGCCGTCGAGGCCTACGAGAGCTGGGGCTTCACTGGGCTCACCAACGAGGTGATCGACGTCTTGAATCAGTGGGCGACCTTCCTCTACGGCCCCTTGATGGAGGACCGGCCGCGACTGATCCAGGAGACCAATGCCGGGCGCGAGGGCCGCGAGGTGGCGGGCAAAGTGCACCGCAAGCTCAAGGATGTCGGTGGCGTCATGCCGCCCAGGGAGTTCGTCTTCATGGACCGCGCCGCCATCGGCCTCGGCTCGGTCTTCCTCCACCTGAATGCCGAGATCAACTGGCACCAGATGTTCATGGAGCTGGTGAGCGATTTCGACGTCGCGGTATTGGAAAAGCGGCAGGCAGATGTGCTGGCCGCGCACCGGCTGGAGCTGGCGGCTTGAAGTGACGGGCGCGGCCCTCGCCTCGCGCATCACCGACATCTTCCGCGCCGCTCTTGATCCAGGTCATGGCACGAAGCGACGCGAAGGCGGAACGTGAGCACGGTAGCAGGCAGGAGGTCGAGATGCCGAGATCACTGTTGGCGTTGGCGGTCGTCGTCGCGGTTGCGTTTTGCAGCGTCCCGTCGGCCGGCGAGGCGCAACGGGACGAGCCGGGACCGCAGGATTGGTGGGGCCCCCGTACGTCGGACTGGGAGCGCATGTGGCCCAGCGACACAGAGCGGGACCGCTGGGCACCGGGTCGGATGGGGGTTACCCAGAACCAGCGCATGCTGCGCCACTGGTCCTTCATGAACGAGGGCGTGCCCGACACCTATCGTGGTGCGGCCAGCACGGTCGAGGCGACGCCGGAGACCCTGGCGCTGGGCGCGGATCTCTACGCCGCACAATGCTCTGAATGTCATGGGGCGATCGGCTACGGCGACGGCACCGAGGGTCGCGGTCTCGTCCCGTCGCCGGCGCTCCTGACCTACCTCGTGCAGCGGCCGATGGCCGGCGACGAATACCTGCTCTGGGCGATCGCCGAGGGGGGCACGGCGTTCGGAACGGAAATGCCGGCCTACAAGAATACGCTGAGCCAGGACGAAATCTGGTCGATCATCGCCTACATGCGAACAGGATTCTCGGCCGCCGCTGGCGAGTAGCCGGCGGCACCTGCCGAGAGGCGCGCAAACCCCACGCACAAATCACCGGAAGAGAGATACTCTTCCGGTGATCAGGCGGTTTTTTCTGGAGTCGCGTGGCCGCGCGGACGCGGCCCGGTCTCAAACTTCGTCGCGTTCGGCCCGCTTGCGCATCAGCTTGCGATAGCGACGGATTGCCTCGGCCTTCTCGCGCGCCCGACGCTCGGACGGCTTTTCGTAGTGCCGACGCATGCGCATTTCACGATAGAGGCCTTCGCGCTGCATCTTCTTCTTCAGCGCGCGCAGAGCCTGATCGACATTGTTGTCGCGAACCTGAACCTCGACGATGACCGTTCTCCTGAACACGTTCCTCCCAGGACACCATCTCCTGCGCGGTGCCGTGGGACGCCAATAGGGGTTCCCTCCCGAGAGGGTTGCCGCGGGCTATACGCGAGCCGGCCCTTTTCGGCAAGACCTCGAACGAGCGGCTTGGCCAAAAGCCCGCACTCGTCTACCTCCGCACCATGACCCTGCGCAAGATCGCCCCACTCGGCCAACCCGTGCTGCTGCGCCGGGCCGTCCCGCTCCTCGACCCGACGGATGCACCGACCCGCGCCTTGATCCAGGATATGGTCGAAACCCTGGCCGATGCGCGTGGCCTCGGCCTGGCCGCCCCTCAGGTTTATGCCGGGGTCCGGCTGATCCTGGCCCATCTGCCGGACCCGGACGGCGTGGTCGACCGGACGGCGGCCCCGCTGGTCCTGGTCAACCCGACGCTGACACCACTGGACGATGCCACTGACATGGCCTTCGAGGGCTGCCTCTCGATCCCCGGGCTGCGCGGCATCGTCCGCCGGTTCGAGCGGATCGGGCTCGAGGCCCTGGACGGCGCCGGCCGGCCCGTCGAACGGGAGGCCGAAGGGCTCTTCGCCCGCATCCTCCAGCACGAGGTCGATCACCTCGACGGCATTCTCTACACGCACCGCCTCGAGGATCCGCGGCATCTCGCCTTCGATGGTGAAGTTCAGGCCCTCACCGCCTATCTTCGAGCGGAGGAGCCCGAATCCGGAAGCGAGAGAAGCGATGACCGATGCTGCACCCAGTGACGCCATGACCGAGCGCGTGGCGCAGAAGGACGCCATCCTCGAGGCGGCGTTCGTCCATGCCGCCTTCGACGGCTGGAGCCGGCGCACCATGCTCCAGGCGGCCGAGGATGCGGGCTTCTCTGCCGACACCGCCCGGCGCCTCTTTCCGCAAGGCGGCGACAGCCTCTTGGCTTGGCTCGGCGACTGGGCGGATCGGCGGATGCTCGAGACGGTGGACCGGGAGAGCTTGGCGCGGATGCCGGTGCGCCAACGGATTGCGACGCTGGTGCGCACCCGAATCGAGGTCTTGGACGATCACAAGGAGGCGATGCGTCGTGCCGCCCTCATTCGCGGCAACCCGGCCAATATTGCGACGGCCGGCAAGGCCCTCTGGCGGACGGTCGACCGGATCTGGGACGCTGCCGGGTTTCCGATCGCGCGCGAGCAGGGCCTCAGCCGATACAGTCGCCGGGCGACACTAGCGGGCGTGCTGGTCTCGACGGTGCTCTATTGGCTGGAGGACATCTCACCCGACAACGAGGAGACCTGGGCTTTTCTCGACCGGCGGATCGAGGACGTGATGCGGATCGGCCAGTTGCGCGGCCAAGTCAAAGGGCTGGTCCGCGGCTTGCCCGGCGCCGGCTTCCTGCAGCGCGCCGGCAAGGCCCGCCCGGGCGCGATGCCGCAGCGGTAGCGCTGGGCAGTCCGCTACTCGGCGAGCACCGGCGGAGTGGCTGTCACGGCCGCCAGGGGCGCCGGCTCGGCCAAGGGCCCGAACAGCCGCTGGCGGACCAGTGTGGTGCCGTCATGGCCGTCCAGGGCGAGCTCCAGATCGACGATCCAAGCCAGGAGATCGGCGTAGCCGTCGATCCGGCCGACCCCGTCGGGCCCGGCGAAATCGATGGGATCGGCCTCGGGTGCCACGACCCCACGCCGGACCACGAGCGCCCCATTCAGCCGCTCGACCAGAATGCCGCCAGCGGCCGGTGATGCCGCCCCCAGCACCCCGTCGGTCAGCACCAGATCCAGAGCGCCCTCCAGATTGCCGACCAGCGTGCGCAAGCTGGCACCATGCGTGCCCAGCCGGGCCTCGAGGTCCAGCGTACCGCCCAGCGCCTCGGGCGCGGCGCCCAGCACGGCCAGCACCCGATCGGCAGCAAAACGCTCGAGCGCCAGATCGAGGGTGAGGTCGACCCCGTTGCCGTCGACGCGGGTCGAGAGCGCCATGCCGGCGTCGATCAGCCCGGCTTCGCCGCTCCAGCGAAAGGCCGGAACGGTGACGGCCCCGTCGCCGAGTTGGCCGATGATCTGGATCGGCGGCATCTCGGGATCGCTGCCGCGAACCGTCACGGTGACGTCCGCCGCGGGCGCCTGCAACCAATCCCAGCTCAAGACCTGCGCCGGCCAGTAGCCGCGCCAGCGCGCCAGTGGCCCCGGGACGAGATCGAGCGGCCGGGTCGCGAGCTGATAGAGCAGGGCCGCCGTCTCGGTCGATAGCGGGCCGACCTCGATGTCGAACCGATCGAGCGGGCCCGGACCCGCCTCCCGCCGCGCGGCCTCGAGGACGAGGCCGAGCTCGCCCGAGCTCAGCTGGAGAACCGCGGCGCCGAGGCTGCCTTCGTCGATGTCGATCTCCAGCTCGGCGGTGAGCGGTCCCTCCAGCAGCGGATCGGTAACGGCAACGCCAGCGAGCTGACGGATCAATGGTGCGGCCTCACCCGCCTCCAGGCTGAACGCGAGGGCAGCCGACGGGCGCTCGCGCCAAGCGGTGATCGAGGCAGCACCCCGAGCGGCGAAAAAATCGGCATCGAGCACAGCCGTCAACTCGGCCCGCTCCGGATCGCCCGCGAGGTCGCCGCGCAGGTTCAAGGGACCGAGGAGTGCCAGCGCCAGCGGCGGTTCCCGGCCGACGAGCCTCAGCAGACGCGACAACGAGGCGATGTCGAGGGCGAGATCCAGCGCGAAGGTGCGGCTCGGCGCATGCAGACGCCCGCTCGCCGCGACGGCGCTGCCGGCGACGTCGTTGAGACTCAGACGCTCGATCGCGAGCGCACCATCGGTGCTGTCGAGCCGGGCGGTCAGGCTGCCGAAGCGCGCCTCGCCGAGGCTGGTGCGCGAAACCCGAAGGTCGATCGCGAGATCGGTCGAGCCCGCGAGATCGAGCAGGCCGTCCAGCGTCGTCTCGGGTGCCGTCGGATCGACCACCTCGTCGAGGGCCAGCCGGTCGATCGCGGCCCAAAGCGCCAGTTGCGGCAGTCCGTCGGCCTCGCCGGCTCGATAGGCGAGACCGCCTGCGGCCTGGAGCGCGTCGAGCCGCAAATCGGTATTCTGCAGGGTGAGGCCCGATGCCTGCCAGTCGAGGTCGGTTTCGATCGCGAGCGTGGTGGAGCGCTCGAACAGCGGCGGCGGTACAATGAAGGCGCCGGCCAGCTCGGCCGGGTTCTGCAGCGCCGCCTCGAGCTTGCCGGTCAGGCTCTGGCCCGGTCGGCCGCCCAAAGGCCCGAAGCGGCCGCTGAAGGCGAGATCGCCCGGACCCGGCAGCACGGCGGTGGCGCGTTCGACATCGAGCATCCCCGAGCCATCGAGAGCGAGATCGAGCGCCACTTGGCGAAAGGTCTGATCCTGCCACTCGACCACCGCTGCGCGCAGCTCGAGCGGACCACGCAGCGTCGGGGGCAGGCTATCGGCCAAGCCCGACGCCACCGGCGCCCAGTCGGCCCGAGCGCCGGCAAGAACGAGCCGATCGGCCGCCAACCGAAGATCGATCGCCGGGGCCACCCCGCCCTCGAGCAGCAGATCCACGGTCAGCGATTGCCCCGCCAGCTCGAGCGAGCCCTGCTCCAGCCGCAGCCTGGGCGCCGCCGCCTCGCCCAACGCCAAAGCGATATCGCCGGTCAGTCCGAGCGGCGCATCGGGGACCGCCGAGTACCGCAGCGCCGGCCATACGCCGGCGAGCTCTGCCGCCAGAGGTGCCACTGACGACGGCAGCTCGAGCGTCACTTCGCCGGCAATCTCCCTGATCGCCGCAGCCGGGCGAAGCTGGCCGCGAAACGTGAGCCGATGCGCCACGCCGTCGGTCACCGCCTGGAGCTGCAGCTGCAACGGCAGCGGTCGGTCGGCCACGCTGGCGCCGAGCTGGCCTTCGAGCCGGAACTGCGATGTGGCGCCGACCATCGCCAGCCGGGCCTCGGCATGAAACCGGCTGCCGCCGGTGTCGCCCGCGCGCTCGAACAGCCCAGCGACGTCCTGCAGCAGCGGCTCGCCGGTCGGGGTTGCCACGGTGCCGCCCGCAACGCCGAGGCGGCGTATCGGCCAGTTGGTGCCGGGCTGCGCCAGTCGGTCGGCCAAGGCAGCGAGGGCCGTCTCGGTTGCGGCGCCGAGCTCCAGCACCGGCCGGACCAAATGGGCTCGGTCGACCGCGAAGGAGCCGAACAGAAGCGGCCAGAGCTCGACATCGAGATCGAGCCGATCGGCGCCGAGCGACAAACCGTCCTCGACAGTGCCGAGGCGCGGTCGGTGCACCGTCAAGACCGGCTGCGGCAGGAGCTCCAGGTCGACCCCTCCGGTGGCGACCAGCGGGTAGCCCGTCCAGGCCAGAACCGCCTCGGCGACCCGAGCCTCGAGCCGCTGTTCGTCGAGCAGGGCCTGCAGGACAAAAAAGGTGATGGCGGCAATGCCGGCGAGGAACAGCGCCGCACCACCGATCAGGTAGCGCAAGGCACAACCGAAGAGCGCTGGGAGGCGGCCGGGCCGCCCGTCGCGAAGACATTCATCATCATGTCCGAGGAATAGAAGTGCCCAGCCGGCCTCGCAAGTCCCGGCTGGTGCGTCGAGATCGCCAGCGCTGGTCGCGACATCCCATGCTGCATTCTCGACTTGTGGCGTCGATACCGCCACGATGTCGTGGTCACTGCGACCACCGGCTTTCAGCGGTGGCCGCCCGCCAGCCTGCCCGATCGGAGTTGAGCCCTTGTCGGCGCTGTTCGAGGTCGCCCTGCCCTTTTTCGCGCTCATTCTCGCGGGCTACCTGGCGCTCGACCGACGCCTCGTCGCCGAGAACGCGGTGGCCGGACTCAATGGCTTCGTCTTCTATTTCGCCCTGCCGGCCCTGCTCTTCTTCAAGGTGGCGACAGCCCCCTTGGAGGACCTTTTCGACTGGCGGTTCTTCATCGCCTTCTATGGCGTGGCGGCGGTGCTATGGATCGCCACGACCGGGTTCTTTCGCTGGCGCTTCGGCCTGCCGTTCGCCGAGGCCAGCGTCGCCGGCATGGGCGGGATCTGGACCAATTCCGGCTATATGGGCATCCCGTTGTTGATCACCGCGATCGGCCCCGAGGCGGCGCTGCCGGCGGTCCTGGCGCTGACCTTCGACAATCTGATCACCGCCCCGATCCTGCTGATGATCCTCGAAGCCCGCACCGGCCGGGGCACGACGGCGCTCGCTACTCTACGCACGGTGCTGGGCAACCTGGCGAGGAACCCGCTGATCCTCGCTGTCTTCGCCGGCTTCGCCTGGAATATGACGGGCTGGCCGCTCCTCGTCCCGATCGCCAATTTCGCCGAGCTCCTGGGTGCGGCCGCAGCACCTTGCGCCCTCTTCGCGCTGGGCGCCTCGCTGGTCGGCGCCAAGCTCGCCGGTGCCCGCGCCGAGATCGCTACGGCGACACTGATCAAGCTCCTGGTGCATCCGGCCTTGATGGCGGCGACCGTGCTCTGGCTCCTGCCGCTACGGCCGGAGCTCGCGATCGCCACCATCGTCACCGCCAGCCTGCCGACCGGCGCCTCGGTCTTCGTCCTCGCCGAGCGCTATGGTGTCTATACCAAGCGCGCCTCGTCGATCGTGCTCGCCACCCACGCGGTTTCCGTCGTCACGGTGACGCTGGTGCTGATCTGGGCCCGAGGCTGATCAGGCTTTCTTGGCCGGCGCGCCGGCACCGCTCTTCGGCTTCGCCATCGCTGCGGGCACCGATCCGGCCGAGGCCGAGGCCACGACCTTCTTGTCGGCCTTGGGTTTCTTGATCTCGCGATTGCTGCGTTTTTGGCTCTTGGCCATGTGTCGTCTCCAGGGCAGCGCTCGATTGCGCAGCCCTGGAGATTAGCAGGCCGCATCGCTGTTACCCAGCGAAATAGCTAGCCCTGCATCACGGCACCCGATCTGCCCCCGGGCGTGGTCACATGACCGCGCCGATCTGCCAGGGAATGAACTCGTGGTCGCCGATGCCCAGGGCCTCGGACTTCGAAGGCTCGCCCGAGGCGACCTTCAGCAGGAGATCGAGGATGTCGCGGCCCTTGCTCTCGATCGTCGCCCCGCCGTCGAGGATGTCGCCGCAGTTCATGTCCATGTCCTCGACCATCCGCTCGAACATCGGCGTGTTGGTCGCGAGCTTGATCGAGGGCGCCGGCTTGTAGCCGAAGCAGGAGCCTCGGCCCGTCGTGAAGACCACGATATTGGCCCCGGACGCCACCTGGCCCGTGACGGAGGCCGGGTCGTAGCCGGGGCTGTCCATGAAGACGAAGCCACGGGTATTCACGGGCTCGGCATATTTGAAGACGCCGGTCAGGTTGGTGGTGCCACCCTTGGCGGCGGCGCCCAGGGACTTTTCGAGGATGGTGGTGAGCCCGCCCGCCTTGTTGCCGGGCGACGGGTTGTTGTTCATCTCGCCACCGTTGGAAGCGCAATACTCCTCCCACCAGTGAATCCGATCGATCAGCTTCTTCGCCACCTCTTCGCTCACGGCCCGCTGCGTCAACAGATGCTCGGCACCGTAGATCTCGGGCGTCTCCGCGAGAATGCCGGTGCCGCCCTGCGCCACCAGCAGGTCGGTGGCATAGCCGAGCGCCGGGTTGGCGGTGATGCCCGAATAGGCATCCGAACCGCCGCATTGCAGCGCCACGGAAAGCTCGGCCGCCGAGACCCGCTGGCGTGCGACCTCGTCGGCATGCGGCAGCATCTCCTTGATGATGGCCGTCGCCCGCTCGACCGTCTTTCGGGTGCCCCCGGTGTCCTGCATGGTCATCGTCTGAAAGAGCGGCCCACGCTCGATCTGATAGGCCTCCAGGAGGAAGTCGATCTGATTCACCTCGCAGCCGAGGCCGATCATGATGATTCCGGCGAAGTTCGGGTGCCGGGCATAGCCCCAGAGCGTCCGCTGTAACGTGGCGAAGCCCTCGCCCCGATCGGCCATGCCGCAACCGGTGGAATGGGTCAGCGCCACGACGCCGTCGACATTGGGGTACTTCGCCAGCACGTCCTTGGGGAAATGCTGCTGGATGAAGCGGCAGACCGAGGCCGAGCAGTTCACCGACGACAGGATGCCGATATAGTTGCGCGTGCCGACCCGTCCGTTCTTTCGGACATAGCCCATGAAGGTGTCCCGCTCGGCTTCGGGAATCATCACCGTGTCACGGGTTGCACTGCCGATGGCGTAGTCGCGGGCAAAGTCGTGCATCTCGCAGTTCTGCACGTGGACATGATCACCCGGCAGGATGTCGGCGCTGGCGATACCGATGATCTGATTGTACTTGCGAACCGGGGCACCGTTCGCGATCTTCGCGGTCGCGATCTTGTGCCCGGCCGGAATCTTGGCGGTCGTCGTCACGCCCTCGGCAGCCAGCTCGGTGCGATCGCCGATGGCGCGCCTCGCCACCACGACATTGTCGGCGGCATTGAGGCGGACGGTGAGTTGGGTCTCGTTCATGGTCGTCGATTGCTCCCTCGGGTGGCCCATTGTCGGCATGGCGAATCCGGCGCGACTGCCGCCTATTCGCTACCACGACGCACGCCCGGCACTGCACCGGCCGCTGCGGTCTTTGGCCACATGACAACCCGTGTCATCGCAGATGCGACCCGCCACTGCAAACACGCTATTGCTGCAGCGAGCGTCCGGGGTGCCCATATGTCGGTAAACTCGCCTCGACCTGCGGGCCGCACTACCTCCCCACCAACAGTAAGACCGACGCGGCCTGCCGCGCACCATGACGAAGGTCGTCTCGTGTCACCATCGAGCCAAGCCGCCAGCCCCGCTCGGCGATCACCCCATGCCGCGAGCAAATCCGCACCATGAAAAGCCGGGCCAAAACCCTCTGGCGGGTGCTTTGGCGCCCCTTGGGCTCGCTCGCGGTCGTGGCCCTCATCGTCTGGCTCGTGCCGTTGGGCGAGTTCCGTGCCGTGCTCGGACGGATCGACCCTCTCTTGGCAACCCTCGCCCTCGCCCTCGTCCTGCCGATGGCAGCATCCAAGGCTGCCGTGTTCTGGCTCGCGGCAACTGTCCAGGGCCTCGTCTTCAGCTTCCGACAGATGCTCGCGATCCAACTGGCGTCCGCCTTCTACACCCTGGTCGTGCCCGGCCAACTCGGCGGCACGGTCTCGCGCTGGTACAAGCTGCAGAAGCCCGGCCGCCAGCCGGTCGAGGCCGCCGCCGTCATGCTGATGGCTCGCCTGCTGGAGACCGGCACCGCCTGCCTCATCGGCCTCGCTCTGGCCATGGCCGACCCGGTGGCCCGGTCGCTCGGCGTGGTCCCTGTCCTGGCCCTCGTCTTCATCGCCATCGGCGGCGGCGGCCTACTTCTCGTCACCCCCATCGGCCGCCGCCTCGGCCGGGCAGTCACCGCCCGCCTGCCCCGGCACCGCTGGCTCGAGCCCGTTCACCGTGGCTTGCCGCGCCTGCGCGACGCCGCGCTACGAATGCGCCGGATGCGGCCGGGCGCCATCCTGCGCATCGTCGCCTGCTCGGTCCTCTGGAACGCCCTGGCCCTGCTCTCGATGGTGCTTGCCGCCATGGCCGTCGGGGCCGAGGTCTCCTGGGTGACCCTCGGCTGGATGCGCTCGCTGCTGGCCATCATCCTCCTGCTGCCGCTGGGCTGGGGCGGGCTCGGGGTCAGGGAAGCCAGCGTCGCCGCTTTCCTCGCCCCCTATGGCGTGGCCCCGGCGATGGCCGTGGCGATCGGCGCCATCGTCTCGCTGCGCAACATCCTGGAGGCCGTGCTGGGTGCCGGCGTGGAGCTCGCCGCTCTCTGGCGCAAAGGCCGGCCGAGCCGGGCGGGTGAAGCCCCCCTCGACGGCGCCCCCCTCGCGCGATAGACGTCGGCCGTCGCTCCGCCCCGCGGCACGCCCGAAGGCCCGTTCCATGCTCGCCTCACCCAGCGCCCGACCGAGTGGCAGCGCCGCCTTGCGGCCCTACGCCGTCGAGATGAAAGCGCTCGCCCGAATCGCCCTGCCACTGGTGCTGGCGATGATCGGCCAGATGGCGATCATGACCACCGACATGCTGATGCTCGGCTGGCTCGGCCCCGAGGCGCTGGCCGCCACGGCGCTCGCCTTGAGCGCCTTCCACCCGGTCATGCTCTTCGGCATCGGCATCGGCACGGCCGTCACGCCATTGGCCGCGGCGGCGCTGGCCGAACGCCGGGTGCGCGAGATGCGCCGCGCCGTCCGCCAGGGACTTTGGGCCGCCCTCCCCTTCACTGCCCTCGCCGTCCCGGCGCTCTGGTGGATCGGCGGGCTCTTCGAGGCCATCGGCCAGGACCCGGACCTCAGCCGCAATGCCCAGCTCTACATGCGCGGCGTGCTGCCCGGCCTCCTCTTCATGCTGCTCTTCAACGTGCTCCGCTCCTACGCCACCGCCCTCGAGCGCACCCGCCCGGTCCTGGTCGTCACGCTGCTCGCCATCCCCTTGAACGCGCTCATCAATTACGGCCTCATCTTCGGCGCCTTCGGGCTTCCCCGGCTGGAGATCTATGGTGCCGGCCTGGGCTCGGCCATCACCAACCTCGCCATGGCCATCACCCTGCTCTGGATCACCCTTCGCCACCACCCCTTCCGCCGCCACCACATCCTCGGCCGCTTCTGGCGCCCCGACTGGCCGATTTTCCGAGCCATCCACCAGATCGGCATCCCGATCGGCCTCTTCATCCTGCTCGAGGTCGGCATCTTCGCCGGGTCGGCGCAGATCCTGGGCTTCATCGGCGTCTACGAGCTCGCCGCCCACCAGATCGTCATCCAACTGGCGTCGATCACCTTCATGGTGCCCTTGGGCATCGGCCAGGCCGTCACCGCCCGAGTGGCGCTGGCCCGGGGGCGCGCCGACCCCGCCGGTGCCAGGATCGCAGGCCAGGCCTCGATGCTGCTGGCGACGGCCTTCATGAGCTGCACCGCCCTGGTCTTCTGGTTCCTCCCGGGCCCCCTCATCCGCCCCTTCCTCGACGGCAGCCCGGCCTCCCTCGAGGTCCTGGCCTTCGCCACCAGCTACCTCGCCATCGCCGCCGTCTTCCAGATCGTCGACGGCCTCCAGGTCACTGCCGCCCACGCCCTCCGCGGCCTGCAGGACACCCGCGTCCCACTTCTCATCGCCGTCTTCGGCTTCTGGATCCTGGCCTTCCCCACCGCCGTCATCCTCGGCCTCCTCACCCCGCTCGAAGGCCAAGGCGTCTGGCTCGGCTTCGCGGTAGGACTGGCGACAGCGGCCCTGCTGTTGATCCGCCGCTTCCTGCGGCTGACCACACCGATCGCAGTATAGGCTTTATATCCTAACTTGCGTGAGCTGTCAAGTGGGCCCGGGTTCGTTCGGTAGATTCGGCCCGTGGCCGAATCGGTTGGCGGGCTCGCGGCCGTCGCGCCTGCCGGCGGACCCGGCCGATCCCTGCAACGACGCGGGATTCCGGGGGACGGGTGCGACAAGCTGTCCCCTCGGGTTCCTTCGCAAAAGTCGGGTTCATTCGCGTGCCAGCCGGGTTCGTTCGTCGATTCCTCGGGTTCGAACGTCGATTCCGTGGGTTCGTTCGTGGGTTTTTCGGCCCAAATGAGTCGGTAAATGAACCATAAGGATCGCTAATGGCGCATATACCGACTCATTCCTCGGGTTAGGCGTC
>JAABSG010000013.1 GCA_011390475.1 Geminicoccaceae bacterium | reverse complement strand
GGTCGAGGCCGCCGAACGAGCCGGTGTAGACCAGCGCGGTCTCGACCCACTCTTGGTAGTCGGTCGTGCCGTCCTGGGCAATCTGGTTACCCTCGACGCCGCCCGCGGGCGTGAACGAGCCGTGGATCGTGAAGCCGGCGATCGACGGCGAGTCGTAGCGGATCTTGGTCGAGTCGCCACTGTTGATCGGCGCGAAAGCGACCGAGCCGACGACGCCCTGGCCGTCGATACCGCCCGTGCCGGCCGCGATGTTGTAGGCACCGATCTTCGAGTTGTCGAGCGCACCGTCCTCTTGGCCGAGACGGAAGCCACCGAACCCGCCATCGATGAAGATCCAGTTCTCATCGATGTTGTTGTTGTTGCTGGTCTGCGCGTCGGTCTCGAACTCGACCAGGAAGCCGTAGCGGATTCCGGTCTCGTCATCGGTATTCACACCCTGGATGTGAATTTCCGAATCCGTCACAAAGTCGTAGTCCTTCGGATCCCCGCCGGCATTGCCGGATTCCTCGAGGTCGCCGACCACGGTGTTGAAATTGTAGAAGCCACGGATGTTGACCTCGAACGCCGAAGCGGCCGAGGGCACGACGAGCGCGGTGGCGCCGAGAATGGCGGTCGTGCCCAAAAGTGCGTTGCGGAAGTTCATCTTGGTTTTCTCCTCGTCACCCCAAAAGTGAGGTCGCCTTCGAGTTCATCGGGCGGCGCCGATCGCTGGCTGACCCAGCACTCGGTTCCGCGGATGGGACGCTGAAGGCGCCCCTGTCTCCGGACACGTGTTATTCATTTTGCGGTGTCACGGTGCAAGCCGAAGGACTTTTGCTCCGGCCATTGCGCTTTCACTGTGTCGAGGCTGCAACAAGGCGTTGCGGCAGGCGCTTAGGCCGAATTTCGCGCCACCGTCTCAACCAGCATCTGCTTCAGCAACCGCGCCGTTTGCGAGGCTCCGTCCATCCGCGGCGGCGGGCCTGCAGCCTTCGGCGGCGCAGCAAGCTGCCCTTGCACCGCAGCAACAAGTGTGGCCGCATTCAGCGTCGCCTCGTCGAGCACGACGAAGAGACCGCGCTCGGCCAGGAGCCGGCAGCGCAGCGTCTGCTCGGTCTCGAGCCCGCCGGCGTAAGGCACGACGACGGCGGGGCAACCGGCGGCCAACACCTCCATGACGGTGTTGTAGCCCCCCTGGCTCACCGACAAGGCCGCCCGCCCGAGCAGGGCCCGAAAGTCCGGCCGCGCCCGCTCGACCGTCACCCCCGGCCCGGCCCGGGCGAGCAGGCCGCGAAACCCCGCCTCGGGCAGATGCTGGCCAACCAGCAGCCGCCAGGGCGGTCCCGCCGGCAAGGCGGCGCTCGCCTCGAGGGCGATCTCCAGCAGCCGCTCGCCGACCCGTCCACCGCCGGTCGAGACGACGACTTCGCCTGCCCCATCGCCGTCCGCCGGCGTATCGTCGGCCGTGGGCTCGACCACGTAGCCGGTCTCGACCAGCTTCTGCCCGAGCCTGTCGCGGTCGGGAAAGGTGCGCGCGAACGGCACGAGATCGGGATCGCCATGCACCAGAAGGCGGTCGAACGCCTCGGCCCAGCCGAGCATCTCGGTCAGTCGTTCGGGCTTGGGCGGGCGGACCAGGATGTCGCGCACCGAGCTCAACAGCAGCGGCCGCGGCTGGCTGGCCCCGATCGCCTCCAGCAACGGCAGGAGCTCGAAGCGCATCTGCCGGCGGCCGAAGGGGAACATCTCCAGCATGACGAGGCGCGGCTGCCTCGTCCTGAATGTCTCGAGCAAATGATCGCGCCGGCGGCCTCTGAACGCGTCGTCGACAGGCCGTCCTCGGGCGTCGAGCAGCACCTTGAAGTCGATGCCGTCGCTCTGCACGGGCTCGAGCTGGACGAGTTCCGCCCCTTCGAGCTCCAGGCCCTCGACCGGCAGACCGCCCGAGACCAGGGTGACCTCGAGCCCGGCCCGGCGCAGTGCCCGCACCAGCGTCGCCGCCCGGGTCAGATGGCCGATGCCGAGGAGATGCTGAACCCAGAAGAGGACGTCCACAGCCCCCTTCGGCGTCGCCCCGGGCATGGCCGGCGCCCCGACCGTCACGGCTGCACGGCGATCAGCACCATCCGCTCCATGTCCTGAACGAAGCGGTCGAGGGTGGCCTTGCCGGCCGCCGGGAAGGCCTGCTCGAGCTCGTCGCGGGTAAAAGCCTGGCGCTCGAGCACCCAGGCCACCATGGCCGCCACCTCCTTGGGCACCGCCACCGCCTGCCGGCTGCCCTCCTTGACGAGACCATGCCGGCCCTGCTGCTCGATCAGCTTCACGCCACCGGCCTTGACCGCGTAGGTGATCGCTCGGGGCTCGAGCAGGGCCGCCATGTCCCAGGGCTCGCGGATATAGCGATAGCCCGCGATGAAGGCCTCGATGTCGGTCCTGGTCGCGGGCTCGGTCAGGATCGCGGCGATGCGCTGCCCCAAGGCCGCGAGATGCGCATCGAGCGCCTTGCCGTCGCCCTGCGGCAGGTTCTTGCGGCAGAGCGGGTCGGCGATCAGGCGTTCGTAGAGATAGCCCACGAGATCGATGCCGATCGGGTAGGTGACGCCCATGGCGATGTGGATGCAGCCGCCGTCGTCGGCCACGGCATAATGGTACTGGCCGCGCGGCAGATAGAGCAGGTCGCCGGGCTTCAGGCGGACCTCCTTCCACAGCTTGCCCTTGGCCTCCTCGTGCGCTTCCTGCGGCACCGACTTGAACATGTTGTGGGCAATGGGATCCTCGGCCCGGCCCTCGAACACCGGCCAGACCTTCTCGCCCGCGCAATGCACGGCGAAGACGTCGTGCGTGTCGTAGTGGACCTTGAAGCCCTGCCGCCGCCGGGAAGACTGGTAGAGATTGCCCTGCACCTTGCCGCCGAGCGCCTGCTCCATGGTCTTGGCGAAAGCGGTGAGCTCGGGCGTCAGCTGGTCGATATCGTTGAGGACCATCGTCGCCCCATCCTGGACCAACCGCTTGACCTTCTGGGGATCGGCCATGGCCGCCCCGGTGATCGCGGGCTGCGGGCTGGCATAGGCTGGCGGTGGCACCGGTTCCCGATCGAGAACGAGGTTCATCCGGTTGGTGTCCCAAAGGGTGTTGATCGCCAAGAGCCGTTCCAGCACCTGCCAGTTCATGATCGACATGAACTTCTCGGCCCCGCCCTCGATATGCACCGGTTGCTTGCCGAGATAGTCGCGTTTGAACGCTTCGGCGCCCAACGGCGCCATGATGTCGTCGAAGCTCATGCCCATCCGGTCCTGTCTCCTCGCGCGCCAACGATCTCTTGACGGAAGCACCTCTGGCGGCACCTCTAGCAGCGGCGGCGGTGCCCGACCAAGGAGAACCCGACCCAGGAGAATCCGATGACGACGACCGACGTGGACGTGGCGGCCAACTTGGCAACGGTGCGCGCCCGCATCGAAGCGGCCGCGGCCGAGGCGGGCCGCGATCCGGCGGGCGTCACCTTGATCGCCGTCGGCAAGGCGCAGCCTCTGGAGCGGCTCGAAGCGGCGCTCGCCGCCGGCCAGCGGGTCTTCGGCGAGAATTACGTGCAGGAGGCGGCCGGTCGCTGGCCCGCCCTGCGCGAGCGCTATCCTGACGTGGCGGTGCACATGATCGGGGCGCTGCAGACCAACAAGGCCAAGGAGGCGGTCGCCCTCTTCGACGCCATCCAGACGGTCGACCGGCCGAGGCTCGCAGCCGCGCTCGCCAAGGAGATGGCCAGGCAGCAGCGGCAGGTGGCGGTGTTCGTGCAGGTCAATACCGGCGAGGAGCCGCAAAAGGCCGGGGTCATGCCGGCCGAGGCCGACGCCTTCATCGCAGCCTGCCGGAGCGAGCACGCGCTGCGCGTCGACGGCCTGATGGCCATCCCGCCGGCCGACGAGGACATCGCCCTGCACACCGCCTTTCTCGCCAAGCTCGCCGCCCGCAACGGCCTCGAAAAACTCAGCATCGGCATGAGCGACGACTACGAAGCCGCGATCCGCTTCGGCGCCACCCATGTCCGGGTCGGCAGTGCGATCTTCGGCGCGCGGCCCAGGCGGGACGCCTGATCCGGCGCGGGCGCGGGCTGGGTAAAGCCGTCGCAGTTGGCTTTTTCGACCGTCGGCGTAAGTTGCAGCGGGAGGCGCGGTTGCGACAACTGCGTTGGCCGACAACGAGAACGAGAACGACAGGAGATTTCGATGATCAAGCGATCAGCGGCGATGGCCGCAGTGCTGGCCGGTGGACTCCTCGGGTGGGGCAGCGGCGCCTCGGCCGAAGGTGATCCGGCAGCCGGCGAGCGCGTGTTTCGCCAGTGCCAGGCCTGCCATGTGATCGACGCCGAGCAGAACCGCGTCGGGCCGCATCTGGTCGGCATTTTCGGCCGCGAGGCCGGTGCCGTCGAGGGTTTCAACTACTCGCCGGCAATGGCTGGGTCGGGCATCGTCTGGGACGAGGAGACGATCGCGGCCTATCTCGCCGATCCGCGCGGCTACATTCCGGGCAATCGCATGGCGTTCGCTGGCCTGCGCCAGGAGCAGCAGATCGCCGATGTCATCGCCTACATGAAATCGAAGCAGTAAGCGCCTGATCTAGGCCAGCTTCTTGTAGAGGGCCTGCGCCTCGGGCGCGGGCCCTCTGCGCTCGCCCAGCGCCACCACCTCGAGCACCTCGACGCCGGCCGGGATCACCAACGTGATGACGTCGCCGGGGCGCACGGGCTTGTGCACCTTCTCGACCAGCTGATCGTTGAGCCGAATGCGCCGCCGCCTGATCAGTTCCGCGGCCAACTGCCGTTGTCTGATGAACCGAGCATGCCAGAGCCATTTGTCGAGACGCAGACCCGGCTCGCTCATGGTCGGCCGATCATCGAGCTTGGTCGTTCACGAAGCACCCCCTTACCGACGAACACGAACCCTTGAGCAGCCGCATCGGGCCGACCATCAGGCACCCACGGCCTTGAGCCGGGCCAAGACCGCAAAGGGCGAGTTGCTCGGCCCCTGACGGGCCTGGACCTTGCGAATCTCCGGGCTCGGCCGCTGCCGCCGGGGCTTGGCGCGGCGGATGCGAATGTCGGCGACCTGCTCGGTCTCGTCATTGGCCGTCTTCGGCCGCTGCTCGACGCGAAAACCGAGGCTGGGCAACAGCGCCAGGAACTCCTCGCGGCCGAGCCCGGCCGACGAGACCAGCTCGTCCGGCAGTGCAAAGGCCGCCTCGCTCCGGGCGAGCTCGCGCAGCCGGGCCGCGATCCGCTCGACCATGTCGACGCGCAAGGCACTCCGCCCCATCCGCCGATAGCCGAGCGCGGCCAAGGCCGTGGGCTCGGCCGGACACTCCTCGGCCCTGAGCGACACCCGCCCCGCCGTCGGCTGCCAGGTCGCCGTGCCGTTGGCCAAGGCGACCAGCAAGGCCAGTGCCTCCTGCGCCGCCGGCTTCAAGAGGGCCGGCAGATAGACGTGGTGCACGCCGAGCCGTACCCCTAGCCGGGCGAGATCGCGCCGGTCGCCAGGGGCCAGTTGCCGGGTCAGCGTCGCTGCGTCGCCGGCGGTGAGCGCGCCCAGACCCTCGACCAGGCGATAGGCGATGCCACGGGCCGCCGCCGACAAGGCACCCGAGCGTGACGCCGCCTCGAGCGCGATGAGCGGCTGCAGCCGATCGTCGAGCCAATGCTGGAGCCTGAGCCCGAGCCGCCGCTCGATGGCGAGCCTCGCTTTGACGGTCAATTCGTCCGTGGCGATCACGGCAATCGCCGGACGCAACAACCCCTGCCCCGGCTGCAGCGTGCCGATCACCGCACCCCGCCAGCGCACCTCGCGCCCGCAAATGACGATGGCGTCGTCCGCCTCGCGCACCAGATCGGCCGCGAGCCGGTTCAGCTTCTGCGTCACCGCCCGGCGCGCCGCCCCGGCGAAGAGCCGATGCTCGGCGGCAAGGCCGGAAGCCCCCAGCGTGAAGGCGAAGCCCTCGAGCGTGCCTACCGGATGGCCGTCGACCACGACCTCGCCGCCGGGCTCGATCTCGGCCGCGAGCTCGCCCCGCTCGCGCAACGACTTGAGCAGCGCCGCCGTCCGCCGATCGACGAATTTCTGCGTCAACCGCTCGTGCAGCGCATCGGAGAGCCGATCCTCGACCGCCCGGGCGAGGCCCTGCCAATGCAGCGGGTCGTCGAACCACTGGTGGCGGTGCGAGAGATAGGTCCAGGTGCGGACATGCGCGATCCGGCTGACCAGCGCATCGATGTCGCCGTCCATCCGATCCAGACGCGCGATCATCGAGCCGACCCAGGGGCCCGGCAAGACAGCTTCATCGTCGGTCAGATGCTTGAAGACCGTGGCCAGCATGTGCAGATGCGCGTCGGTCAACGTTTTGCGGAAATCCGGGATCTGGCAGACCTGCCAGAGCAGCCGTACCCCGGCCGGCCCCTGCGCCCGCTCGCGAATGTCCTCCCGGCGCCCGAGAATGCCGAGGCTGCGATCGTCGAGCGCGTCCCGCACCTTGATCAGCCCATGCGCCGGCGGGTCCGCGTCGAGGCTTTCGGCCAAAGCGTCGAGGCTGGAGAAATCGAGGGCGGAGTTGCGCCAGCGCAGCCGCTTGAGGGGCATGAAGTGGTGCGCCTCGACGGCCTCGACGATCCGCTCGTCGAGTGCGCCGGCCCCATTGGTGGTGCCGAACGTGCCGTCCGCCATGTGCCGCCCGGCGCGGCCGGCGATCTGGCCGATCTCGGGCGCCGTCAGCCGCCGGGTGTCGGAACCGTCGAACTTGTGCAGCTGGGCGAAGGCCACATGGGAGAGGTCCATGTTGAGCCCCATGCCGATCGCGTCGGTGGCGACCAGGTGATCGACCTCGCCGGACTGGTACATCGCGACCTGGGCGTTGCGGGTCCGCGGGCTCAAGGCACCGAGCACGACGGCGGCCCCGCCCTTGGTGCGGCGCATCACCTCGGCCAGCGTGTAGACATCGGCCGCGGTGAAGGCGACCACCGCACTCCGCCTGGGCAATCGGTTGAGCTTGGTCGAGCCGTTGTGGCTGAGAATCGAAAAGCGCGGCCGGGTGATGACCTCGGCTTCGGGCACCAACTGCTTCAAGAGCGGCCGGATGGTGTCGGAGCCCAAGAAGAGCGTCTCCTCGTAGCCCCGGGCATGCAGCAGGCGATCGGTGAAGACGTGGCCGCGCTCGCGGTCGGCGCAAAGCTGGATCTCGTCGACCGCGAGAAACGCCACCTCGCGATGCACCGGCATCGCTTCGACGGTCGCCACCACGAAGCGTGCCGTCTCCGAGCCGATCTGCTCCTCGCCGGTCAAGAGGGCTACGGCGTTCTCGCCGACGATGCCCACCACCCGATCGTAGATCTCACGGGCCAGCAGACGCAGCGGAAAGCCCATCATGCCCGAGCCGTGGGCCAGCATCCGCTCCACGGCATAATGCGTCTTGCCGGTATTGGTCGGACCCAATACCGCAGCCACGCGCGAGGAGCTGGCGGGCAGACGCTTCATACGCAGACCATGTCGTGCGCACGGGTCGTTTGGCAAGTGGAAACCATTCCCCATGCCCCGAAGGTACATCACGATCGTGACGGAATCGCGGCAACAGCCACAATATCTAGTCGGTGGCCGGATCTAGTCGGTGGCAGGTGATCCGGGGCCGAAGGCGGCGCGCGTGGCGGCCAGCGCATCGCGATTGCCGCACTTTTCCAGATAACCCTCGATGGCGTCCCTCGCCCCGGCCGAGAGCACCCAGCCCAAGGGCGGGTTCGCCGTCCGGCACATCGCGAAATGCGCATAAGACACCGGCCAGCCCTGGGCCTCGCGGGCGCAGGCGAAGTTGGCGAGCTCCTTCGAGGCCGTGATGCCGTGCGCGGCCCGGCTCCCGAGAATGCCGCGCAACGGCGCCAGGACCTGATTGCCGGCGAGAAAGTCCTGCCCGTCCAGCGCCGGATCATGCGCCAAGGCACCCGCCGGCAGCGTGCCGCAGGCTCGCAGCTCGGCGAGCCCCGCCAGGTCCCGCGCCGAGGCCTCGTCCGCACCGCCACCACCGATCGCGGGATCGCTGCTGATCTGGATGAAGACCGGAAGCACGGCGTCGTCCCGGCCCGTCTCGGCGCGGATCGCCGAGAGCGCCGCGCGTGCCAGCTGCAGCGTGGTCAGCGCCGCGAAATTCTCGAAATATCCGCCGTCGATCACCCAGCCGCGGCCTTCGTCCGTGGCGTGATCAGCCAGCCGGCCCGCCGGACTGACATAGCTGAAGCGGGCACTGTTGTGGGCGGCGGTGCTGAGCGGCAGGTCGATGCCGGTCAGCTCGTGCATGTCGAAGCTGTCGAGGAAGGGGTCCCGGTCGATCCGCACATGCCCCGCGATCACCCGTCGGCCGGTCTCCTGATGGGTGGCGTTGAGGAGCAGCAGCGGCCGCCAAGCCGCTTCGCTCGGCACGAAAGAGAGGAACGGTGCGGCGAGGCCCGCCCCCGCCGCATCCTCGAACGCCAATTCGAGCGCCTCGCCGCGCGTGGTCTGACCGACCTTCGGCAGGATCCAGGAGGGCAGGTCGACGAAAGCGAGCGAGGCCACGGTGGGGGCGAGGAAGTCGGCGTCCAGGGCGTCACGCACCGCCGCATCGAGCGTGCCGGCATCCTCGTGACCGGGCGCCATGGCGGTGCGAAACGCGGCGCCGACACTACCGCCGGAAACCCCGCTGATGGCGAAGGTATGACGCTCGAAGCGCTCGAGATCGAGCCCGATCTCGCCCGGCAGCGCGCCCAGGACGACCGCGGTCCAATAGGCCGCGCGCAGGCCGCCACCCGCCGTCGCCACGAAAATCATCGGCACCGGCTCGCCCTCGGGCACCAGTTCCCGAGCTTGGCCGTACCAGGCGAGCGCCGCCTGGTCGACCGTCGGCCGCGCCGCCTCGAGCGCTTGTCGGCCCACCAGGCAGCCCGCCGCCCCCGCGCAGTCGCGTACCGGATGGTAATGGCGGGTCGAAGAGACCGCCAGGGAGACGAAGAGCAGGCTCGCGACCGCCACGGGCAAGGGCCAGCCCCACCGTTCGGTGACGACCCAGAGCAGGACGAGCCCGGAGAGGAAGCCGCCGAAGGCGAAGAAGCCGAGCGCCATGCTGCCGAAACGCTGGCCGACGCCGAGCGGATCGCTCCAGGCCATGCCGAGCAGGAGAAAGCCCACCAGGAAGAAGCCGAGAAAGGCGACCTTGGTGGACAGCGCCGTCCGCCGGGTGAGCTGCCCCGGCTCGGCCGCGGGCGAGCCGGCGCTGAAGCCGGCATCGAGGCCGCGGGCGAGCCTGGGCGAGCGCGGGCGGAGGCGGGCGTTGATCCAGCGACCGAGCGGGCGGCGAAAAACGACCAGGGTGGCATAGAGGGCGGCCACCGCCAGCACCATGCCGCCCAGGAGCAGGACGTCACCGAAATCGCCGCCGCCCATCCAGGCGAGCCCGAGATGCGCCAGCGCGAAGACGAAGACGAGACCACCGAGCAGCCTCGGCGTCCAGGACCGACGGCGATCGCCAGGGATTGCTTCACCGCCGCTGGGCTGCCCAACGAGCCACTGCGCATGTGCCCGATCGAGCGGAAACCGCGCGTTGTGCCAGGTCGCGAGCGCCCAATAGAGCAGAGCAGCCGCGAACCAGAAGCGCTGGCCGAAATCGGCGACGAGGAGGGCAGAGCCGAGGTCCCGACCTTGCGCCGTACCGAACAGCACGACACCACCGAGGACGAGAACGGCAGTCGCCGGGGCTACCGAGCGGACGAGCCAACGATGCGTCCGGTAGCCGACCGCCACCGCGGCGATCAGGAAAAGAGCCCCGCCGAAGCCGATCGCCCATCCGACCATGACCATTCCTCCGCCATCTTTAGGCATTCTACCCTAAGTCGAGGGGCGGCACTAGTCCTGGCAACCAGCTATGTGGGCTTGAACACCGCTTGCCATCTGCCCACCTCAGGCGTCTGATTTTCCCAACGAGATGGTGCGAATTGCCGATGAGCGAAACGGTTCAGCCCTTCGAAGCGGAAGTCGGCCGGGTTCTCGATCTGGTCGTCAACTCGCTCTACAAAGAGCGCGAGATTTTCTTGCGCGAACTCGTCTCGAATGCATCCGATGCCTGCGACAAGCTCCGCTATGCGTCCTTGTCCCAGCCCGAGCTGCTCGGTACCGACACCGAGCTGAAGATCGAGATCTTCGCCGATCCGGACGCCGCCCTCTTGACCATCCGCGACAACGGCATCGGCATGGATCGGGACGAGTTGGTGGCCAATCTCGGCACCATTGCCCGCTCCGGCACGGCGCGGTTCGTCGACGCCCTGGGGCAACAGCGCAAGGACGAGCAGGCCGCCAGTAAAGGCAGCAGCGACGTCAAGCTGATCGGCCAGTTCGGCGTCGGCTTCTATGCCGCGTTCATGGTGGCCGACCGCGTGGTCGTCCAAAGCCGCAAGGCCGGCGAAGAGGCGTCCTGGCTCTGGGCCTCGGACGGCCGGCAGGGCTTCACCGTGAGCGAAGCGCAAGAGCCCGGCCCGCGCGGCACGGCGATCACGCTGCATCTCAAGGACGATGCCAAGGAATTCCTCTCCGAGTGGAAGCTGAAGGAGATCATCCGCCGCTACAGCGACCACATCGCCTTTCCGATCCTGCTCGACGTCAAGGCCAAGGCCGGCGACACCAAGACCGAGCCCAAGGCGCCGGAGAAGGTCAACGAGGGCGGTGCCCTCTGGACCCGGCCCAAGAGCGAGATCACCGACGAGCAGTACAAGGAATTCTATCACCACGTCGCGCACGCCTTCGACGACCCGTTCGCCCGGGTCCACTTCACCGCCGAGGGCCAGCTCAGCTACACCGGCCTCCTGTTCGTGCCGTCGATGAAGCCCTTCGACCTCTACGACCCCAAGCGCCGGCATGGGGTCAAGCTCTACGTCAAGCGGGTCTTCATCACCGACGACGCCGAGGCGCTGATGCCGCGCTACCTCCGCTTCGTCGCCGGCGTCGTCGACTCCGAGGACCTGCAGCTCAACGTCAGCCGCGAGACCCTGCAGCACGGCTCGGTCGTTGCCCGGATGAAAAAAGTGCTGACCAAGCGCGTCCTCGACGAGTTGGCCAAGAAGGCCAAGGAGGACGGCTACGACAAGTTCTGGACGGATTTCGGCCCGGTCTTGAAGGAAGGGCTCTACGAGGACCACGAGAACCGCGAGAAGCTGCTCGAGATCGCCCGGTTCCGGAGCACCCACGATGCCGGCTGGACCACCCTCGAGGCCTATCTCGGGCGAATGAAGGACGGCCAGGACGCCATCTACTACATCACCGGCGAGAGCGTGGCGGCGCTGCGGACCAGCCCGCAGCTCGAGGTGGCCCGGGCCAAGGGCGTGGAGGTCCTGCTCTTCGAGGACCCGGTCGACGAGTTCTGGCTGCCCGAGATCGGCACGCATCAGGGCAAGGCGTTGAAATCGCTCACCAAGAGCGACGTCGACCTGTCCAGCATCAAGAGCGACGACAAGGCCGAGCCGGAGCCCGAGAAGGCCCCGGAGGACCAGGCGCGCCTCGACAAGCTGATCGCCAAGTTGAAGCTGACGCTCGAGGGCCAGGTGCAGGACGTCCGCGTTTCCAAACGGCTGAAGGAGAGTGCGGTCTGCCTGGTCGCTGCCGACCAGGGCATGGATCTCAGGCTCGAGCGGCTCTTGAAGCACCACGAGAGCTTCACCGGCCAAAGCCAGCCGATCCTGGAGGTCAATCCCGACCACGAGCTGATCAAGAAACTCGAGACGATGCTCGAGGCCGACGGTCAGGGCAGCGAGCTCGACGACATGGCCTTCCTGCTGCTCGACCAGGCGCGGATCATCGAGGGCGAGCCGGTGCCCGATCCCGGCGCCTTCTCGCGGCGGATGAGCCGCTACCTCGCCAAGAGCCTCGTTGCGGCGTAGGCTCCACCAGTCATTCGAAAAACCAGGGGAGAACGCACATGGCGGTCGCCATCAAGGACATTCGCAACAGCATGAAGGACCCGTCGCTCTTCATCGAGCGCTGCTACGTCGACGGCGCCTGGGTCGAGGCCGACGGGAAGAAGACCCTCGAGGTCACCGACCCCGCGACGGGCGAGGCGCTCGGGACCGTGCCGAGCATGGGCGAGGCGGAGACCAGGCGGGCGATCGAGGCCGCCGAGCAGGCGCTCCCCGCGTGGCGGGCGCTGACCGGCAAGGAACGGGCCAACATCCTCAGGAAATGGTTCGACCTGATCGTCGCGAACAAGGACGACCTCGCCTATCTGATGACCCGCGAGCAGGGTAAGCCTTTGGCCGAGGCCGCGGGCGAGATCGTCTACGGCGCCTCCTTCGTCGAATGGTTCGCCGAGGAGGGCAAGCGGGTCTACGGCGATATCATCCCGACCGTCGTCGCCAGCCGCCGCATCCTGGCGATCAAGCAGCCGGTGGGCGTCTGCGCCGCGATCACGCCCTGGAACTTCCCGACCGCGATGATCACCCGAAAATGCGCGCCCGGCCTCGCCGTGGGCTGCACCTTCGTCGTCAAGCCGGCCTCCATGACCCCCTATTCGGCACTGGCCTTGGCCGAGCTCGCCGAGCGCGCCGGCATGCCCAAGGGTGTGTTCAACATCGTCACCGGCAGTGCGTCGAAGATCGGCGGCGAGCTGACCTCGAACAAGACGGTCAGGAAGCTCTCCTTCACCGGCTCGACCGACGTCGGCAAGCTCTTGCTCAAGCAGTGTGCCGACACCGTCAAACGGGTCTCGATGGAACTCGGCGGCCACGCCCCCTTCATCGTCTTCGACGACGCCGACCTCGAGCAGGCGGTCAAGGGAGCGATCTTGTGCAAGTTCCGCAATTGCGGGCAGACCTGTGTGTGCACCAACCGCATCTACGTTCAGGCCGGGATCTACGACCAGTTCGTCGAAAAGTTCAAGGTGGCCACCGCAGCCTTGAAGGTCGGCGTCGGCACCGATCAGGGGATCGAGGTCGGCCCGTTGATCGAATCGGCCGCGGTCGAGAAGGCCAAGGAGCACATTGCGGACGCGGTCGCCAAGGGGGCCACGGTGACCCTCGGCGGCAAGCCGCACGCCCTGGGCGGCCTCTTCTTCGAGCCGACCGTCCTCGCCAACTGCAATGCCGACATGAAGATCGCCCATGAGGAGACCTTCGGCCCCGTGGCCCCGATCTTCAAGTTCGAGACCGAGGAAGAGGTCATCAAGCTCGCCAATGACAGCGACGTCGGCCTCGCCGGCTACTTCTACGCCCGCGACCTCGGCCGCGTCTTCCGCGTCGCCGAGGCCCTCGAGGTGGGCCTGCTCGGCGTCAACGACGGCGTGATCGCCAACGAGGTCGCCCCCTTCGGCGGCGTCAAGGAAAGCGGCCTCGGCCGCGAAGGCTCCAAATACGGCGTCGACGAATACCTCGAGATCAAATACGTCAGCCTCGGCGGCATCGACAGCTGAGGTAGGGGCCAGGCGAGCAGCCGATCCATGGACGACTACCTGGAGAAGCTGTTCGCCGATGCCTACGGCCGCGAGGTCGAGCAGGAAGAGAACATCGTCCGCTCACTGCCGATCATCGCCGCCATCGCCAGCGTCACCCTCCTGGTGCTGCGCGAGTTCGGCGACGGCATTCCGGGCTTCGACTGGTCGCCGCTGGCATTTTTGCTGCACGGCCTGATCATCGCGATCGGCGCCACCTTTCTCTACGTCCTCGTCTTCCTCTTCGTCGCCCTGCGCCCTCGCCAGTACGAGCATCCGAAGAACACGCTGGCGATCCGGGCGATCGCCGACGGGATCGTCGATTTCTACGAGTTGGAGGGCCTCGACGGCGAATCGGCCGAAGCCATGGCATTGCACGACCTGCGCCAGCAGATGATCGATCAGTTCGCCTTCGCCGCCGCCAACAACCGGGAGCAGAACAGGCAGCGCCAGAGGGCGCGCAGTCGGGCATTCAATGGCCTGGTGGCCGCCTTGACGCTGGCATTCGTGCTCGTCGGCACGATATATTCGGTGCAGATCACGAATGCGGCAGCCCTGGCGACTGCCGGCGTGAGCGCCGCGGAGTAGTGCAAATGGCAAGCGGAACCGAGATCAAGAAGGGTACCGGCGAGTCCGCGTCCGGACGGGTCAAGCCATCGCTGGGCCCACCGCAAGTCGTCGTGCACGGTGCCTGGGGGCGGGCTTTGCCGCCGCCGCTGCCCGGCGAGAAGGAGGAATCGATCTTCACCTCCTGGCTCATGGGCCTGCTCGGCAAACCCCATCCCCGCGCCCTCGAGAACGACGAAACCCGCAAGGCCGCGCGGCGCTAGCCGCCCGATACCCGACATCGACGACGGAAACGCTTGACACAACTTGGCACCCCGTATTTAACAATATCGTTACTTAACCGCCCCATTCACCACACGAGGCCACCGCCATGCCCTGGACGCACGGCCATTTCCACTGGAACGAGCTCATGACCCGGGACGTGGAGAAGGCCAAAAGCTTCTATGCCCAGAGCATCGGCTGGACCTACGATTCGATGGACTCGCCCGACGGCACCTACTGGGTCGCCAGGCAGGGCGAGGTCCCGGTCGCTGGTCTGTTCGAGCTGAAGAGCCCCGAATTCGACGGGATCCGGGAGAAATGGATCCCCTATCTCGCGGTCGACGATGTCGATGCCCGGGTCGAGAAGGCGGTGGCGCTGGGTGCTGTCCTCCAGCGCCCGATCTTCGACATACCCGGCGTCGGCCGCATCGCCATGCTGCGCCAGCCGGCTACCGATCAGCCGGGCGCCGGGCTCGGCTGGATGACGCCGGCCCAGGCCTGAGGGATACCGCACAAACGATGTCCGACGCTTTGAGTGAAACCTTCGGCGCCCTGGCCGATCCGACCCGCCGCGCCATCCTCGCAAGGCTGAGCCGGGGCGAGGCGACGGTGGGCCAACTGGCCGAGCCCTTCGCCATGTCCCTGCCGGCGATCTCCCGCCACCTCAAGGTGCTGGAGCGCGCCGGCCTGATCAGCCGCGGCCGCGAGGCGCAATGGCGCCCCTGCAGGCTCGATCCCGAAGGCCTGAAGCCGGTCGACGACTGGCTCCAGACCTACCGCCGCTTCTGGACCACGAGCTTCGATCGTCTCGACGATTATCTCCAGGAACTGCAGGAGCCCAAGAGCGACGAGACCCAATGAACGCCGGCGCCGACACCACCCACAAACGATGAACGACGAGGGAGAAGACCGACATGGCGACCATCGCGACAGCGCTCGGCGCGACCGGCGACGCCACCTCCGAGCTCACCATCACCCGCAGCTTCAGGGCCCCGCCGAGCCTGGTGTTCAAGGCCTGGACCCAGCCCGAACACCTGGTCCGCTGGCTCGGCCCCGAGGATTTCCGGGCGCATGCGGTCGAGCTCGACGTGTGCGAAGGCGGCCGCTGGCGCGCCTGCATCACCGGCCCCGACGGCGACGAGCACTGGATGGGCGGCCGCTATCGGGAAATCAGCCCGCCCGAGCGGCTCGTCTTCACCTTCGCCTGGGACTCCACGGGCTTCGAGACCGTGGTGACGATCACGCTCTCAGCCAGCGGTGACCAAACCGCCATGACCTTCCATCAGGCGCCCTTCACCTCGATCGAAAGCCGCGATTCGCACAACCAGGGCTGGAGCTCGAGCTTCGACCGGCTGGCCGACTTCTTGGCGACGGACTCGGGCCCGAGCACCGGCAGCGCGAGCTGAAAGTCGGCAACGAGGAGCAACCGACCGCACGGGAGGACGACGATGGTCGCAAGTCTGCTTCTGCTGATCGCCACCGGCAAGGGTGCCTTCATCCTGAAAGGTGTCGCCGACCGTGACAGCTGGGCGCTGGAGGGACCGTTCTGCGACGCCCAGTCGGTCAACCACGTGATCGCCGACCCCGCCACCGGCACGCTCTATGCCGGCGGTGGCGACGGCTGGGTGGGTGCTGCCGTCTGGCGCTCGACCGACCGGGGCCTGAGCTGGAGCCGCTTCGATGCGGGCCTCGCCTACTCCGAGGGCCAGGACAAGCTGAAGGCCGTCTGGTCGCTCAGGCCGGCGCACGGCCGCCTCTATGCCGGGGTCGAGCCCGCCGGGCTCTTCATGAGCGAGGACGACGGCCTGAGCTGGCGCCATGTCGAGGGCCTGACCGACCACCCGTCCCGCCCCGACTGGGTCCCTGGCGGCGGCGGACTGATCCTCCACCACATCGTGGCCCACCCGACCGACCCGAACCAGCTCTGGGTCGGCATCTCCACCGCCGGCGTCTTCCACACCATGGACGGCGGCAAGAGCTGGACACCCAGGAACCAGGGCACCCGCTGCGACTTCTTCGGCGATGGCGCCACCTACCCCGACTACGGCCAATGCGTGCACAGCCTCGCCATGGCGCCCGGCAATGGCGACGTCATCTACCAGCAGAACCACTGCGGCATGTACAAGAGCACCGATGGCGGCCGAAGCTGGCAAAGCATCGAGAATGGCCTGCCCTCCGACTTCGGCTTCGCGACGGCCACCCACCCCCGCGACCCCGAAACCGCCTACCTCCTCCCCCTCGTCGGTGCCGAAAAACGCTACGCCCCCGACGGCAAGCTCGCCGTCTGGCGCACCCGCGACGGCGGCCAGACCTGGCAGGACCTGAGGAACGGCCTTCCCCAATCCGGCGCCTACCTCTGCGTGCTCCGCCAAGCCATGGCCACCGACCCCCTCACCCCCGCCGGCATCTATTTCGGCACCACCGGCGGCACCCTCTTCGCCAGCCCCAACGAAGGCGAAAGCTGGCAAGCCATCGCCCAGCATTTGCCGGCAATCAGGGCGGTGGAGACGCTGGTGGTGGAGGGTTGAGCGACGGCGCCTGTGGCTAGCCGCGGCTCTGCGTCATCTCTTCGAGAAAGCGCTGGAAGTCCGGATCGGCGTGGCCGGGGCGCACACTGCCAGCCGTCGCACTGCAGGGTGCCACGTCCCAGCCGATCACCTCGGCGTCGAGGTCGACGTCTTGCCACTTGAGGTGCCCGGCCTGCTTCAGGGCGTCGATCTCGGCCCGAACGAGGCTGGCGATATCGCCGACATAGGCGCATTTCTCGCGGTTGCTCTGGTAGTCGTAGGTGACCAGCACCGCCTTGACGCCCATGGTGCGCACGCCGTCCTTGGCCCAGGGATAGTGCGAGGCGTCGAGCCGCACGGGCTCGCCGTAGATCGCGGCGATCGCGGCATCGTCGATGGCGACCAGCTGGAGGTCGTCGCTGGCTCGGATGTCGTCGACGAAGAGCTTCACCGGGGCACCCGCGACATAGATCAGCGCATCGAGCGCGCCTCGCTTCAGCTGGGCCAGGGCCTCGGTGGCGCCGATCTCGACGCGTTCGGCCGGCTCGATGCCGGCGAGCGTGAAGAGCACGCCGGCCGTGACGGAGGTGCCGCTGCCGGAGGGTCCGGTGGCCACGATCTTGCCGGCGAGGTCGGCGAAGCTCGCGATTCCGGCGTCGTTCCGGGCCAGGACATGCACCTCTTCGTCGTAGAGCGGAAAGACGAGCTTGATCCGCTCGGCCATCCGCTGCGCCGTCTCGCTGCCCTCGTTCGAGCGCACCCAGAAGAGAACGTCGTGCTGGACGATGCCGAGCTGCGCTTCCGGGGCCGTGAAGACGCGATAGAGATTCTCCAACGAGCCTTGCGACGGCAGCACGCGAAGCTCGAGCCCGGCCTTCTCGGCGAGTTCACTAACGTCCTGGCCGATGGCGTAGTAGGTCCCCCGGGTCTCGCCCGTGGTGATGCCGAAGGGCTCGCTGGCGGCCGCCGTCGTCGGGGCCACTGCCTGAGCGGCGAGCAGCAGGCTCGCGAAAAGTCCAGAGCGATAGTGCTGCATGACTGATCCTTTCTGGCTCTACTGGCGGAGCCCGCGCAAGAAACCGTCGAACCCGCCCGGATCGGCACCGCTGCCCGAGTTCGGCTCGGTGCGCGGTGCCGGCTGGCGAAGTGGCGGCAGCGGATCGTCCGCAGCCGGTCGCCCACGACGCAAATCGTCGAGAAAAGCCGCAAAGTCCGACCGGTCAGCCGGCGCTTCGGGCAGCGGTGCCGCCTGCGGCGCCGGCCTCTGCAACACTGGCGGCAACACTGGCGGCAGCACCGGCGGCGGCAGGTCCCGGTCGAAGAAATCCGCGCCCAGCGCCGTCTCGATCCAACGCGCCGCCGTGGTCGCCTTGATCGCGAAATTCAGGCCGGTCAGGGTCAGGCCGTCCTTGCCCTCGCGGCGGATGAAGGTGTTGATGCCGATGATCTCGCCCGTCGCATCGAGTAGCGGACCGCCCGAATTACCGGGGTTGATCGCGGCATCGGTCTGGAACACGTCCCACCCGGCGACGCCACGAAAGCTGGTCGACGAGCCGCTCAACCGCCCGGCCGTCATGGTCCAGGGCACCCCGCCGCCCGGGTGGCCGATGGCGATCACGTCCTCGCCGATCTCGGTCCGCTCGAGCGTGCTCAAGCGCAGCGCCGGCAGTGGCTGTGCGGCGTCGATCTTCAGCAAGGCGAGGTCGAATCGGTCGGAGCGGGCGACGATCTCCGCCCGGACATGACGGGTGAAGTCGCGATTGCGGTCGCCGGTCACCGTCTCGGGCTTCAGGGCGACGACGATGGTGGGCATGCTGTTGGTCGAGGAGGTGACGACGTGGGCATTGGTCAGGATGTAGCCGTCGTCGCGAATGATGGCCCCCGTGCCGCTCGCCACCCCGGACGAACTGCGCTCCGCGCCCTGGATGTAGACGACGCCGGGCGCCGCCGCGCGATAGACCTGCCGGGCATCGAAAGCCTTGGCGGGCGACGCCAGAACGACGACCAACGCCAGTGCGACGCCGCTGCAGAGCGGCCACGATCGCATCGAGTGCAAGACGAGAAGACGCATGTCACCTCCCCTTCCCCGGTCATGCCACGAGACGCATGACGAGCACGCAGTCAATCCAGCACGCCTGCCCTTACATCAGCTCGTTACTTGTCGTTTTTCGGGGCAGATCCAGGCCATCTATGAACAAAAAGCAATGACAGACGGCATTTCCTCGAGCCATCACTTCCCTTGATCATAGTTTGTTTGACGAGCGCCGGCAAGACGTCGCGACACACTGGCCGGACGCCGAGCCCGTAACCGACCCCGTGACCATCCCTCGACGTGACAGAGCTCGCCGAACGCGCTAGGTGCCAACGTCCTCGAAAAAACAGCGACGGCAGTTCATGTCCCACTACGACCTCTTCGTCATCGGCGGCGGCTCCGGTGGCGTCGCCTGCGCCAGGCGTTCGGCCGGCTACGGCGCCAAGGTCGGCCTCGCCGAGGCCAGCCGACTCGGCGGCACCTGCGTGATCCGCGGCTGCGTGCCGAAAAAGCTGATGCACTACGGCGCCCATTTCGCCGAGGCGTTCCGGCAGGCCAAGGGCTATGGCTGGCACGTCGGGGCGGTACCAGAGCTCGACTTCCAGGCGCTGCTCACCGCGCGCAACAAGGAGATCCAACGGCTGAACGACATCTATGCCGGCATGCTGGAGAAGGCCGGGGTCGCCATTCATGCCGGTCGGGCGCTGATCAAGGCCCGCGAGAACGGGCGTTTCGAGATCGAGGTCGCGGGCGCGACGGTGACGGCCGACCGGGTGCTGGTGGCCGTAGGCGCCAGCCCGGCCCGACCCGCCATCCTCGGCATCGACCACACCGTGACCTCCGACGAGATCCTCGAGGACGTGTACCCGATGCCCAAGCGGCTCACCGTCGTCGGTGCCGGCTATATCGGCGTCGAGCTCGCCAGCATCATGAACGCGCTGGGGGTCGAGACCCGGATCATCCTGCGCGCCGACATGCCGCTGCGCGGTTTCGACGAGGATCTCCGGCGCCACATGACCGACGAGCTCGAGCGGCACGGGCTCGAACTCGTCCGCAAGACGACGGTGAGCAGCATCGCGCAAACGGGCGGCGGCTACCGGCTCGACACGTCCAGCGGACCGCTCGAAGCCGACCGGATCGTCTACGCCACCGGCCGGCCGCCCTTGCCGAACACGAGCTGGCTGGGCCTCGCCGAGCTCGGGGTGACGATGGACCCGAGCGGTGCGGTGCATGTCGACAAGACCTACCAGACCAACGTCGAGGGCATCTTCGCGGTCGGCGACTGCAGCGACCACGCCGGTGCCGGGCTCGATTCCGGCCAACACGACCTGACGCCCGTGGCCATCGCCGAGGGGCGGGTGATCGCCGAGACGCTCTTCAACGACAATCCGCACGACGTGGCCTACGAGAGCATCCCGACCGCGATCTTCGGCCTGCCCCAGGCGGCCTCGGTCGGGCTCGCGGAAGCCGCCGCCCGGGCCAGGGGGCACGAGGTGGAAATCTACGAGACGCGCTTCCGGCCGATGCTCTATACGCTCACCGGCGACGAGAACCGCACCTACATGAAGCTCGTTGTCGACAAGGCCTCCGACCGCGTCCTCGGCTGTGCCATGGTCGGCGACGACGCGGCCGAGATCATCCAGGGGCTCGCCATTGCCTTGACGGCGGGGGCCACCAAGGCGCAATTCGATGCAACGGTCGGCGTGCACCCGTCGGCCGCGGAGGAATTCGTCACCATGTATCAGCCGAAAACGAGCTGAACACGGGACGCTCGACGAGGGACGAAGGGCCATGAGCCAGAGCTGGACACCGCAATCCTGGCGGCAGATGACGCGCCACCAGATGCCCGACTACCCCGATGCCGCGAGGCTCGAGGCGGTCGAGCAGACACTCGCCAGCTATCCCCCCTTGGTCTTTGCCGGCGAAGCCCGCAAGCTGGAGGAAGAGCTCGGCCGGGTCGCCAAGGGCGAGGGCTTTCTCTTGCAGGGCGGCGACTGTGCCGAGGCCTTCGCCGATTTCAACGCCGACAAGATCCGCGACACGCTGCGCGTGCTCCTGCAGATGGCCGTGGTGCTCACCTATGGCGGCGGCATGAGTGTCGTGAAGGTCGGCAGGCTCGCCGGCCAGTTCGCCAAGCCGCGCTCCGCACCCATGGAGACCGTGGGCGACGTCGAGCTCCCCTCCTATCGCGGCGACATCGTCAACGGCCTCGCCTTCACCACGGACGACCGCATCCCCGACCCGGCGCGCCAGCTCCAGGCCTACGGCCAGGCGGCGGCCACCATGAATCTGCTGCGCGCCTTCACCCAGGGCGGCTACGCGGCCCTGACCCGGGTGCACGAGTGGACGCTGGGCTTTCTCGACAAATCGCCCCAAGCCGACCGCTACCGCGACTTCGCCGACCGGATCAGCGAAGCATTGAGCTTCATGCGCGCCTGCGGCGTCACCGATCTCAATACACCCGAGATCACCCGGACCAACCTCTACACCAGCCACGAGGCGCTGCTGCTCGGCTTCGAGGAGGCCTTGACCCGGATCGATTCGACCTCCGGGCGCTGGTACGACACCTCCGCCCACCTGCTCTGGGTCGGCGACCGCACCCGTCAGCTCGACGGCGCGCATGTCGAATACTGCCGCGGCATCGCCAATCCCCTGGGCGTCAAGGCGGGCCCGACCATGCCGGCCGACGACCTGCTGCGCCTGTGCGACGTGCTCAACCCGGAGAACAAGCCGGGCCGGCTCACCGTCATCGCCCGGATGGGCCACGAGCTGGTCGACCGGCACCTGCCGCCACTCGTCCGGGCCTTGAAGCGCGAAGGCCGCAACGTGGTCTGGTCGTGCGATCCGATGCACGGCAACACGATCAAGTCGTCGACCGGCTACAAGACCCGGCCGTTCGACCGCATCCTCGCCGAGGTCCGGAGCTTCTTCGCCGTGCACCGGGCGGAGGGCACCCATGCCGGTGGCATCCACCTGGAGATGACGGGGCAAGACGTCACCGAGTGCACCGGCGGGGCGCAGGCGATCACCGACGCGGTGCTGCAGGATCGCTACCACACCTATTGCGACCCCAGGCTCAACGCCCAGCAGAGCCTCGAGCTCGCGTTCCTGATGGCCGAGGCATTAAAGGAGGAACGTCAGAGTCTGAGCAAAGCGTCGTGACGTGAATCCGACCAACAGCGACGTCGCCCGCTACACCGACAAGTATTTCGACAAGACCCGGATGATCGTCGAGCGGTTCGGCGATTGCCGGGTCACCTATGCCGTCTTCATGCGCCGGCCGGTGCTCTGCACGCCCCGGCTCGCCGTGGGCTGGCTCGAGGAAGTCGCGGCCGAACGCGGGGCCGAGATCATCATCGACCAGCGTTTCCCCGAGGGCGGCTGGGTCGGGGCCGGCGAGCCCATGCTCTACCTCGAGGGCTCGTTCCGCCATCTGGTCGACCTCGAGACGATGTTTCTGCAAAAGCTCGGCCCCGCCTGCGTCGCCGCCTTCAACGCCTATACGATGTGCACCGATCTGCCCTACGTGGCCTTCCTCGCCATGGATGCCCGGCACTGCGCCGGGGCCGAAATGGCCGAGATGATGGCCTATGCCGCCTCCGTCGGCTCGGCCCGGGCCAGGAAGGAGAGTGCGGCCAAGGGCTTCATCGGCAATGCCACGGACGCCACGGCGCATTTCTTCGGCCAGAGCCACGGCTTCGGCACCATGCCGCATGCCCTGATCGGCTATGCCAACTCGACGGTCGAAGCGGCCCGGATGTACCACGCCACCTTCCCCGACGACCCGCTCTACGTGCTGGTCGACTATTTCGGCCGCGAGGTCACCGATTCTCTCGCCGTCTGCGAGGCCTTTCCCGAGCTCGCCGCATCGGGCAAGATCGGCGTGCGCCTCGACACCCACGGCGGCCGCTTCGTCGAAGGCCTCGATACCGCCAAATCCTACGCCGTGCTCGACCGCCACGTGCCCGAGGCGATCCGCACCTACCGCACTCACGACGAATTGCGCTGGCTGACCGGCACGGGCGTTACCGCCGCTGCCATCTACCACCTGCGCGAGAAGCTCGACGCCGCCGGCTTCCAGGCGGTCAAGCTGATCGCCAGCTCGGGCTTCAGCCCATCGAAATGCAAGTTGATGGCCAGCGTCAAGGCACCGATCGACGTCATCGGCACCGGCTCTTATTTGCCCGAGAACTGGAGCGAGACCTACGCCACGGCCGACGTCATCGCCTATGACGGCCAGAACCGCGTCAAGGTCGGCCGCGAATTCCTCTTCCCGGACAGCTGATCCTCCGGCCTCGATGCCCGGCCGCTACTCCTGGGCGCTGGCGAAGACCTCGGCTTGCAGCTCGCCCCTGCGAAACAGGCCGAGCGGGTCGACGATCACGGCGTCGGCGAGCGGGGCGTTGATGACGACGCGAAAGAAGTTGGCGTCCGGATTGTCGGGGTCGGGTGCGGTGACGGCGACCCGATAGTTGGTGGTCAAGGCGGGTAGGCGGTCGATCGCCCATCGCTCGGCGTCGTGCACGGCTATCTGCTCGGTGGCGAGCCTGCGGGCGAGCTCGCGGGCGGTGTTGAGCATGTTGTTCTGCAGGAAGAACGCGCTGCCGAACTGGACGATGCCGAGGAGAAAAAGCAAGAGAATCGGCATGATCAGCGCGAACTCGACGGCGATCGTGCCGCGCCGGTCGCCGTCGAGGCGCCCGGCGGGCTGCTGAACGCGTCGCGGCCATCCGGGTTTTTTCAGCAGCCCGCCAGAGGTGGGCACGCGCTGGTTCATCGGGCTCCTCGTCATCGCCGGCACTCCTGGACGATCTCGCCATCACCGATCGTCCGTCCGGCATTATCCGACAGCGCCCGTAAAAAAAGCGTTAAGCGCCCGCCGAAGGTCGAGCGCCGTTCCGCGAGGTCTTCAGCTGCGCAAGGCCGCGATCTCGGTGGCGACCGAGCGGGTCAGCCGGCCGAGCGCCTCGCTCAGGGCGGCGACCCGGCGCTCGAAGTCGAGGGGATCCTCGACCGGGACGGTGAGCCGCTCGAACGAGGTTCGCAAGACCCGCCGGTCGTCACCGGCAAACAGCGTCCAGCGGGCTTCCATCACGGCCTCTTCCGGCAGGACGGCCGCCTCGGCGCCGCCCGCGGGCACTGCCGGGCCATCGCCGGGCGGCATGGTCGCGGCGGCGACGATATCGTAGCGCTCGATCGCGATCTCGACCGTGAAATCCATCGGCAAAAAGCGCTGCTCGGGCAGGATGAAGACCCGGTCGGTGCCGAGCATTTCGGCGAGGTTGCGGGCCACGACGCGGCGTGCCTGGCTGTCCAGGGGCTCGATCCAGTTGTGCTGCGCCGAGACGGCGAGCTCGTTCGGGCTGGTCCGCACGACGATGCCGGAACGATCGAGATAAGCGGCGAGGCTGATCGGCAGGACACCGATCGCAAGCTCGCTCTCGGCCGGCACCCCCGCCCCCGCCACAGCCCCGGCGAGCGGAGTCAGCGCATAAAAGCGCACGGGCTCGCCCGGCGCGCAGGCGGCGAGCCCGAGGCCGAGCAGCACGAGTGACGACAGACGACGCATCGCTAGAACTCCCTCCGTCCGCGGATGATGGCCCCGGGATCGCGCTCCAGCGCGTCGGCGAAGCTGCGGATCGAGCGGGCCGCGGCCGTCAGCTCTTGCAGCACGCGCTCGACCTGAAACTGCGTGGTCGACCCCTCGCCGAGAAACGCGTCGACCTCGCCGAGCGTCCGCTCGCTCTGCTCGATCGCCGAGCGCAGGCTGCGCAGCGTCGCCTGGGCGCTGCCCAGCAACGGAGCGGCATTGCCACTCAGCTCATCCATCAGCGAGCGCAGGTCACCCGCGGCAGCCGAGAAATCGGCGAGGCTGGTCGCCAGTTCGGGGCTGGAAGCCAGGCTGTCGAGGCTACTCGTGATGCGCGCGAGATTGCCCACGATTTCCTCTAGCGGCAGCTCGGCGAGGCGGGTCAACAGGCCGGTGACCGAGGCGGTGATCGCCTGCAGCTCGGTCGGCACGGACGGCATCAGCGGCACGTCGCCGCTGCGGTCCAGACCCGCTGCCGGCAAGCCTTGCTGGAAATCGAGCTCGATGTAGAGCTCACCAGTCAGCAGATTGCCGGTGGCGAGCTGGGCCCGCAGGCCCTCTTGCACATAGGCGTCGATTCGCTCGTAGGCTTCGTCGGTGTCGAGCCCGAGGGCCATGCCCTCCACCCGTTGCGGCTCGAGAGTGAACTGGACTCGGATCAAGGCCTGATGTGCCGCGAGGTCGGTGCGCAGCCGCACGTCGGTGACCGAGCCCAGGCGAATGCCGCGGAACTCGACCGGGGCGCCGGGGCGCAGGCCGCGCGTCGAGCTGTCGAAATCGACGACGAACGGCAGGCGTACGGTGATCTGATGCTCGCCGATGCTCTCGCGATCACGAAAGAGCGCGAACACGCTGCCCGGGGCCGCCTGCTCGGCGACACTGCCGCCCGGCGAATCGAACTCGATGCCGCCGATCAGGAGCGCTTGGAGCCCGGCCGTGCGCACCGCCACACCGTCGACGCCGGCCTCGACGCTGATACCGCTGACATCCCAGAAATTGCTGGCCTCGTGCACCAGCCGATCGTGCGGCGCGTTGACGAAGATCGGCATCTCGAAGCGCAGGCCGTCCTCGGCCAACTGGTAGCCCAACACCTGACCGACCTCGAGGCCGCGGAAAAAAACCGGCGAACCGCGTGCCGCCGACCCCAGGGTCTCGGCGATCAGCACATACTCGGTGCCGGCGGCATCGGAGCGGATCAAGGGCGCCTCCTCGAGGCCGACGAAGCGCCGCTGTTCGTCGCCGCCGCCCGGGTCGACCTCCACATAGGCACCGGAGAGCAGCGTATCGAGACCGCTCACTCCGCCGGCGCCGACGCGCGGGCGCACCACCCAAAAGCGCGTCTCCTCGTTGAGATGCGGCTCGAAGCTCTTCGCCATCGAGGCCCGCACGACGACTCCGGAGAGGTCGGCCGCGACGCGCACGTCCTCGACCAGCCCGACGGTGACGTCGCGAAACTTGACCTGGGTCTTGCCGGCCTCGAGCCCGCCGGCGGTCACGAAGCTCACCTCGACGGTCGGCCCCTTGCCGGCGATGGTCGTGACCGCGAGCCAGATGCCGATGCCGGCCGCGACCAGCGGCACCAGCCAAACGAGCGAGAAGCCACGGCTTTTCCTGAGAACCGGCTCGGCCAGGGTCTCCGACGTCGAAGGGTCGGCCACAGGCTCAGGCGGCGGCTGGTCGGCGCTTGCCATGACGTTTTCTCTCGTTGTCCCAGATCAGGCGCGGCTCGAAGCTGGCCGAAGCCAGCATGGTCAGGATGACGACGCCGGCAAAGGCCAAGGCGCCGGTGCCCGGCTCGATCCGCGCGATCTCGCCGAGATCGACCAAAACGGCGAGGATGGCGATCATGAAGATGTCGATCATCGACCAGCGGCCGACCTGCTCGATGATCCGGTAGAGCTGGGTGCGCTCGCGCGGCCGGGCATGCCAGCCGAGCTGCACCGACAAGAGCAGGTAGAAGAGGCCGATGAGCTTCAGGACCGGCACGGTGATGCTGGCGAAGAACACCAGCGCCGCCACCGGCCACATGCCGGCCTCGATCAACGTCACCACACCGGAAAGGATGGTGTCGCTCTCGCCCCGGCCGAAGCTGGTCACCGTCATCACCGGCAGGACATTGGCCGGGATGTAGAGAATGGCGGCGGCCAGGCAGAGCGCCCAGGTCCGCGCCAAAGCGTCGGGCTTGCGGTGATGCAGCATGGCGCCGCAGCGCGGGCAACGGGCGTCGTGGACCGCGGCCGGCAGGGGCACGACCTGGTCACAGACATGGCAAGCGGCCAGGGGCTGCCGCGTCGCCAGGAGAGCGCCCAGCCGGTTCTGTGGGCCGAGACGCCACCAGACGGCGCGCGGGTCGAGGACGTTGTCGGCCGCCGCCATGCAGACGATCAGAACGCCGAAGGCCCAGAGTGCCGGGCCCACGGTCAAGGTCGCGAGCTCGCTCAGCTTCACATAGGCGACGAGAACGCCCAAGAGATAGACCTCGGTCATCGCCCAGCTGCGCAGCCGCGCCGCCGTCGCGAACATCCGGTGCGTGCCGGGTGCGGCACGCCCCATCGCCGCCGGCAGGAGAGTGTAGAGGTTAGCCATGAGCTTGAGCAGCGGAAAGAGGCTCGCCATGGCGAACACCACGGCAGCCAGCGGCCAGACGCCCTCGCGATAAAGCGCGAAGGCGCTGCCGAGGATCGTCGCCGTGGTGGCGTTGCCCTCCATCGAGAAGGTCAAGAACGGGAAGGTGTGCGCCACGGCGAAGAGGATCAGCGCCGCCACGGTCAAGGCCAGGGCGCGAACGGCGGTATCCTTGCGCTGCCGGTAGAGCGGCGTGCCACAGGTTCGGCAACGCGCGGTCACGCCGGACGGCAGGCGGCGCACGCCGTGCAGCGTGCCGCACTCGTGACAGAGACAAGCCGGCCGTTCGCTCTCCATGCGGGCGCTATAGCCGACGATACGGCCACAGCGCGCGGGAATTATCGCGCGTCCCGATGCTAGAATATCTTGCGCAGGCCGAAACGATAGAGCGTCTCGTCGTAGTCGTAGATCTCGATATTGGACTTGTTGCGGATATAGCCGACCGAGACGAACGGCGAGAACGGGCCGATGAAGAGGTCGCGCTTCTCGACCTCCAGGTTGGCGCCGAACTGCCGGTCGTTGCGGCGGTTGAAGAAGAGCGCCCCCTGCTCGCGGTATTGGGTGCGGCTGGCGGTGAGGGTCAGCGTCGGGGCGAGGCCGAAGCCGAGCTCGGTGCGGCCGCGCAGCTGAAGGCTGCCGGAGCGGTAGCTCTCGGTCGGCACCCGGGCCTCGAAATAGCCGACGCCGACAATGGCCGTGATCGAGCTGCGTCCGCCGAGCGAGCGGCTGATCCCGAACCGCCCGGAAAAGAGATCGCCGTCGCGGATCGGCGCCAGATTGTCGTCGACCCGCTGCCAGCCCAGCCGGCCCAAAAGCGCCAAACCCTCGGGCAGCCGGTGCTCGACGGAGGTCGATACCCCCCAGCGCCGCTCGCGCTCCTCGTCGCCGATCCGCCGCCAGGCGATGTCCGGCCCGAGGCTGAGGCTGGTCCGCGGCCAGGAGAACTGTGCGGCCAGGCTGCCGCCATAGATCAGCTCGTTGAAGTCGCTGTCGTCATAGACATTGGCCTCGCCGTCGACCCTGGCGATGCCGCTCAAACTGGGGCCGCCCAGGCTCTCGAGCTCGAGCAGCGGCCGGCGGTACTCGAGGCCGCCATTGATGAAGCCGCCGTAATCGGGGGTGTCCGGCCGTTCGATCTCGAAGGGCAGCTTCTGGCCGAAGAAGTTGAGCATCACCGTGTCGGACTTGTAGTTTCGCCCGCTCTCCGGCCCGCCCCTGACCCCGGCATCGAGCGTCCAGCTCCAGCCGCGCCGGAGGTCGATCAGCCGGAGAAAGACGATGATGTTGTCCTTGACCGTTCGAGGCACGTCGGCCGAGAGGACCGCGAAGAACTCGCGCCTGGCATCGGCCCAGTCCTCGGCCACGAAAAAGGCTCGAGCGAGCTCGAGCCTGACCCGGTGCAGCCGTGGGTCGCCGGCGAGGATGCTGGTGAAGCGGCGGATCGCCGTCTCGGTGTCACCGGCCTCGAGGGCGGCCATGCCCTCGCGAAACCGCTGTTCGATCAGGAGCGCTTCCGCCGAGGCGGCCACGGGCTCGGCCGTCTGGCCACGCGCCGCGCCGGCCGGCCAGTAGCCGGTGAGCGAGAAGAGAACGGTGCCGAGTATCAGCACCCGAAGGACGGCGTGCCACACGAGCTCGATGACCACTTCGTTCCAGCCCGGCGCCTGGGGACCAGCCAGCGTCAGGGCCGCTGCCCACCGAAGTGGGCGGTAAGGAGAACAACGCAGCGGCGTGACGCCGGGACGACAGGTTGTGCCCCGGCGTCACGCCCTAAATCAGAGGATCAAGGGAAGACCACCTCGCCCCGGGCGCCGCCGAAGGAGCCGAAGTAGCGGTCGTTGTTGCCATCATTGCGCACCTCGAACCAGCCGCCGGCCTCGGCCGCATCCGGGCCGTAGAACGCGCCGCCGTAGCTGCCCGAGAAGTCCAGGCCCGGATTGTCGACCGCTGCCTGCAGATTGATGGCATTGCCGGAGAACCCGTTGCCGCTGATCGTTCCCGGGCTCGCGACGATATCGAGACCGGCGGCCCCGGCACCGCCAATGAGAGCTCGGGTGTTGCTGGCGGTCAGGCTGACCGTGTCGGCATCGAAATTGGCGCCGAGTGTGCTGTCGGCAATGTAGACCGTGGTGGCGCCGCCCTGAAAATTGTAACCGATCAGTTCGCCGCTGTAGCTCGCTACACCGCCCGCAGGCATCGCATTGTCGCCAGCAGTCGGCGTCAAGGCACCCCAGGCGGCACCGCCCATATCGATCGTCTCTTCGCCGAGCCCGATTTCCCAGACTCCGAAGGCCATGTAGTCCAGATCTTCACCCTCGTTGAGATAGAGCCGATCCGTGACGGCCTCGGACTCGCCCACGATCTCGAGACGGCCATAATCGCCGACCTCGGTCGGCTCCTCCGTGAAATCGCGCGCGATCGTCGTGTCGCCGGGCAGGTTCACGGTCAACCGCAGGCCGCCGAATTCGAACTCCGGGTCGTCACCCTCGACTTCGGGTGGAATCTCGTCACCGGTGAGGATGCGCAAGGCCGAGCCCAGGAAGGACAGCTCGCCTAGGCGATCGACATTGCCGCCGACCACATCGGCCGCGTAGTTGACCGACGTCGGAGCCGAAGCCTCGACCAGCGAGTTCGCGGTAATGGCCTCGAACGACGTGAAGTCGGTCGGCGTGCTGTTCAGGGTCAAGGGGCCGCTCTGGCCACTACTGCTCCCACCGGAACCACCACCGCCGAGACAGGCGGCCAGAAGCATCGGCATGGTCAACGGCAAGAGCGCGGTTTTCAATCTCATCAGCCTCATCCTCAGTTGGCAAGCTGATCCCTATTATGATGAAATCTATCTCAATGCAATTCAATTTGGAGTAGAATTTGGCCGCAAACCGACGGCCGCCCGATCGCCGCCACAGAGCGCCGGCCCTAGGCGTCCGTCGTGATCGGAATGCCGGCCGGCATGTCCTCGTCGAGCCCGGTGATCACCCGCTCGACCGCTTCCACGCTCGTGGTCTTGGGGTCGATATCGTCGGCGACGATCCGGCCGAGCCGCATCACCACGATGCGGTCCACCACCTGAAAGACGTGGTGGATGTTGTGCGCGATGAAGATGCAGGAGTGGCCGGAATCCCGGGCGTTGCGCACGAAGCGCAGCACGCCCTGGGTTTCCGCCACGCCGAGATTGTTGGTCGGCTCGTCGAGGATGATGAGGTCGCTCTCGAAATACATGGCGCGCGCAATGGCGACGGCCTGCCGCTCGCCGCCGGAGAGCGAGCTGATCGGCGTCGTCGGCGGAATGTCCTTGGTGATGCCGACCCGGGCCATGAGATCCTTGGCGACGGCATTCATCGCGTCCTGATCCATGCGGTCGAAGAACCGCGGACCCTTGACCGGCTCGCGGCCCAAAAAGAGGTTCCGGGCGATCGAGAGCTGGGTGACGAGGGCCGAGTCCTGGTAGATCGTCTCGATCCCGTGCGCGATCGCATCGGCCGTGCTCGCGATCCTGACCTTCTGCCCACGGATGAAAATCTCGCCGCTGCTGGCCGGCACGGCCCCCGAGAGCACCTTGATCAGCGTCGACTTGCCGGCCCCGTTGTCGCCCAGGAGCCCCACGATCTCGTTCTCGTAAACGGTGAGGTCGGCGCCTTCGAGTGCGCGCACCTTGCCGTACGATTTCTTGATGTCGCGCATCTCGATCAGCGGTTGTGCCATCGCTAGCTCCCGCCCTGGTGGCGGCGTTCGAGGCCGGAATGCAGTGCCATCATGCCGAGGATGATGGCGCCGATGAAGATGTTGTAGGCGAGGCCCGGCACGCCGATCAGGATGATGCCGTTGCGCATGACGCGCAGAATCAAGATGCCGAGCACGGTGCCGATGATGGTCCCCCTGCCCCCGGTCAAGGC
>JAABSG010000112.1 GCA_011390475.1 Geminicoccaceae bacterium | reverse complement strand
TCAGCGTGCTGCCGGCGGCAAAGGGCTTGGCGGCGAAGAGGCCGTAGCCGCAATGTGCCGTCGTATCGAGATAGACGTTCAGGCATTTGGCGAGCTTTTGCAGCCGAACCGTCAGATCGCTCATCGACGCTACCATCTCGCGAGGGGGAACCACTCGGATCGCCGACCGGAGGATGGCCGGGCGACCCCGAGGTCTGATAGAGGAAATCAACCATAATGTATAGTCATTAGGGTCGTAAATATCCTTATACGCGATAAATCCGTGCGCCGCGCCGCCCGTGCCCAGGTCGAGGAAAGGTCTCGCAACGGTGCCGTGCCGGCGGTAGAAAGCGGTGAACCCGAAGCCACCCCGGGAGCTTCATGTCGACCCTCGGTCTCGCCGATCTCTACGCCGCCCGGCAACGGCTCGCCGGCCTCGTTCGCCGCACGCCGTTGCAGCCGTCGCCGGCGCTGGCGGCGCTGGCGGGCGGCGACGTCCGCCTGAAGCTGGAGTGCCTGCAGGAAACCGGCGCCTTCAAGCTCAGAGGGGCGACCAACAAGCTGGCCTCGCTCTCGGCCGAGGAACGAGCCCGGGGTGTGATCGCGGTCTCCACCGGCAATCACGGCCGGGCGGTCGCCTTCGCTGCCAAGCGGCTGGGCGTTCGGGCGGTGGTCTGCCTTTCCGAGCTGGTGCCGAACAACAAGCTCGAGGCGATCCGCGCCTTGGGTGCCGAGCTCGTCATCGAGGGCAAGAGCCAGGACGAGGCCGAGGTCGTGGCCGGGCGGCTGATCGAGGCCGAGGGGCTGATCTACGTCCACCCCTTCGACGACCCGGCGGTGCTCACCGGCCAGGGGACCATCGGGCTCGAGCTGATCGAGGATTGGCCGGAGCTCGACACCTGTCTCGTGCCGCTGTCGGGCGGCGGGCTGATGGCTGGGATCGCCTTGGCGCTGAAGGCGGTGAATCCGGCGATCCGGATGATCGGGATCACCATGGAGCAGGGTGCCGCGATGCACGAAAGCCTCGCTGCGGGGCGGCCGGTCGCGGTCGAGGAAGTGGCAAGTCTCGCCGACAGCCTGGGCGGCGGCATCGGCATGAACAATCGCTGGACCTTGCCGCTCTGCCGGGATCTGGTCGACGAGACGCTGTTGGTCAGTGAGGCCGAGATCGCCGCCGGGATGCGCCATCTCCTGATGGAGGAGCGGCTGGTGGCCGAAGGCGGTGCCGCGGTCGGGGTCGCGGCCTTGCTGGCGGGCAAGGTCGATCTGGCCGGCCGGCGGACGGCCATCCTGGTGAGCGGGCAGAATGTCGACATGGGCAAGCTACTCGAGGTGGTGGGCCAGGGCGGCGATGGCTAAGGTGGCAAGCGGCACGCCTGCGGTCCTGGCGCTGACCCGGGCGAAGCTGGATTATCGGCTGCACGTGTACGACTTCGACGACGTACCGGGGCAGATCGGGATGCAGGCCGCCGCTGCCATGGGGGTGGAGCCGGCGCGGGTGTTCAAGACACTGATGGTGGTGCTCGACGAGGCGGAGCTTGTGGTCGCCATCGTCCCAGTGGACCACGAGCTCGACCTGAAGGCCTTGGCCAAGGCTGCCGGCGGCAAGCGGGCGCTGATGGCCGATGTCGCCCAGGCCGAGCGGGCGACCGGCTACGTCAAGGGTGGGATCAGCCCCTTCGGCCAAAAGCGGCGCCACCGAACGTTTCTCGATAGGGCCGCCCTCGGGCAGCCCAGCATCATCGTCAACGGCGGCAAGCGTGGCTTGCAGATCGAGCTCGCGGCCGCCGACCTGCTGGCGGCGACGGCGGGCGTGGCCGCGACTATCGCCCGCGCGTGATCCAGGGATTCGATCATCAGCCGTCGATGTCGCAGCCCGCTTGTGTCCAGGGGGCTTCGGACGGCATCATGATGGCGGCCGGGTGGAGGACCTATCGATGACTGTCCATGACGAGGGCTTGGCGCTGGCTGCCGGGTTCGACCAAGCGAGTGAAGCGGCTTGGCTGGCGCTGGTCGAGAAGGCGCTCAAGGGTGCGGACGTCGCGAGCCTCGTCTCGCGCACGGCGGACGGCATCGAGATCCAGCCGCTCTATCGCGAACCCGTGGGCGAGGTCGGGGTGCCGGGGGCGGCGCCCTTTTGGCGCGGGGCCAGGGCTGCGGGGTCGGCCGTGGCCGGCTGGGACATCCGCCAGCGCCACGAGCACCCGGACCCGCAGGAAGCGAACCGGGCGATCCTCGAGGATCTGGAGCGCGGGGTCACGTCGCTGGCCCTTCGCCTCGATACGGCTTTCGCGCTCGGTGACGACGAGCCGGACGGGGTGATGGCCTACGATGCGGCAGGCCTCGCCCGGACGCTCGAGGGCGTGATGCTCGATCTGGCACCCGTTCAGCTCGAGGCGCCGGGCCGCGCGGTCGAGGCGGCCGAGGCGTTGCTCGCGGTCGTCGCCGATCGAGGCCATGCCCCAGCATCCATTCGGGCCGATCTCGGGCTCGACCCGATCGGCGCCGTGGCCCTCGGCCGAGCCGATCCGGAGGGTGCCCTGGAACCCGCTTTGGCGCTGACGCATCGCCTGATCGGCGATTGGCCCGGACTCGGGCTCTGGCATGTCGATGGCGAGCTCTATCACGCGGCCGGCGGCAGCGAGGCCGAGGAGTTGGCGGCAGCGATCGCCACCGGCATCGCCTATCTCAGGACCGCCGACAGCGCCGGGCTCGGGCCGGAGCTCGTGGCCCCGCGCCTGACCTTCACCCTTGCCGCCGACGCCGATCTCTTCCTTTCCATCGCCAAATGCCGGGCGGCCCGACGGCTCTGGGCCGAGGTCACGGCCGCTTGCGGCGTGCCCGATGTGCCGATGCGGCTCCAGGTGCGGACGGCGTCTCGGATGCTCACCCGCCGCGATCCTTGGGTCAACATGCTGCGCACCACGGCCGCCTGCCTTGCCGGGGCCATCGGCGGCGCCGAATCGGTGACGGTGCTGCCCTTCGATGCCGCGTTGGGCGAAGGGGCGAGGCTCGGCCGGCGGATCGCCCGCAACATCCAGCTCATCCTCATGGAGGAGAGCCAGCTGCACCGGGTGATCGACCCGGCCGGCGGCAGCCACTTCATCGAGGCCATGAGCCGCGAGCTCGCGGCCAAGGCTTGGCCGATGGTCCAGGCGATCGAGGGCGAGGGCGGCATGCTGGCGTCATTGCGCCAGGGGCTCGTGCAGGATGCGATCGCCGAGACCTACTTGGCGCGGCTCTCCGACCTCGCGCACAATCGAACCAGCATTACCGGGGTGAGCAACTTTCCCGACCTCGACGAGGCGCCGCTCGAGCCCGACGTGGTCGAGCTGCCGCGGCTGATGGCCGAGGCCGAGAGGCTGCTCGGCGGCCGACAGCGGCCTCGGCATATCCAGGCGCCACTGCACCCGATGCGGCTCGCCGCCGGCTTCGAGCGGCTGCGCGACCTGAGCGATGTGGCGCTGGCCGAGGACGGCCGGCGGCCCAGGGTCTTCGTCGTCGGCATCGGCCCGCTGGCCCGCCACGCGGCCGAGCTCAGCATGGTGCAGAACGCCTTCGCCGCCGGCGGGATCGAGACCGTGACGGCGCCCCTGGGCGCCGATGCGGCGGCCGTCGGCGAGGCCTTCGCCGCGACCGGCACGGACATCGCGTGCCTTTGCGGGCTCGATCGCAAGGCGCCCGGCGATGCGGCGCCGCTGGTCGACGCCCTCCTGGCGCGTGGCGCCATCGCCATTTACGCCGGCGGCCGGCCGAACGAGGCGCTGCGCGCGGTCGGCATCGACGGCTTCGTTCATCCGGGCGCCAATCTCCTCGGGCTGCTCGAGGACGTCCAGTCGCTGGTCATGGGAGAGGCGGCATGAGCCGGGTTCCGAGCTTCACCAGCCATGCGCTCGATCTGGGGCCGGCCAAAGCCGGGGCTGATTGGGCCGAGGCCGGGCCGGATTGGGCCGCTTCGTTCAGCGACGCTGTCGGTCGGACCCCGGAGGCGGCGGCCTGGACCACGCCCGAGGCGATCGACGTTTCGCCGCTCTACGGCCCGGCCGACATGGGCCCGCTCGACTTCCTCGACAGCTTTCCGGGCCTGCCGCCCTATCTCCGTGGCCCCTATCCGACGATGTATGTCGGCCAGCCCTGGACGATCCGCCAATACGCCGGGTTCTCGACGGCCGAGGAGTCGAACGCCTTTTATCGACGCAACCTGCGGGCCGGGCAGAAAGGCCTCTCGATCGCCTTCGATCTCGCCACACACCGCGGCTACGACAGCGATCATCCGCGGGTGGCGGGCGATGTCGGCATGGCCGGGGTGGCGATCGATTCGATCCTCGACATGCGCCAGCTCTTCGACGGCATCCCCTTGGACCAGATGACCGTCTCGATGACCATGAACGGCGCCGTCCTGCCGGTCCTGGCGCTCTACATCCTGGCCGGCGAGGAGCAGGGGGTGCCGCCGGAAAAACTCGGTGGGACCATCCAGAACGACATCCTCAAGGAGTTCATGGTCCGCAACACCTATATCTTCCCGCCGGCCCCCTCGATGCGGATCATCTCGGATATCTTCCAGTACACGGCCGAGAAGATGCCGCGATTCAACTCGATCAGCATTTCCGGCTATCACATGCAGGAGGCGGGGGCGACGGCGGACCTCGAGCTCGCCTACACGCTCGCCGACGGGGTCGAGTACATCCGGACGGGAATGAAAGCCGGGCTCGGCGTCGATGCGTTCGCGCCCCGGCTCAGCTTCTTCTGGGCCATCGGCATGAACTACTGGATGGAGGTGGCCAAGCTCCGGGCGGCGCGTCTCCTCTGGGCCAAGCTGGTCCAGGCCTTCGAGCCGAAGGACCCACGCTCACTCAGCTTGCGGACGCACTGCCAAACCTCGGGCTGGTCGTTGACCGCCCAGGACGTCATGAACAACGTGGTCCGCACCTGCATCGAGGCGATGGCCGCGACCCACGGCGGTACCCAATCGCTACACACCAACGCCTTCGACGAGGCGCTGGCCCTGCCGACCGACTTCTCGGCGCGGATCGCCCGCAACACCCAGCTCTTCATCGCGGCCGAGACCGGGACCTGCCGGACGGTCGATCCCTGGGGCGGCAGCTGGTTTCTCGAGCGCCTCACCTACGACCTGGCCAGGCGGACCTGGACGCATATCGACGAGGTCGAGAAGGCCGGCGGGATGGCCAAGGCGATCGAGCAGGGCATCCCCAAGCTCCGCATCGAGGAGGCCGCGGCCCGCACCCAGGCACGGATCGACAGCCGCCGGCAGACGGTGGTGGGGGTCAACAAGTACCGCTTGAACGAGCCAGAGCATGTCGATGTCCTGAAGGTCGACAACCGCTCCGTGCGGGAACAGCAGCTGGCCAAGCTCGAGACCTTGCGGTCGTCGCGGGACGACCTGGCGCTGAAGCGGTCGTTGGCTGCCTTGACCCGCTCGGCCGAGACGGGCGAGGGCAATCTGCTCGGGCTTGCGGTGGAGGCGGCCAGGGCCAAGGCCACGGTGGGGGAGATCACCGGTGCCCTCGAGAAGGTCTGGGGCCGGCACGTGGCCGAGATCCGCTCGATCACCGGGGTCTACGGCAAGGAGGTGGGCTCGATGGACAGTGTGACGGCGTGCCGCAAGCGGGTCGAGGCCTTCGCCGAGGCCGAGGGCCGCCGGCCGCGCATCCTGATCTGCAAGATGGGCCAGGACGGCCATGATCGGGGGCAGAAGGTGATCGCCTCGGCCTTTGCCGACCTCGGCTTCGACGTCGATATCGGCCCCTTGTTCCAGACCCCGGCGGAGGCCGCGCGCCAAGCGGTCGAGAACGACGTGCATATCGTGGGCGCCAGCTCGCTCGCCGCCGGCCACCTGACGCTGGTGCCGGAGCTCCAGGCCGAGCTGGAGCGGCACGGGCGCGGCGACATCATGATCGTGGTGGGCGGCGTCGTGCCGCCCCAGGACTACGACGCGCTGAAGAAGGCCGGCGCCAAGGCGATCTTTCCGCCGGGCACGGTCATCGCCGAGGCTGCCGTCGATCTGCTCGACAAGCTGGCGAAGGCGCTCGGTCACGAACCCTCGGCCGCGGCCGAGTAGCCCCTGACCTTGGCGGCACCACTGGATCCGGAGGCCCTGATCGAGGGCATTCGCTCGGGCAATCGGGCGGTCCTGGCGCGTGCGATCACGCTGGTCGAAAGCAAGAAGCCGGCGCATCGCGAGACGGCCAAGGCGCTCTTGCAGGCGATCTTGCCGGTTGCCGATCCCCTGGGCTCGAAGGCCCGGCGGATCGGGATCACGGGCGTGCCGGGTGTCGGCAAGTCGACCCTGATCGACGCTTTCGGGACGATGCTGACGGCGGCTGGCCACAAGGTCGCGGTGCTCGCCGTCGACCCGTCGTCCTCGCGCTCGGGCGGCTCGATCCTCGGCGACAAGACCCGGATGGCGCGACTCGCGGTCGATCCCCAGAGCTTCATCCGCCCGTCGCCGACCTCGGGCGCTTTGGGCGGGGTCGCCCGGATGACCCGGGAGACCATGGCGCTCTGCGAGGCCGCGGGGTTCGACGTGGTGATCGTCGAGACCGTGGGCGTCGGCCAGTCGGAGGTGATGGTGGCCGAGATGGTCGACGTCTTCTGCGTCCTGATGCTGCCCGGAGCCGGCGACGACCTGCAGGGGATCAAGAAGGGAGTGCTGGAGCTCGCGGACCTGATCGCCGTCAACAAGGCCGATGGCGACAATCGGCTCAGGGCCGAGCAGGCGGCCTCGCATTACCGCCGCGCCCTTGCGATCCTGGAGCCCGCGGAACCGGACTGGCGCCCGCCGGTAATGCTGCTGAGTGCGCTCGAGGGCGAGGGGCTGGACCAGCTCTGGCGGACGATCGAGCAGCATCGGGCCGTGCTCGAGGCCGCTGGCGGGCTAACGGCCAAGCGGCGGCGCCAGCAGGTGGGCTGGCTCTGGCAATTGCTCGAAACTGGGCTGGGGGATCGGCTCAGGCGGCATCTCGGCCCCGAGCTGAAAGCGGCCGAGAGTGCTGTCGCGGCCGGCGAGACGACCCCCGGCATCGCCGCCGAGCAGCTCTTGACCCAGCTCTTCGGCGAGCGAACCACACCGCCGGCCAAGGAGCACGGTTGACGGTGCGTCGACGACGGCATCGGCATAGTCGGCCCAGCGACCACCGGGAGGTCGGCGGCGCCATCATCGAACGTGCCACCGCCGGGAGACCTCGGCGGAGCGGACCTCGGCCGCTGTTTCAGGCCATGATCGCGGTCGTCCCGAGGTCTCTCTCGGACGATCACCGAGGGACACATCCCGAGGGGCTATGGGGGCGGGCCGGGCGGCAAGATGACGCTCGCCTCCAGGGCCTGCCGGCCCTGTCCCTTTCGAGGATCGATCGTCTTCGCCGAGAACGTCGAGATGCATGGCGCGCGCGAGGTCTGGCGCCGATCGCACCGGCAGAGCATCCCGATAGCCCGCTGCACCGTCGAGCGTCTGATGCCCGGTCCGGGCTTTCGAGGCGCCCCAGACGGCGCTCCGAACACGCCCGGGTCCGGGCCCACCCGACGACCGAAGCCGGCCACCCTCACCGCCGCCAGATCTCGTTGTCGATCTCGCCCGTCAACTCCGGATAGTCGTCGCTGTGGAAGGTCGGCTCTCGGCCGGCCTTGCGCTGCTCGAAGTAGTCCTTGGTGAGCTTGAGCACGGTGCCGGAGAGCAGCACGATGGCGATCAGGTTGATCGTCGCCATCAGGCCCATCGAGGCGTCGGCGGCATCGAAAACGGTGGCGACCGTCTGCACGGCTCCCCAGACGACCATCAAGAGGACGGCGCTCCTGAGGATGGTGACGCCGGTCTTGTTGGCGAAGCCCAAATAGGTGAGCGCATTCTCGGCGTAAGAGTAGTTGCCGATGATCGAGGTGAAGGCGAAGAAGAAGATCGCGATCGCGATGAAGATGCCGCCCGCAGCACCGATGTGAGTGGTCAGCGCCGCCTGGGTCAGCTGCGTGCCGGTGACGCCGGATTCCGGATCGAGGGTGCCCGAGAGCAGGATCAAGAGCGCCGTGGCCGAGCAGACCAGGATGGTGTCGATGAAGACGCCCAAAGCCTGGACGAAGCCTTGGCTGGACGGGTGGTGCGGCTGCGGCACGGCGCAGGCGGCAATGTTGGGGGCCGAGCCCATGCCGGCCTCGTTGGAGAAGAGGCCGCGCTTGACGCCGTTGAGCATGGCGGCAGCCAACCCACCGGTGACGCCGCCCGCGACCTCGCCGAAGCCGAAGGCGCTCTGGACGATCAGCCAGAGCATGCCCGGCACCTCGGTGATGTGGATGACGAGAACGACCACGGCGAGCAAGAGGTAGATGCCGGCCATGAAGGGAACGACGATCTCCGCCACCTTGGCGATCTGCCGGATGCCGCCGAAGATGACGACGCCGGCGAGGCCGGCGATGACGAGGCCGGTCACCAGCTTGGGCAGGCCGAAGGCGCCCTCGACGGCGCTGGCGATCGAGTTCGCCTGAACGGCGTTGAAGACGAGGCCGAAGGAAAGGATCAGGGCGATGCAGAAGATCACCGCGGCCCAGGGGGCACCCAGCCCGCGGGCGATGTAGAAGGCCGGCCCGCCGCGGTACTGACCCTCGTCGTTCTTGACCTTGAAGAGTTGGGCCAGCGTGCTCTCGGAATAGGCCGTGGCCATGCCGACCAGCGCCACCATCCACATCCAGAAGATGGCGCCGGGGCCGCCGAGATAGAGGGCTACGGCGACGCCGGCGATATTGCCGGTGCCGACCCGGGAAGCGAGGCTGATGGTGAGCGCCTGAAACGGCGTGATGCCGGCGGCGTCGGTTTCCCGCGAGCCCCTGATCACCCGGAACAATTCGCCGAAATGGGCGAACTGGATGAAGCTCAACTTGATCGTGAAGAAGATGCCGACGGCCAGCAGGCCGTAGATCAACACATAGCCCCAGAAAATGTCGTTCAGGAAGTTGATGACGGCGACCATGGCCAATCCTCCTGCCGGGAGTGCGGCCGCCTCGTTGCTTTCTTGTGGGCGGCCTCGGGCAAGAGTTTGTGGCGAATTCGAGGCTTTCCGCAAGCGTGTTGTCAATTGAGCGCCGATAGGGCAATCGACAGAGGTTGGACTGGCAGGGGCGAAGGGCTGCTGGCCGACCGCGAACCGCGTCTTCGGGCGGCCTGATCATCCGTCGGTTGCGTCGATGCCGCGGCTGGCGCGGCCGAGCGACGGCATGCGACCGACTCGTCGCGTTGCCCGTCGCCTCGATCGGCGCCGCCGTCTCGCCGCGAACCGGTTATCCGGTCGTCGTTCCCTCGGCGCTCGGCGACGTCGAGTGGCCGTTACTGGAGTGCGGATGCTGTCCTCGACCAAGGCGACAATCGTCAATGCGCTCCTCCTGCTCGGCACCACCGTGGCTTGCCAGCTCGTCGTCGACCTCGAGGCATCCTTTTGGGTCGCAGCGCGTCAGCAGGAGCACCTCGCGCAGGAAGTGACGATGCAGCGCTATCGCAGCGCCGAGGCGCCGGCGCTTTCATCAACGCTCACCGTGGCACGGTGCACCAATTGCGCGGCCATCTCCATCTCGCTGGCGACGAGCCGATCGATTTCGAAAAGCTGCTGTTCACGACGATCGCGGACTTCGGTCCAAAAACGCGGGCGAACATCCTGATCCACGGCGATACCTGGGCCGAACAGGCGAGCTTCGGGCCGTCGCGGGCCAATCTCGCCGAGGTGGCCGCGGAGGATGGTCCAGGCATCGTGGCCGCCGGCATCAGCTTCTACGCACCGAGCCCGATGACCCTGCAGCTTCGGCTGCTGCGTGAAGAGTTCGACCTCTGGCCGAGGGTGGTTTTCGCGATCATCGACCAGACCGACATCGGCGACGAGTTGAACCGCTACACCGACCGGGCGTTCGACGACGCGGGCCGGCTGATCGCCCTCGACTCGCGGATCGCCGGCGCCGAGGCCTTCGACTACGGTGGCTGGGGCCTGCGGACGACGAATGTCTTCTCCGACGCCCCGGCCCTGGTCAAGCTGATCCGGCATCTGCGCTTCAATATCGACGACTACCGCCTGGGCCGTGGCCGTCATGACATGCCCACATATGGCTGGGAAGACATCAAGGCGCCGCTGGACGGGGCGGTGACGCCCTCCGAGCTCGAGATCTTCGACGAGAGCCTCGAGCGCTACATCGCCGAGGTGTTCGTCGATCCGAACGTCGATCGGCTCTTTTTCGTGACCCATCCGCACCGCAACCATCGCCTGCCCGAGGCTGACCCGGCGCATTATCCGGTCGACGTCCGCGACCGGGTCGCCGCCGTCGTGGCGCGCTCGCCCTTTCGTGAACGCATCGTCCATATCGACTTCACCGCCGATTTTGCCGAGATTTACGGCAACCGGCCGGCGCGCGAGCTGTTTCAGGCGGACGATCCCGCATCACACCTGACCGATGCGGTGCATGCCGCGTTCTACCTGCCGCGGCTGATGCGCGAGCTCGATTGACCGGTGCCGGCTGGACGGGACGTTTGACAAGTTCGCTGCACTGCGGCAACCAGTGCGGCCGGGGGACGAGACGATTCGTCGTGCCATACTGGCTGTGGTGCGTCGGTCGGATTTGGAGTGCGCCTCATCAGCACCGTTCGTGCCGATACCGAACTCGGCGATGGCGCTCGTCGAGATACGCGAACTCGCGTCGCGGGTCGCGCCGAGGGCACGGTTCTCGGGCGCGCCGCGCCGATGGTGCTGCCCGTCTACCGCCGCTATCGTGATTCGGTCCTCGCGATCCTGCAGTTCGCGCTCCTGGCCGGTGGGCTGGTCTGGCTCACCGTCGCCGGCGCCGACCGCATGGGTTATAACTGGCAGTGGTATCGGGTCCCGGATTATATCGTTCGGGTGCACGAGGGCGGGCTGCTCTGGGGGCCCTTGGCCTATGGCTTCGTCGAGACGCTGAAGCTCTCGGCCATCGCCTTCGTGCTGACCGTGGCACTCGGCATGATGGTGGCGTTTCTCAGGCTCGCACGGTCGATCACCGGGCGCGCCGTGGCCACGGTCTACATCGAGCTGATCCGCAACACGCCGCTCTTGGTGCAGCTCTATGTCGTCTATTTCGTCGTGGCCCCCATCGTCGGGCTCGATCGCTACTGGACGGCGATCTTGTGCCTCACGCTCTTCGAAGCGGCGTTCGCGGCCGAGATCTTCAGAGGCGGCATCATCGGCGTGGCGCGCGGACAGTGGGAGGCGGCGGCCAGCCTCGGGCTGACCCGGCTGCAGGCTTACCGCGACATCATTTTGCCGCAGGCGGTGCGCCTCGTGCTGCCACCCTTGACCGGTCTTGCCGTGTCGCTCGTCAAGCACAGCTCGATCGTCAGCGTCATCGCCGTGTTCGAGCTCACGACCGAAGGTCGAAACATCATCTCCGACACGTATATGGCCTTCGAGATCTGGCTCACGGTGGCGGCGATGTATCTCGCCATCACCGTGAGCCTGTCGCTGGTCGCGGCCTGGCTGGAACAGCGCCTGGCCGTGGCGTCCTGAGAACCGGCCGCTGATCGGCCGCATACCCAACAGTAAACGGAGACAGAGTGTGAAAAGCATGTTGAGGCGCTTGAAGACGCTGGCGGCAGCCATCTGCGTCGGCGGGATCGCCACCGCCAGCGGGGTGGCGCAGGCCCAGGACGCACGCCAGGCGATCGCCGGCGACAGTGTGATCGAGCAGATCAAGGCCCGCGGCAGCCTGATCGTGGGGCTCTCGACCTTCGTGCCCTGGGCGATGCTGGACCAGAACGGCGACCTCATCGGCTACGAGATCGACGTGGCCACCAAGCTCGCCGAAGACATGGGTGTCGAGGTCGAGTTCGTGCCGACGGCCTGGGACGGCATCATCCCGGCCCTCATCGCCGGCCGCTTCGACGTCATTATCTCGGGCATGAGCGTCACGCCGCAGCGCAACCTCACCGTCAACTTCACCGACCCTTATGCCTTCTCGGGCCTCCGGATCGCCGTCGCCAGGACGCACGAGGGCACCATCGACAGCCTCGAGGACATGAACCGGCCGGACTTCACCTTCGCGCTCCGGCGCGGGGCCACCCCTGTGCCCTTCACGCAGGCGACCTTTCCCGATGCCCGGATCATCCAGTTCGACGAGGACGGCGCCTCGCTGCAGGAGGTCTTGAACGGCAATGCCGATGCGACGATCGCCTCGGAGCCGTCGCCCAGCCGCTACGTCGCCGAGTATCCGGACCAGCTCTACTTCCCGATCGACGATCTCTTCAGCGTCACCGCCGAGGCTTTCGCCGTGCGCAAAGGTGACCCGGACGCGCTGAACTTCTTCAACAACTGGATCGCGATCAACTGGCGCAACGGCTACCTCGAAGAGCGCCACGACTACTGGTTCCGCTCGCAAGAGTGGACCGAGCTCCTGCCGAACTGAAGACAAGAAATGCGGGGGAAATGATTTCCCCCGCGCCCCCTCGAAATTTCGGTGGGGCGCGGGGAGGATCATCCTCCCCGCATTCCTTCATCAGCCATGTGGCCGGGTGACGATAGAAAGCTGCGTTTCGGCTGGCTGGACCTTCTGGTTCTGGCCGGCCTCTTGGCGCTCTTCGGCTGGCTCGCCTGGCGGGCCAATACGGGGCTCGTCTACAATTGGAACTGGGCCATCGTGCCCAGCCTCTTCTTTCGCACCGACGCCGAGACCGGTGCGATCATCCCGCATCTCTTGAGCCAGGGGCTGATGGTGACGCTCCGGCTCACCTTCTACGCCTCGATCGCCGCTGCCCTGGTCGGACTCGTGATCGGCCTCTGCCGGATCGCGCCCGGCCTGCTGCTGCGCCTGATCGGCCGAACCTATGTCGAGCTGATCCGCAACGTGCCGCCCTTGGTCTTCATCTTCGTCTTCTACTTCTTCTTGAGCTCGCAGCTCATGCCGCTCCTCGGCATCGGCGATTATGCCCGCAACCTGCCGGTCGACCAGCGCTATTGGTTCGAGCTTCTCTTCGGCGACCGGCGGCTGATCGAAGCCTTCCTCTCGGGCGTCATCGTGCTCGCCATGTTCGAGGGCGCCTATGTCGCCGAGATCATCAGGGGCGGCATCCAAGCGATCCCCAAGGGCCAATGGGAGGCGGCCTCCAGCCTCGGCCTCTCGAGGCTCGACCGAATGCGCTACGTCCTTCTCCCCCAGGCGATCAAGAACACCGCCCCACCCATGGCCAACCAGTTCATCAGCCTGGTCAAGGACAGCTCGATCGTCTCCCTGATCGCCATCCAGGAACTCACCTTCATGGCCAGCCAAACCGTGGTCACGACCCAAAGAACCTTCGAAATCTGGCTGACCATCGGCGCCCTCTACTTCGCCATCTGCTGGCCCCTCTCACTCCTGTTCCGTCGGCTGGAGCGGCGAACGGGACAGCGCTGAGCCCGCGCCGCGGCGCGCCTTTATGCCGTCACCGTTGGCTGTTGGCGCC
>JAABSG010000111.1 GCA_011390475.1 Geminicoccaceae bacterium | reverse complement strand
GGTCGAGCGTGGTGCCAGCCGCCACACGCTCGCCGCCTACGGCCGCGATCTCGAGGATGCGGCGCGCTTTCTCGAACGGCGCGGCCGCGCGCTCGAGGCCGCCAGCAGCGACGATCTCCGCGCCTGGCTCGGCCATCTCGACGGGCAGGGGCTGAAAAGCGCCACCATCGCCCGCAAGCTCTCCGCCCTTCGCCAATATTGCCGCTTTCTCTACCTCGAACGGGTGCGCCCCGACGATCCCTCGCTCCATCTCGACCGACCGCGCCGCACCCGGCAGCTGCCGCGCTATCTGAGCGAGGCCGAGGTGGCGGCGCTGATCGCGGCCGCCGAGGCCAGGCCCGGGGCCGAGGGGCTGCGGCTGATGGCGCTGCTCGAGCTGCTCTATGCCACGGGCCTCAGGATCAGCGAGCTGGTCGGCCTGCCGATGGCCGCCCTCGCCGCCGATCGGCGGAGTCTGAGGGTGCGCGGCAAGGGCGACAAGGAGCGCATGGTGCCGATCGGCGGCCCGGCGCAACAAGCCCTCGCCCGCTGGCTCGAGCATCGCGCCGGCCTGAACCTCGGCGATGCCGAGCGGCGCTGGCTCTTTCCCTCGCGCGGCAGGCTCGGCCACCTGACCCGCCAGCGCGTCGCCCAATTGCTCCACACGCTCGCGATCGAGGCCGGGATCGACCCCGCCCGACTCTCGCCGCACGTCCTGCGCCACGCTTTCGCCAGTCACCTTTTGGCCCATGGCGCCGATCTCCGGACCGTCCAGACCATGCTCGGCCATGCCGATATTGCGACGACCCAGATCTACACCCACCTCCAGCCCGAACGGCTGCAGGAGGTGGTCGCGACATACCACCCGCTTGCCCGCGGGCACGAGACCGGGCAAACCGTTGTGCAATGCAGCAAGACAGCTGCGACCGACGGGCCGAAGAAGAGAGGACCAGACACATGAGCTTCACCATCGTCGAGCAGGCGGCCGCCCGGCTGAATCGCTCCGAACTCGCCGTGCCGGGCTCGAGCCCCCAGATGTTCGCCAAAGCCGCGGCCTCGAATGCCGATATCGTCTTTCTCGACCTCGAGGACGCCGTGGCCCCGGACCAGAAGGCAGAGGCCAGAAAGAACGTCATCCGGGGGCTGAACGAGATCGACTGGGGCCGAAAGACCGTCTCGGTGCGCATCAACGGCCTCGATACCCCCTACATGTACCGCGACGTCATCGACGTGATCGAAGAGGGCGGCGACCGCCTCGACCTCCTGATGATCCCCAAGGTCGGCACGGCCGCCGACGTCTACGCCCTCGACATGCTGGTGACGCAAGTCGAGGACGCGATGGGGCGCACCAAGCGCCTGGGATTCGAGCTGATCATCGAGACGGCCTTGGGCATGGCCAATGTCGAGGCCATTGCCGGGGCCAGCAAGCGTAACGAATCACTGCATTTCGGCGTGGCCGACTACGCCGCCTCGACCCGCGCCAGGACCACCATGATCGGCGGCCCGAACCCGGATTACGGCGTCTTGACCGGCGGCGCCGACGACCCGCACCGCGACTATCACTGGGGCGACATGTGGCATTACGCCATCGCCCGGATGGTGGTGGCCGCCCGCGCCCACGGGCTGCGTCCGATCGACGGCCCGTTCGGCGACTTCTCCGACCCCGAGGGCTTCAAGTCCCAGGCCAACCGGGCGGCCGTCCTCGGCTGCGAGGGCAAGTGGGCGATCCATCCGAAGCAAATCGATCTCGCCAACACCGTGATGGGCCCGTCCGCGACCGACCTCGACAAGGCTCGGCGAATCCTCGACGCCATGGCAGAGGCGACCAGGCAAGGCAAGGGTGCGGTCTCGCTCGACGGCCGGCTGATCGACATCGCCTCGATCAAGCAGGCCGAAGGGATGGTCAAGAAGGCCGAGCAGATCGCCGCCGCGGCCTGAAGTCGACCGGGAAGGGGGCAGGCCCCCTTCCCGTGCCCATCCTCGTAGGATAGATGTCGTGCATGAGTAGTCTTCTGGATTTCGAAAAGCCGATCGCCGAGCTCGAGGGCAAGGTCAAGGAGCTGCGGCATCTGGCCGATGGCAGCGATCTCGACCTCGGCGAGGAGATCGCCAGGCTCGAGGGGCGCGCGTCGAAACTGCTCTCGAGTACCTACGGCAAGCTGACGCCCTGGCAGAAGGCGCAGGTCGCGCGCCACGCCGACCGGCCGCACTTCGTCGACTACGTCAAGGCGCTGATCACCGACTATACCCCCCTCGCCGGTGATCGCTGCTTCGGCGACGATCACGCCATCCTGGGCGGCCTCGGCCGCTTCAAGGGCCGGGCGGTCGTGGTCATGGGCCACGAAAAGGGCCGCGAGACCGAAGACCGGGTCCACCACAATTTCGGCATGGCCCGGCCCGAAGGCTATCGCAAGGCCGTCCGGCTGATGAAACTCGCCGAGCGGTTCCGGCTGCCGGTCGTCACCCTGGTCGACACGCCCGGCGCGCATCCCGGCATCCGCGCCGAGGAACGCGGCCAGGCCGAGGCCATCGCGCGGTCGATCGCGACCTGCCTCGAGCTCACCGTGCCCATCGTCTCGGTCATCGTCGGCGAGGGCGGCTCGGGTGGCGCCATTGCCCTGGCAACCGCCGACCGCGTCTTGATGCTCGAGCACAGCATCTATTCGGTCATCTCGCCCGAAGGCTGCGCCGCCATCCTCTGGCGCAGCGCCAGCCAGGCGGAAACGGCGGCCGAGGCCTTGAAGATGACGGCGCAGGACCTGCTCGGCCTCGGCCTGATCGACGAGATCATCGTCGAGCCGCTGGGCGGCGCGCATCGCGGCCGCAGCACGACGATCGAAAGCGTCGGCAACGCCATCGAACGTCATCTCGAGGCCATGGACGGCGTTGCGCCTGCCGATATCCGCCACCGCCGCCGCGAAAAATACCTGCACATGGGCCGCGAGCTGGAATAGGCTCAGGCGCTGGTCCGCCAGCGCTTCCACGTCTTGTAGCCCACCGGCAAGAGTGCCAGGACCGCGAGACCGACGAGCGGGCCCAGGATCTCGGGCTGCAGGATCAGGTCGAGATCCGGCCTGTCGCCCCGCGCCATGATGGCACCCAGGCCGTTGCCGACACTCGCATAGACGAAGCTGCCGGGTAGCATGCCGAGGAACGTCGCCGGGGCGAACACCCGGAGGCTGACGCCGAGCAGCGCCGGCACGACGTTGACGACCATGAAGGGCAACAGCGGCAGCAGCCGCAGGATGAAGAGATAGCTCCAGGCGTTCTCCTGAAAGCCGGCGCGCATCCGCCCGAGCAGCGGGCTCGTGCCGGCGCCCAGCCGCCGGCCGAACGAGGTGCCGGCCACCAGAAAGACACCGACGGCACCGAGGGTGGCGCCGGTAACGGCGAGGCCGCCGCCGAGCCAGATGCCGAAGAAATAGCCACCGGCGACGGTCATCACGATGGTGACCGGCAAGCCTGTCGCCACCACCAGCGCATAACCGGCGACATAGCCCAGAGCCATCGCCACCGGCCGGACGCCGATCGCGTCACGCAGTGCTCGATCGTGCTGCTGCAAGGTCTCGAAGCTGACCAGCTGGTGGAGATCGAAGGCGAAGGCCAAGGCACTCAGGAGGGCGAGCCCGGCCAGCGGCGCATAGCGGCGCCAGTGTCGCTTGCCCGGCAGATCGGCCGCCCCGTCGCCCGCTTCGCGTACGTCCTCCGTCATCCCCAACCCCAACGTCCCGTCAATCGCCCGTGTACCATGATCTTGGGCTGAACGGTCGGGAAGACCAGGACGTTCCGGCACGGGAGAGCGGCCGGCCGGGCGAGCGGCAGCTCAAACGGCCCGTCGCCTGCCCTTCAGCTTGCGATACGCCACCGGCAGCAGCGCCAGGGCCGCAAGGCCGAGGATCGGGGTGAGGATCGCGGGCTGGAGAATGATGCCGAGATCGGGTTCGTCACCCGCCTCGATCACCGTGCCCAGCCCATTGCCGATGCTGGCATAGACGAAGCTGCCGGGCATGATCCCGAAAAAGGTCGCAATCGCATAGTCCCTGAGCTTCACGCCCAAGAAGGCCGGGACGATATTGACGATCCAGAAGGGAAAGGCGGGGATCAGTCGCAACACCAAGAGGTAGTTGAGCGCGTTCTCGTTGAAGCCCGCCTGCATCCGCCGCAGCCAGGGGCCGGCCTGCTCCCTGAGCCCCTCGCCCAGCGAGGTCTTGGCGATCAGGAAGATGGCGATCGCGCCAGCGGTGGCTCCGATCACGACGAGCAAGGTGCCGAACCAGATGCCGAAGAGAAAGCCGCCGGCGATGGTCAAGAACACCGCCCCCGGCAGCGAAACGGCAACCGCCGCGGCATAGACCAGGACGAAGCCCAGGGCGGTGAGCACCGGCCAGGTCTCGACGAAGGTCCGGAGCGCCTGGTCGTGCTCGCGCAACGTGTCGAAGGCGAGGAAACGCTGCAGGTCGAACGCGAAGGCGAGGCCGACGACGACCAGCAGGATGCCGAGCGGCAACAGCCGCCGCCAGAGCGGCTTTGTCGTCGCGAGCGGCTCCGGGGCGTCGTTCTCTGTCGTTTTCGTCATCCGAACCATCGCAAAAAGCCGACCAGCTTTCGCGTCCGCGAGCTGAACAAGCGCGGGGTGAAATAGGCCCCGGCCGCCCGCTTGCCCGCCTCGCCCAAGGTGGGATAGGGCGCGATCAGCGACGCCATGGTCGAGACCTTGGCCTGCTGCTGCACGGCCATCACCCAGGGCAGGATCAGCTCGCCCGCATTGGCTCCGGCGATCGCCGCCCCCAGGACCCGGCCCCTCCGGCTCACGACCAGCTTGACCAGCCCCGCGGTCGCCCGTTCGGTGCGCGCCCGGTCGTTCTCGGCAAAGGGCCAGCGCACGACCTCGTGCGCGATGCCCTCTGCCTTCGCCTGTGCTTCACTCAGCCCGACACTGGCGAGTTCCGGGTCGGTATAGGTGACCCAGGGCACGGTCCCCGGCTTCGCCTCGATCGGCAGGCGAAACAGCGCGTTCCTGATGACGAGGCCCGCATGATAGCCGGCCACATGGGTGAACTGCAGGCCACCCGCGACGTCGCCGATCGCGAAGACCTTGGCGTTCGACGTCTTCAGCCCCGCCGAGACGGTGATCCCCCGCTTGTCGTGGGCGATCCCGGCTTCGTCGAGCCCCAGATCCTCGATATTGGGCTTGCGGCCGGTCGCCACCAAGAGATGCGAGCCGGCGACCCGCCGCTCTTCGCCGTCCACGCGGATCACCACCACGGGCCCGGGCTCGACGCGCACGACCTCGATGCGATCGAGGATCTCGACCCCGTCGGCCTCGAGGCTCGCACGCACCACGGCCACCAATTCGGGGTCGTCCTTGGGCATGAGCGGGCCGAGATCGAGGATGGTCACCCTGGCCCCGAGCCGGCGGTAGGCCTGGGCGAGCTCCGCCCCGATCGGCCCGCCGCCCATGACGATCAGGTGCTCGGGCAGCACGTCGTTGGCGAAGATCGTCTCGTTGGTGAAGTATTGGACAGCGTCCAACCCCTCGACCGGCGGCACGGCGGGCCGGCTGCCGGTGGCGATGACGAAACGCCGAGCCTTGATCCGCTGTCCCCCGGCCTCGACCTCCTGTGGCCCGGTGAAGCGGGCCCGCGCCTTGATCACCTTGACGCCCAGCCCCTCGAAGCGCTCGACGCTGTCGTGCGGCGCGATGCCGGCGATCACCTCGTCGATGTGCCGCTTAACCGCCTTCATGTCGACCGCGGGCTCGACCGGGGCCACGCCGAAGGGGCCACCCTGGCGCATGGCATGCGCATGGCCGGCCGCGGCGATCAGGCTCTTGGACGGCACACAGCCGACATTGAGACAGTCGCCACCCATGCGGTCCGCTTCGACGAGCACCGTGGGAGCCCCGAGCTGCGCGGCGCCCGCCGCCACGGAAAGCCCGCCGGAACCCGCCCCGATGACGCAGATATCGGCCTCGATCGTTTCGTCCATGAAATCCCAAAGCACTGTGGTCGCAGCCCTGGAACTAGGCGTAGGGTCCGCTCGCGGCAAACCACGATGGCGTGACGGCCCCGGCTTGCCATCGCCAAAACACCTTGCTACCAGCCGCGTCATGCCCAAGTCCCGCGCCGACCTCGCAGCCTTCCTCGACAGCCTGGGGATCGCCCACTCGACGATCGACCACCCGCCGGTCTTCACCGTCGAGGAGGCGCAAGCGCACACCCACCACCTCCCCGGCGGCCACACCAAGAACCTCTTCTTGGAGGACAAGACGGGCGGCATCTGGCTGGTCACCTGCCTCGACGCGCAGCCGGTCAAGGTCAATGCCCTGGCCCGCCTGCTCCAGGCGCCGCGCTTTTCCTTCGGCAAGCCCGACCGGCTGCTGGAGGTGCTGGGCGTCGAGCCGGGCTCGGTCACTGCCTTGGCGCTGATCAACGATACCGAGCGCCGCGTCCGGCCGGTCCTCGACACCAAGCTCTTGGCGCACGAGTTGGTCAACTGCCACCCCTTGACCAACACCGCCACGACGACGCTGAAAGCCACCGACCTTTTGCGCTTCATGGCGGCCTTGGGCTACCAGCCGATCCAGCTCGACCTCGACCAGACCCTGGCCGCCTAGCCCGCATGGCGGACGACCGGGCCAGGGCCGACGACCGGCAGGTGGTCGCCGAAGCGGCTGTGTGCCTGACCGGTGCCGGCATGCTGCGCGGTGCGAAGGACATGCTCTTCGCCCTCGTCTCGGTCGTTCTCTTCGCCATGGCCTTCGGTATCGCGGCCAGAGGGGCAGGACTCGAGGGCTGGGCTGCCGTCTTGATGAGCGGGATGGTCTTCGCCGGGGCCTCGCAGTTCGCCGCCTTGGAGCTGATGACTTCGCCCGTGCCCTGGCTGCCGCTGCTGATGGTGGTCTTCGCCGTCAATGCCCGGCACATCTTGATGGGTGCCGCCCTCTATCCCTGGTTCGGCCGGCTGCCCTTCGTCCAGCGGCTGCTGCCGGCGGCGCTGATGACCGACATCAACTGGGCCCAGGCCATTCAGGCCTATGACCGGGGCGAGCGCGATCTCGGCCATCTCGTGGGCTCCGGCCTGCTCCTCTGGGTGACCTGGATCGCCGGCACCGCCGCGGGTGCTGCCCTGGTCGACACGGTCGCCATGGATCTCGACCGGCTCGGCATGGACCTCATCTTCCTGCTCTTTTTCGTCTGCATGCTCACCGGTCTCCGGCGCGGGCGCAGCGACGACATCGCCTGGGCGGTCGCCGGCGGCACCGCCCTTCTCGCCTGGCAGGTCCTGCCGGCGCACTGGCACGTGCTGGCCGGCGCACTCGCCGGCGGCGTTGCCGGACTTCTCCATCACGAGCGACGCCGCACCAAGGGCAGCGGACCTTGAGCCCGATCGAGACGGCCCTCGCCATCCTGGCGATCGGCCTGGTGACCTACGCCACCCGGATCGGCGGCATCCTGATCATGGCACGGATCCCGGTCTCGCCGCGGATCGAGGCGTTCCTGCGCTACCTTTCGGGCTCGGTGTTGGTCGCCGTCGTCGTCCCGCCGGTAATCGCCACGGGTCCCGCCGCCTGGCTCGCCGTCGCCGCGACTCTGGCCGCGATGCTGAAGACCCGTCACGCCCTGCTCTCTCTCGTCGTCGGCATGGCCACCGCCGCCGCCTATCGCGCACTGGCCTGAAAGGCGCGCTTGGCCTAGACGAAGCGGGCCAGACGCTCGAACCATCCAACACCAAAAGGGGAGGAATCATCATGGCCAAGGTCATTCTGGTCACCGGCGGCAGCCGCGGCATCGGCGCTGCCTGCTGCACGCTCGCGGCCGAGCACGGCTACGACGTCGCGATCAACTATGCGGGCAATGCAGCGGCGGCCGACGCCGTCGCCACCGCGGTCGAGGCTGCCGGCCGCCGGGCCATCACCATCCAGGGCGACATCAGCGACGCTTCTGCCGTGGCCCTGATGTTCGACACCACCGAGGCGAAGCTCGGCGCGGTCGACGCCTTCGTCAGCAATGCCGGGGTCATCAACAAGTCGGCCCCCTTGGCCGACACCCCGATCGAGGAAATCCGCCGGGTCGTCGAGATCGACCTCACGGCGCACCTGATCTGCAACCGCGAGGCGGTTCGCCGCATGGCGACGTCCAGGGGCGGCAAGGGTGGCGCCATCGTCAATATCTCGTCGAAAGCCTCGACCCTTTTCGGCGGTGGCGGCTTCATCGTCTACGGCAGCGCCAAGGGCGGGATCGATGTGTTGACCCAGGGCCTCGGCCGCGAGGTGGCAGCCGACGGTATTCGCGTCAACGGGCTGCGCCCAGGGCTGATCGATACCGACATTCAGGACGACACCGGGATCGAGAATCGAATCGCCAAATTCGGCTCGTCTGTGCCGATCGGCCGGGCCGGCACTGCCCTCGAGGTCGCCGAGGCGGTCATCTGGCTGCTCTCGGACCAGGCCGCCTACGTCACCGGCACGATCTTCGACGTCTCCGGCGGCCGCTGAGCCATCGGGCTCGGGCAAGGGCCGATGGCAAATGGGTCATGATCGCGCGTAAAGCGTATTGACCTATTTCTATTTCGCTTTATAGTTGAGTTCCTGCAACACGGGGCCGACCTGCGTGTCGTGCTCACCAGCTCAGCGGAAAGCGGCCCTTGCCCAGCTACCGATTTGCGCGCCCTTTGGGGCTGGCGCTGACCCTACTCTGCGTTCTGTATTTTCTGCAGAGCCTGCTCGCCATCGACCTCAGCCATGTCCTGGCCCTGCCGGTCGACGGGCTGCTGGTGGCACTGGCCCTCTCGATCATCGTCTACACCGCCCTACTGGTCGGCGTCGCCACCGGCTTCGCGCATCTCGTCCAGGCGACCGGTCACCGCGAGGCTGCGGCCAGCGAAGGGCTGATCGTCTGGGGCCAAGCCAATCTCGCCAAGTATCTGCCGGGCAATGTGCTGCATTTCGCCGGCCGGCAGGTGCTGGGTGCGCGGCATGGCTGGCCGCAAGGCAAGATCGCCGCCGCCAGCCTGCTGGAGGTCGGGCTCTTCGTGCTGCTGCCGGCGAGCTTGACCGGGCTGGCCCTGGCGGCAACGGGCAATCTCGACCAGATCGGCCAGTCGAGCTGGCTGGCTCTCGCGGTCCTGGTGGCCGCCGTCGCGCTGGTCGTGGCACTCTTCGCCACGCGATCGGCCGGCTGGCTACCCAGGCCCGCGGCCCGCCTGCTGGCCCGGCTCGAGCTGGCGCATCCGGCGGCCATGCTGCCGGCGCTGCTCTACTTCCTGCTCTTCTTCATCGGCATGTCGCTGATCAGCTGGTGGCTCTACGGCCTCGTCACCGGCACCGCCACGCTCGCGGACTTGCCGCTCTTGGCCGGCGCTTTTCTCGCCAGCTGGCTTCTGGGCTTCGTGATCCCGGGTGCGCCCGGCGGCATCGGTGTGCGCGAGGGCACGTTCGCCCTCTTCGGCGGCGCGCTGCTCGGCGACGCCGCGCTCGGCCAGGAGAGCCTCGTCATCGTCGCCCTCGCGATGCGTCTGGTCACGCTCGCGGGCGAAGGTCTGCTGTTTCTCCTGGCGCTGGGCGTCGCCCGCGAGCTGCAGGCCACCTCGCTCATCCACAACCGTCGATCATTCTGGCTCGACCGCTGGTCGTTCTGGCGCGGTCGGCTGACGAGCGTGCTCGTGCTCAGTTCGCGGCGAACAGATCGACTGCGTAATCGCTGACCGGGAGTGCCTCCTCGATCAATCCCTGGTCCACGAGAAATGCCGCGAACCGCGCATAGCGGCCATGGTCGAGGCCGGCCGGGCTGAGGGCCAGGCGAGGCAGGGTGTCGGCCCAGGCTCGCCGGTTCAGCTCGTCGTCGAGGTCCATGTCGTAGGCCGTGAAGATCGACCAGCCCTCGTCCGGATGGTTCATCAGCCAGTGCGTCGCCTCCTCGACGGCCACCATGAAGCGCTGCAGCCGCGGATCGCCGAGATTGTCGAGATGCGCCACGTAGATCAGCTCGTCATAGGCCGGCACACCCTCCTCCTCGGGGTAGAAGGCGCGGCCCGGCCGTTCGATGATGTCCAGCTGGTTGAGCTCGAAATTACGGAAGGCGCCGATAACCGCGTCGACCTGCCCGGTCACGAGCGCGGGCGACAGGGCGAAATTGACGTTGACGAGCTCGATCGCGTCGAGGCCGAGCCCGTGCTCGGCCAGCATGGCGCCCAAGAGCGCGTCCTCGAATCCGCCGACCGAAAAGCCCACCTTCTTGCCGTCGAGATCGGCGATGCTCTCGATCGGGCTTTCGGCGAGAACGACGAGGCTGTTCAACGGCGTGGCGACCAGCGTGCCGATCCGCCGGAGCGGCAGTCCCTCGGCGACCTGCAGGTGCAATTGCGGCTGGTAGCTCACCGCGATCTCCGCCTGCCCGGCCGCCACCAGCTTGGGCGGATCGTTGGGATCGGCGGGTGCGATCAGCTCCACCTCGAGCCCATGGCGCTCGAAAAAGCCCCGATCCTGGGCGATGATCAAAGGCGCGTGGTCAGGGTTGACGAACCAGTCGAGCAACACCGTGAGCCGATCCTGCGCCATGGCCGGCAGGGCAAGCAAAAGGGTGAGAGCAAAAGCGGAAAAGCGCAGCATCGGATCGTTTCTCCTGTTGTCATCGTTGCGTGTTGGTCGGGCTGGGCTGTCGGTCGAGATCGAAGCGCCGGCGCGACAACCCTGTTTCGTCACCGTTCGTTGTTGGTCGGATCGGCCACAACCGGCCGCCGTCGTCATCCTTGCCGGCAAGCTGGTCGGTCACCGTTGGCTGTTGGTATTCGCCGTCATCCTTGCCGCCTGGTCGGCCGGGCACCGCTCGATGCCGCACCTCTTCGTCACCGCTCACTGTTGGTTTCGGCTTGCCAGGGGGCCAGTCGTCGGCCGAGCCGGTCGACCGCGAGGTAGAGGACGAGCGCCATGGCGGCGAGCACGAGCAAGGCCGCGAACATCAGATCGACCTGCATGCGGGCGTTGGCGTGCAGCATCAGGTAGCCGAGACCGCCGGACGAGCCGACCCATTCGCCGACAATGGCGCCGATGGGTGCCACCGAGGCCGCGACCCGCAGACCCGAGGCGAGTGACGGCAGGGCTGCCGGCAGGCGGATCAGCCGGATCATGTCGAAACGGCTGGCACCCAGGAGACGGACGAGGTCGAGCATCTCGGGATCGGCGCGCTTCAGTCCATCATAGAAGGCGGCCGTGATCGGAAAGTAGATGATCAAGACGGCCATCGCGACCTTGGACGCCATCCCGTAGCCGAGCCAGAGAACGAGCAGAGGGGCCAGCGCGAAGACCGGCAGGGCCTGGCTCACGACGAAGACCGGCAAGAGCCAACGCCGAGCGGTGACGAAACTGGCGAGCAGCAGGCCGGAGGCCATGCCGAGCATCGCCCCCAAGAGGAAGCCAAGGGCGATCTCGGCGGCGGTGATCCAGGCATGGCTCAGGATCAGTGGCCAGCGGTGCATCAGGGTCTCGAGCACGGCCATGGGCCCCGGCAGGATGAAGGGTGGCACGCCCGAGACCGTGACGATCAGCTGCCAAACCGCCAGGAGGCCCAAAACCGTGACCAGCGGCCGGACGCCGGCGAGCGACGGGGCCCTGATGGACCCGCGCTCGACCGGCTGCTTATCGACCGCTTCGGTGGCCATCGGGCTCAGACTGCGGCCCGAGCGGTGAGATAGGCCGCCATCGATTCCCTGGACCAGGGTCTGAGCAGGTCGAGCATCGCGACGTAGCTGTCGTGGATCCGCTGATCCAGCCCACCGTTGTCGGCGAACTGGCCGAGTACCTCCGGCGCGCGCGCCCGGAGCGCCTCGACGATCTCGGGCGGGAAGGTGCGCAGCCGAACACCGTGATCCTCGACCAGCGACTTCAGCGCCTCGGCGTTCATCCGCTCCGACTCGGCGAGGGCAAAGGCGTTCTCGGCCCGGCAGGCTTCGGTGACGACGGCCTGCAGGTCACCCGGCAACGCTTCGAAGATGGCGCGGTTGACGATGCACTCACCCGTGCCGTTGGGCTCGTGCAGGCCGGGGCCGTAGTAGTAGGGTGCCGCCTGATAGAATCCCAAGGCCAGATCGCTGAACGGCCCCGCGAACTCGGCCGCATCGATGGCCCCGCTCTGCAAGGCCGGCAGCGTCTCGCCCGGCGGCAGGGAGACCTGGACGATGCCCATGGGCTGGTAGAGGTCACCGCCCAGCCCCGGCATGCGAAAGCGCAGGCCTCGGAGATCGCTCAGGCTGTGGATTTCCTGGCGGAACCAGCCGCCCATCGACATGCCGGTATTGCCGGCCATGAAGGGCCTGACGCCGAAATCGCCGTAGAGCTCGTCCCAGAGCGCCTGGCCGCCGCCATGCTCGATCCAGGCCGCGTGCTCGAGCGGCGTCAGGCCGAACGGCACCGCCAGGAAGAGCTGCGAGACCGGCATCTTGCCCGCCCAGAAGACGGCGGCGGTATGGGCGAGTTCGGCCACCCCTTCGCTGACCGCATCCAGCACCTCGAAGGCCGGAACGATCTCGCCCGCGGCGTAGAGCTGGACCTCGATCCGCCCGCCGCTCATCGCCTCGATCCGCCGAGCCAGCCGCGTCGCCGTCATCCCGGGCCCCGGCAGGTCGCGCGGCCAGGAGGTCACCATCCGCCAGCGATGGGCGGTCTCGGCGCGGAGCGGCGCGGGTGCGGCCAGAAAGCCGGCACCAGCACCAGCCAACAGGGCGTTCCGCCGGGTTGCATTCATGAGTCTCGTCCCCCGTTCGGCCACGTCTCGAAGAAGTGGTGCACCGGCCCGTGGCCGTGACCGATGGCCAACCGATCGGCCGCCTCGATGGCGCCCGCGATGTAATGCTTCGCCCGCCCGACGGCGTCGGGCAGCGGCTGCCCCGCCGCGAGCCCGGCAGCGATCGCGGCGGATAGCGTGCAGCCGGTCCCGTGGGTGTTCTTGGTGGCGAAGCGCCGGCCCCGCTGCCAGAGCAACTCGCCGCCATGCATGAGGAGATCGGCGCTGTCGCCGTCCGCGAGATGCCCGCCCTTGAGCAGCACGTTGGCGACGCCCAGGCCCTGCAGGCGGGCCGCCACCGCCGGCATCTGCCGCCGTTCGGTGACCGGCGCCTCGCCCAGGAGGACAGCGGCTTCCGGCAGGTTCGGCGTGATGATCGAGGCGAGCGGCAGCAGCTCTTGCTGCAGCGCCGCGACCGCGTCGTCCGGCAGCAGCTTGTCACCGGATTTTGCCACCATGACCGGATCGAGCACAATCCAGCGCGGTCGCCAGTGACGCAGCCGCTCGGCCACCCTGCGGATCACCGCGGGCCCGCCCAGCATGCCGAGCTTGACGGCATGCACCGGGATGTCGTCGAAGACGGCATCGATCTGCTCGGCGACGAAGCCCGGATCGATCGGGTAGATACCGGTGACGGCCCGGGTGTTCTGGGCGGTCAGGGCGGTGATCACCGACATGCCGTAGACGCCCAGGGCCGAGAAGGTCTTGAGATCGGCCTGAATGCCGGCGCCGCCGCTGCTGTCCGAGCCCGCGATGGTGAGCG
>JAABSG010000110.1 GCA_011390475.1 Geminicoccaceae bacterium | reverse complement strand
CTGGCTTTCGTAGACGCGGGCGGGGCCGGAGAAGGTGAGGATGCTCTCGTCGACGCCCGCGGTCTTCACGATGCAGCCGTCGAGCGCCAGGTTGCCCTCGAGGACGGCGAGGCCGCCATCCCTGGAGAAGGCGTGCGCGACGTCGCGGATGACGCCCGTCTCGCGGTCGAGGTCGAGCTCTTTCCAGCGGCGGTCCTGGCTGAAGGCGGTTTGCGTTGGGATGCCGCCCGGGGCCGCGCGAAAGAAGGTCTGGACGGTCTCGGCTTCGGTCCGGCGAATGTCCCAGCGCTCGAGGGCGTGGGCCAGGCTCTCACTGTGCACCATGGGCACCTCGGTGTGCAGGAGGCCGGCGCGCTCGAGCTCGCCCAGGATGGCGAAGACGCCGCCCGCCCGGTGGACGTCCTCCATGTGCACGTCGGACTTGGCCGGGGCCACCTTGGAGAGGCAGGGAACGCGGCGGGAAAGGCGGTCGATATCGGTCATGGTGAAGTCGACCTCGCCCTCGTGGGCGGCGGCCAGGAGGTGGAGGACCGTGTTGGTCGAGCCGCCCATGGCGATATCCAGGCTCATGGCGTTCTCGAAGGCCTGGACGTTGGCGACCGAGCGGGGGAGGACGGAGAGATCGTCCTCCTCGTAATAGCGCCGGGTAATGGCGACGATCAGCCGGCCGGCCTCGAGGAAGAGCCGCTTCCTGTCGGCGTGGGTGGCCAGGACCGAGCCGTTGCCGGGCAGCGATAATCCGAGCGCCTCGGTCAGGCAATTCATCGAGTTGGCCGTGAACATGCCCGAGCAGGAGCCGCAGGTCGGGCAGGCCGAGCGCTCGATGCTCGCGACCTCCTCGTCGGACAACGAATCGTCGGCGGCGGCCACCATGGCGTCGACCAAGTCGACTGCGATCTCCTTGCCCTTCAAGACCACCTTGCCGGCCTCCATCGGCCCGCCCGAGACGAAGACCGTCGGGATGTTCAGGCGCATCGCCGCCATCAGCATGCCCGGCGTGATCTTGTCACAATTGGAGATGCAGACGAGCGCGTCGGCGCAGTGCGCGTTGGCCATGTACTCCACGCTGTCGGCGATCAGCTCCCTTGACGGCAGGCTGTAGAGCATGCCGTCGTGGCCCATGGCGATGCCGTCATCGACGGCGATGGTGTTGAATTCCTTGGCGACACCGCCGGCTGCCTCGATCTCGCGGGCGACCAGCTGGCCCAAATCCTTCAGGTGCACGTGGCCGGGGACGAACTGGGTGAAGGAGTTGACGACGGCGATGATGGGCTTGCCGAAATCGCCGTCCTTCATGCCGGTGGCGCGCCAGAGGCCACGGGCGCCGGCCATGTTGCGGCCGTGGGTGGAGGTTCTGGAGCGGTAGGCGGGCATGGGCTCGGCTCTTCGGGCTAGCTGGGAAGGGAAGCGCTGAAATGCCGCCAACGGCGCTCCTTGTCCAGCCCGGCCGGGTCTTCGCCGTCGTTCAGGCGGCGACCACGGAGATGCGGCCGACATCCCGCGAGGCGGGCTTTTCCCTGATCACGATCTCGACGTCCTGGTCGAGAGCCGTCAGCAACCGCATCAGGCGCTCGACGGAAAAGCCGTCGAGCTTGTAGTTGGCGACCGCCGAAATCTTGGGTTGGCCGAGGCCCAGCTTCACGGCAGCGGCGCTTTGCGTCAAATGCTGGCGTGAGACCAGATCGTTAATGGCGAGCGCCAATCGCGCTTTAGTCTGCCGCTCGTCGGCATCCGCATAGCCGAGATCGGCAAAGACGTTGTCGCTGCCGTGGGTGATCTCGTCTGCTTGCCGATTGGCGATTTCATTGCCTATTCTTACCATGGCGTTCCTCGCAGTCCCGCTGTGCCGCGTTCAACCTTTGGGCGACGATATCGACATCCGACTGCCGCGTCTTTCGGCCGGTCGGGGATTTTTTCTGAAAGGCGTGTAGGACATAGATGATCTCGTCGAAGCGCACCGTGTAGATCGCGCGATACGTGTCACCCGCATGGTCCTCGACCAACTCGATGATGCCCGGGGCCAAACCCTTCCAAGGCTTGGCCGAAGGGTGTTTGCCGCCGAGTTGAGCCACCCCGAGCGCGTAGCCCATCTAGTCGACGACCGACTCGGGAAAGCTCAGAAAGTCTCGCTTTGCCGAGTTGACCCAAGCCACGGGTCTTTCCGGCTTCCGTATCGGACCAGCCATGCCTCAATATCCCACTTTCGGGATGGTGCGGCAAGACTTTCGTGGTGGGCCCCTACCGCCAAGCCGGCAACGGCGCGTCCAGTGGGTCGATGAAGCGACGTGCCAGGAGGTGGTCGAGGGAGACGGCCCCTGCCCCCTTGACCACGAGATAGACTAGCGGGACCAGCCAGAGCGTGCGCTGGTCGAGGATGGCGGCGTCGGCGAAGCGGTCGAAGAGGGCACCGATGGTGCGCTCGTCGGCGCCGTGGAAGGCGATGTCGACATAGCTCTGCACGGCCACGAAGCCGATCATGCCGATGGCCGCCAAACGGGTGAAGAGGCCGGCCACGATCAACGCCGGGAGGATGAACTCGGCGTAAGTGCCGGCGTAGACGATCAGGTGGTGGTGGAACGAGAGGGCACTCGGGTCGTAGCCCGCGGCCTCCATCGCACCCGGGACGATCTGGATGTAGGCGCCGGGGCTCAGCTGGAAGATGCCGAGGAGGCCGCTGCCGAGCTTGGTGACGGCCGCGTTCCAGAAATAGACCAGGAGCACGGCTGCGAACACGAAGCGGGCGAAGACGCCGAGGAACCAGCCCTCGAGCGCCGTTTCGAGGTTCTTGAAGAAACGGTGGTGGAGGTCGACGAGATCGTCGAGCATGGCTCAGGACTCCTCTCGGGTCGCAAGGTCGATGCCGACCACCGCACCGCTGACGAAGAGCCGGCCGAGGGTGGTGGCGAGCGGAAAGGTGGGATCGACGGCAAGGGCGCTGTCGGCAGCGGCGCTCAATGGCTGTCCGCCCTGCAGCGCCTGGACGAAAGCGGCAAGGCCTCGATCCAGGACGTGCACCTCGACCCGATCGTGCGGCCGGAGCACCAGTGCGGTCTCGGCGCGGCCGAGGTCCACGGCTTCGTGCGCGCCGCGCCCGGTATTGGCGGCCCAGAGGCTCACCATCGGATGGCGCGAGGCGAGCAGCCCGGCCGTCGGATGCAGGCGCAGCCGCGCCTCGGCCAAGGCGGTCTCCGGCAGCCGGGCCAGCACGTCCAGCGGGATCGGTGCCGCCTCGGGTCCGTGATAGGCCAGGAGCCAGAGCCGCTCCAGCCTCGCCACATCGGGCAGGAACGGCAGCCGGGCGGCCGGCTCGAAACCCTCGATGAAGGCCGGAAAGCCGGCGCCGTAGTGGATGAGCACCGGGCTGGTCGGTGGCTCGGCGCGGACATGGACGCCGGCCATGGCGTTGAAGAACCGCTCGCCGACCAGGGCTTTCGTCGCCGGATAGGCGGCGGCCAGCGCCTCGACGAGGCTCACCACCACGTTGTTGCGGTAGACGGCGAAGCGCTCCGGCCGGCTAACGCCCGGCGGCGCTGGCCTTTCCGGCGCCAAAAGCGCGCCGCCGATGTCAGCCGGCCAGGGCATGGCGTGGCTCCCGGGCCATGACCTCGTCGAGCAATGCCTGGGCGGCCTGGGCCTCGGCGAAGAGCACCGGCCAGTCGGGCACGTCGTTGTCCCATTCGACCAGAGTCGGCACCGGCCCGATCAGCTCGAGGACGTGGCGGTAGAGCGCCCAGACGGGGTCGGCGACGGCGCGGTCGTGTGCGTCGATCAAGAGGCCGTCCGGCTCGGTGCTGTGGCCGCCCAGGTGGGTTTCGCGCACGGCTTGGAGTGGGAACTCGGCGATGTAGCCTTCGGGGCTGAAGCCCAGGTTCTGCGCCGAGACGAAGACGTTGTTGACATCGAGCAGGAGGCCGCAGCCGGTGCGGCGCGCGAGTTCGCCTAGAAAGTCGGGCTCGCTGATCGTGCTGGCCTCGAAGGCGAGATAGGAGGACGGGTTTTCGAGCAGGATGCGGCGGCCGAGGGCTTCCTGGACATGGTCGATGTGATCGGCGATCCGCTCGAGCGTCGCCTCGGTATAGGGCAGGGGCAAAAGGTCGTTGAAGAAGACGCCGGCATGGGTCGACCAGGCCAGATGCTCGGAAACGAGGCCCGGCTCGTAGCGGTCGACCAGGTCCTTCAGCCGGCCGAGATGCGCCTGGTCGAGCGGGCCGTCGCCGCCGATCGAAAGGCCGACGCCGTGCAGGGCGAGCGGATAGTCGCGGCGGATGGCGGTCAGATAACGGTGCGGCGGGCCGCCCTCGCCCATGTAGTTTTCGGGATGCACCTCGAACCAGCCGATGTCGGGCCTGGTCGCCTCGATGTCGTGATAGTGCCGGGCCTTGAGCCCGAGGCCGGCTGCCGACGGAATGGTCGTGCGCATGCTGTGGTCTCCCGGTTGCGGCGGGGCGATGCGGGCATCGCCCCGCCTTTTGGGGATCAGGCCGGCAGGTCGCGGTCGAGTTCCTCGAGCGAGCCCACCCGGTCGCCCGGCAGCGCGAATTCGGCATCGTCGGCGACGCCGTACTTCTCGCAGGTGCCCTCGGGCACCAGGGTCCAGGCATTGCCCTGATAGTCGACGGTGGAGGTGCCGGCGCAGGTCGTGCCGGGGCCGGCGGCGCAGTCGTTCTGCCCGGCGAGCGAGATGCCGTAGCACTTCTCGTTGGCGGCATGCGCCGGGGTGGCGAGCGTGCTCGCACCCGCGAACGCGGCGGCGACGGCGCCAGCGACGAAAGCGCTGGTGGTGGTCGACTTCATGGTCATGTCGGTCTCCGGTTGCTGGGTTGGTGGATGATCGGACCCCATGGATCCGGGGCGCTCACCCCCCGATGGGGGCGAGGGTCTCGTAGGTGCCGGCATTGGCGTCGAGCGACAGCCAGGAGCTGTCCGAGGCAGCCTCGCTCTCGAGGCCCGGCCAGTTCGCCTCCGAGGTCTTCAGGTTGCCGTCGAGATCGGCCTCCCAGAAGCCGACGACCGGCGGGTTGATGTTGAGATAAAGCGTGCCGTCGACGATGCGCCAGAGATTGGGGTTGCCCGGCACCTTGCCGCCCTGGGCCACGCCATAGGCGCAGTGACCGTCATAGGCCGGGGCATAGGCCTCCGGGTTCTCCAGGAAGCGGTCGCGATTGGCCTCGCTGGCGAACGCCCAGTTCGCCCCGTTCCACTCGGCAGTGATGTCGGCGCGGCCGGGGACGGCCTTGGGCTGGGACTCGCCGAGCGGCACCTGGTCGAGCGCGAAGAAGGCGACCGGGTCGTAGCCGCTGACGGCAAAGCCGGTCTCGTCGACATATTGCGGGCCGGCCAGGGCCGCAGACGTTGCCGCCAGAAAGACGGCGCCGGCGAGGAGGGTGGAGCGGAGCATTGCGGTTGGTCCCTTCGCTGCGTTGATGCGCGGAACCTAAGGGCGATGCCGGCCACCACTCAAATCGCGTCTCGTCACGAGCGCGTCAGTGGCGCGTGAGGTGGCAGTCTGCCGGCTCTGAAGCGATTCGATAGAAATGTGGGGAAGATGAACTTCCCCACATTCTTTCTTCGCTACTTCGGCGTCGATTTGCGGATTTGGGTGCCGATGCCGTGTTCGGTGAAGAGCTCGAGCAATAGGGCGTGGGGGACTCGGCCGTCGAGGATGGTGGCAGCACCCACGCCGGCTTCGATGGCGGCGGTGCAGGTTTCGACCTTGGGGATCATGCCGCCGGAGATGGTGCCGTCGGCGATCAGGCGACGCACTTCGTCGAGGTCGAGGAGGGAGAGGAGCTGGCCCGATTTGTCGAGGACGCCCTTGACGTCGGTGAGCATCAGCAGGCGCTTGGCCGCGAGGGCGCCGGCGATGGCGCCGGCCGCCGTATCGGCGTTGATGTTGTAGGTTTGGCCGTCGCTGCCGGCGCCGATGGGGGCTACGACCGGGATGAACTCGGATTTGGCGAGGAGCTCGAGGATGGTGGGATCGACCGTCTTCGGCTCGCCCACGAAGCCGAGGTCGACGATGGCCTCGATGCTGCTTTCCGGGTCGCGGCGCTTGCGCTGCAGGCGTTCGGCGGTGATCAGGCCGGCGTCCTTGCCGGAAATGCCGACGGCCTTGCCGCCGGCGGCCTGGATGGCGCCGGCGATCTCCTTGTTGATCTTGCCGGCGAGGACCATTTCGACGACCTCGACGGTGGCAGCGTCGGTGACGCGCAAGCCGTCGACGAAGTCGCTCTTGATCGCGAGGCGATCCAGCATCGCCTTGATCTGCGGACCGCCGCCGTGGACGACGACCGGGTTGATGCCGACCTGCTTGAGCAGCACGACGTCGCGGGCGAAGTCGCGGGCCAGGTGCTCCTCGCCCATGGCGTGGCCACCATACTTGATGACGAAGGTGGCACCGTGGTGGCGGCGCATATAGGGCAGCGCCTCGATCAGCGTGCTGGCGACGGCGGTCTTGTCGGTCGCGTTCGGGTCCGGCCTCACGACCATCGTCGATGTCCCCCTTCGGAAAGCGGTCAGGCGTGCTCGAGCAGACCCGCCATCAGCAGGCGCAATTCGTCGAGGCCCAGGCGGTCTTTGGCGCTCGTGGTGAAGATCTCCGGCCAGGCGGCCGGCTTCTTGGCGAGCGCCGCTCGGATCTCGGCCACCCGCCGCGCGAGCTCGGGCTTCTTGACGAGATCGGTCTTGGTCAGCACCACGACGAAGGGCACCGCCGCCTTGCCCAGGAGGGTCATCGCCTCCTCGTCGGCGGGCTTGAAGCCGTGCCTGCCGTCGATCAGGAGGACCACGAGGCGGAGCGTCGCCCGGCCGCGGAGAAAGGCGAAGACGAGCTCGGTCCAGGCCTCGACCGTGGCCTTGGGTGCCTTGGCGTAACCGTAGCCGGGAAGGTCGACCAGGCGAAGGCGGCCGTCGAGCTCGAAATAGTTGAGCTCCTGGGTGCGGCCCGGGGTGTTGGAGGTGCGGGCGAGGTCGGTCCGGTTGGTCAGCGCGTTGATCAGGCTGGACTTGCCGACATTGGAGCGGCCGGCGATGGCGACCTCGGGGCCGGCCGCCTCGGGCAGCTGGTCGAGCCGGGCCACGCCCAGCATGAAGTGGGGCGGGCGGGCGAAGAGCAGCCGCGCCGTCTCGGCCCGGGCCCGCGCCTCGTCGGTGTCCTCAGCCTTCTTCGACACGGCCGATGAACGGTAGATGCCGGTAGCGCTCGGCGTAGTCGATGCCGTAGCCGACGACGAAGACGTCCTCGATCTCGAAACCGATGAAATCGACATCGAAGGGCACGACGCGCCTGGACGGCTTGTCGAGCAGGGCAGCGCTCCAGATATGCCGCGCCCCGTGCGCCTTCAGCAGGTCGGCGGTGAAGGTCAGGGTGCGGCCGGTATCCTGGATGTCGTCGATCAGGAGCACGTCCTTGCCCTCTGCGGTCTCGGGCATGCCGCCGATCACCTTGACCCGGCCGGACGACGCCTGCTCGAGGCCGTAAGAGCTGACCTGGAGGAACTCGACATAAGGCCGGACCCCGTGCCGATCGAGGGCGCGGATCAGGTCGGCCGCGAACATGAAGCTGCCCTTCAACAGGCCCACGACGGTGACGTCAGCCGGCACGGTGCCGGCGATGCCGGCGGCCAGCTCGTCGATCCGTCGTTCGATCACAGCGGCCGAGAAGAGCGGGACGACCCGCTCGGTCTGTTGGGGCGCGGTTGCCATGCTCAACCCATCTTCACGCCCATGCGCTTCATGATCAGCCATTGCTGGGCGATCGAGAGCACATTGTTCCAGGTCCAGTAGATCACGAGCCCGGCCGGGAAGGTCGCGAAGAGGAAGACGAAGATCAACGGCAGGAACATCATCACCTTGGCCTGGATCGGGTCGGCCGGCTGCGGGTTCAACTTGAACTGCAGGAACATGGTGACGCCCATGAGCAAGGGCCAAACCCCGATCATCAAGAAGCCCGGCACGCCGAAGGGCAGGAGGCCGAAGAGGTTGAAGAGGCTGGTCGGATCGGGGGCCGAGAGATCCTGGATCCAGCCGAAGAACGGCGCGTGGCGCATCTCGATCGAGACGAACAACACCTTGTAGAGAGCGAAAAAGACGGGAATCTGCACCAGGATCGGCAGACAGCCGGCCAAGGGATTGACCTTCTCGCGCTTGTAGAGGGCCATCAACTCCTGCTGCATCTTCTGCTTGTCGTTCTCGAAGCGCTCGCGGAGCTTCATCATCTCCGGCTGCAGCTTCTTCATCTGGCTCATCGAGCGGTAGGACTTGTTGGCCAGCGGATAGAAGATCAGCTTGACCATCAAGGTCAGCGCCAGGATGGCCAGCCCGTAATTGCCGAGGATGCCGTAGAGCCAGGTCAGCACGTGGAAAATCGGCTTGGTCAGGAAGTAGAACCAGCCGAAATCGACGGCGCGATCGAAGAGCGGGATGCCGTACCGCTCACTGTAGGCGTCGAGGAGATGCACCTCCTTGGCCCCGGCGAACAGCCGGTCGGTAACGGTGATCCGTTCGCCGGCGGCGATCACCCTGCCCTGCCCCAGATAGTCGATCTGGTAGCGATCCTCGCCCGCCCGCAAGGTGTGGCGAAAGGTGGCCTCGATGGTCTCCGCCTGATCGGGGATCAGGGCGCCCAGCCAGTATTTGTCGGTGAAGCCGACCCAGCCGCCGGTGCTGTCGAAGCGCTCGGGCTCTGCGCCGCGCAACCCCGAGTAGTCGATCTCCTTCAAGGTTCCGTCGAGAACGCCGATCGGGCCTTCGTGGAGGATGAAGAAGCCCATGATCTCGGGCGTCGGCCAGCGGGTCAAGAGACCGTAGGGATAGAGCGTGACCGGCTCACCGCTGGTGTTCTCGACCGACCGCTCGACCTCGAACATGAAGTCGGTATCGAGGCTGATTCGCTTGTGGAAGATCAGCCCCTCGCCGTTGTCCCAGCGAAAATCGACGGAGTCGCTGGCACTCAGCCGGTCGCCCGTGGTCTCCCAGACGGTATCGCCGTCGGGCACCGTGGCGCCGCCGGCGGCGACCCAGCCGAACTCGGCGAAATAGGGGGAGGACGCCCCTACCGGATTCAACAACTCGACCTCGGGCGCGTTGGGCGCCAGCGACTGGCGGTAGTCGACCAGCGTGATGTCGTCGATGCGCCCGCCGCGCAGGGCGATCGAGCCGTGCACCCGGCCATTGTCGATCGCCACCCTGGGTGTCGCACCCAGCGCCCCTTCGCGCGTGGTGACGGGGTCGAGGCTGATCCCGGGATCGAGGGCCTGACCGATGGCGCCCGCATCGGGCGGCAAGCCTTCGGCAGTAGGCGCCGGGCGGGTCACCGCCTCCTGCTGCTGCACCGAGGCTTCCTGCATCTCGCGCAGGCGTTCCTGCTCGCGCATCCGCGGCATCTCGTAGAAAACCTGGAAAAGCAGGATGATGCCGACCGAGAAGACGATGGCGAGGATGAGGTTCTTTTGGTCTGTCATTAAGGCCGACCGATCGATTCCGAGGCGTCTCTTGCAGGGTGTCGGTGCTGGGCATCGAGCGCGCACCGGGCGGTATGCTGGTGTATGGAGGCTCGGCCTGGTGGCGGCACCGGATCGAAGCCCGAGCCGCCCCAAGGATGACAACCGAGGATGCGGCGAAGGGCGAGCCAGCCGCCCCGGATCGCGCCGTGCAGCCGCAACGCCTCCATGGCGTAGAGCGAGCAACTCGGGGCATAGCGGCAGCCGTGCGGCAGCACGGGCGAGATCAAGTAGCGGTAGACCAGCACGAGCCCCTGGAGCGTCAGGCTCAAAGCGCGGTCGAGGGCGGCGATGGCGGCGCGGACGAAGCCGGCAACGCCGTCGCCCTGGCCGGCGCCGCGGCTCTGGCCTGGGCCTTGCTCAACTCGGCCATGGCCGCGCGCAACGTCGATTCGAGGTCCGCGTAGCGACATGTCAGCACCGCGCCCCGGGCAACGAGCACGTAGTCGAAGCCCGGCACCACCGCACCCGGCATGACGGCACGGGCAGCGGCGCGCAGGCGGCGCTTGGCGCGGTTGCGCTGGACGGCACCACCCACCTTGCGCGAGGCGGTGAAGCCGACCCGGACCGGGTCGGGCTCGCCGGCATTTGCGACCGCTGCGGGCTTCGCCGCCATTTGCAGGACGAACGCACGCCGCACGGCCTTGCGGCCGCGGGCACACCTGAGAAAGTCCCGACGCTTCTCGAGGGAGGCGAGCAGATCGACACCGCGTGCTTCGTTGCGCGTCAGGGTGACCGGGTGCCGCTCAAGCGCTCAGGCGCTTGCGGCCCTTGGCGCGGCGGTCACGAATGACGCGACGGCCGCCGACGGTGGCCATGCGCGCGCGAAAGCCGTGGCGCCTTTTGCGCACGAGCCGGCTCGGCTGGTACGTTCTCTTCACGGGTCAAATCCTCGTTATCGGCACAAGTTCGTGCGTGCCGGGCGGCGCATCGCCGACCGAGCGGCACACATAAGCGGGCAGCCCCGCCCTGTCAAACAACCCTGCACAACAATCGAGGAGAGCCAACATGGCGAAGCCCGGACCGCCACGCCCCCACTTGTTGCCGATGCGGGCCCGTCTGCTGCTGCCCGCCGCCCTCGTCTCGACCGGCGCAGCAACCTTGGCCCCTCGCCCCGCCGACGCCGCGCCGGCCGCCGAACGCTGGCCGCGCTGGGAGGCGCACGACCCGGACTCGGCCACCCTCGTCGACCACGCCGCCTATGGCGATCTCCTCGACCGCTACCTCACCCGCCACGCAGACGGGGTCAACCGGGTGCGATATGCCGCACTCCGGGCCGACGATCGGGCGGCCCTCGCAGCCTATGTCCAGAGCCTCGAGGCGATCGACCCGGACGGGCTGAACCGCGCCGAGCAGATGGCCTACTGGATCAACTTCTACAACGCGCTGACGCTGCTGGTGGTCGTCGAGCACTACCCGGTCGCCAGCATCCGCGACATCGCCATCTCGCCCGGCCTCTTCAGCCGCGGCCCCTGGCGCCGGCAACTGGTCGTCGTGAACGGCGAGGCGCTCTCGCTCGACGATATCGAGCACCGCATCCTCCGGCCGATCTGGCGCGACCCGCGCATCCACTACGCGGTGAATTGCGCCTCGATCGGCTGCCCGAACCTGCAGCCGGAGCCGTTCACCGCGAGCCGGCTCGAGGCGATGCTGGAGCAGGCGGCGACGGACTATGTCGACCACCCCCGTGGCGTCGCCATGGTCGAGCGGACGTTCTTGCCGAGCCAGCTCACCGCCTCCAGCATCTACGATTGGTTTCAAGCGGATTTCGGCGGTAGCGAGGCCGGCGTCCTGAGCCACATGCGCGGCCATGCCACGGGCGAGACCCGGCAACTGCTTGCCGGCGTTGAGGGGATCGACGCCTATCGCTATGATTGGACGTTGAACGACAGCTCGAGCTGAGCCTGGATCCCGTCATGTGGGCCACACCGGAGACGATCAGGGGCGCAAGGCGCCCATCGCCGATGCGCCGCCAGCACCAGCGGTCGGCCTGACCGTGCGGGCCGCCGGCAGCCGGCCTCTCCTCGGCCGGTCGCTTTCGGCGCGGCTGCTGCTGTTGACCGTCGCCTTCCTGCTGCTCGGCGAGGTCCTGATCTTCGTGCCGTCGATCGCCCGGTTCCGGCTCGTCTATCTCGAGGAGCGAATCGCCGCGGCGCATCTCTCGACCATCGGCATCGGCTACGAGAACGAGCGGCCCTCACCGGCGATCGAGGACGCGCTGTTGACCCACGCGGGCGTGCTCTCGGTCACCATCATCCGCGACCGACCGGTCTTGATGCTCGGCATGGAGGCCCCGGTCGACACCACCATCGAGCTCGGCGGCGAGGGGTGGCCGCAACTGGTCGCGGCCGCCGTCGAGACGCTGGCGCATGGCGGCCAGCGGGTGATCCGGGTGGTCGGCCCCTCGCCCATGGAATTCGGCACGACCGTCGAGGTGACGCTCACCGAGATGCCGCTCCATGCGGCGATGACCGACTATGCCTGGCGCATCTTGATCCTTTCCCTCGTGCTCTCGCTGATCGTCGCGGCGATGCTCTTTTTTGCGCTCCGCCAGCTGATCGTGCGGCCGCTGACCAACATCACCGAGCGGCTCGCCCGCTTTCGCCAGCGGCCCGAGGACCAGAGCCAGGACGGCGCGCTTTCGGCCCGCAGCGACGAGCTCGGCATCGTCGATCGCGAGTTGGACGCAATGACCCACGACCTGCGCCAGGCGCTGGCGCAAAAGACGCGATTGGCGGCCCTCGGCGAGACGGTGAGCAAGCTCAATCACGATCTGCGCAACATCCTGGGCACCGCTCTTCTGGTCTCCGACCGACTGGAGCGGAGCGCCGATCCGGCCGTCCGGGCCGTGGCCCCCAAGCTGATCCAGACCCTGGAGCGGGCGATCCGGCTCTGCCAGGATTCGCTCGATTTCGCCAAGAGCCGGCCACCACGGCCGCGGCTCGACGAGGTCGCGCTCTTGCCCCTGATCAGCGAGGTGCTGACCGCCCTCCAGCCGCCCCCGACGACCCGGATCGACAATCGGGTGGCCCCCGGCAGCCTCGTGCGCGGCGATCCGGATCAGCTGCACCGGCTCTTCTTGAACCTCACCAAGAACGCGCTCGAGGCGATGCCCGGAGGTGGCCGGTTGAGCTTTTCGAGCCGGCACGACGGCGGCAGCGTGACCGTCGAGATCGCCGATACCGGGCCCGGCCTGCCCTCGGCCGTGCAAGAGCGGCTGTTCCAGCCCTTCGCCAGCTCGACCCCGAGCGCCGGCACCGGCCTCGGGCTCGCCATCAGCCGCGAAATCGCCCGGGCGCACGGTGGCGAGCTCCGCCTCTTGGCAACCGGCGAGCACGGTACGACATTCTCCCTCAGTCTGCCCGCTGCCGCGGCACGTGCCGTGGCTTGAGCGCAGCGAGGAGCGCGTATGGCTGGATCAGGGCGTGCCCGGACACTAGCGACGATGATCGGCGCGCTATGGCTCGCCGCCTGCAGCATGGAGGGTCCCTCGGTCGCGGGCGTTCCGGGACTGCAATGGCAGCTGCAGCGCTTCTATCTCGACAAGGCGACCGAAGAAGGCGGCATGTGCACCGCACCGGCGATCCGCTCGATCACCCAATCGACGGTGCTCGAGGAGACCGAGGAGCAGGTGGTCATGCGCATCCGTTATTTCTGGCGCGACGAGCAGATGCGCCAGGATTTCGAGCTGTTGCCGCTTACCGGCTCCGTCAGCTGTCAGGGCTTCGCCGAGCGCGACTTCACCCTGGCGCGGATGACCGACGGCTCGCTCGAGGTGGTCGGCATGACCGGCGAGACGCGCAACGTGCAACAGAATTTCGGCACTCGCTCGGGCGGCGGGTCGTAGCTCTCAGCCCTCTTTGAACGCCCGGTCCTTCATCGTCGTCAGCGTCTCGGTGAGATAGGAGAGGATCGAGCGCTCGCCGACCCTGAGCTCGACATCGACCACCATGCCGGGCAGCACCGGCAGCGTGCCGTCGGCGCCCATGTGGTCGCGCAGCGTCATCACCTCGACGGCGAAGCTCGGCAGCTCACCGGGCTCAGCCCCGGCCACCGCATCGGCGCTGATCCGCGTCACCACCCCAGATCGGAAGAGCGTC
>JAABSG010000109.1 GCA_011390475.1 Geminicoccaceae bacterium | reverse complement strand
AATCGCCTCGCCCGTCTCCGGGTGCGTGCCGACCGGACGCGGCAGCGCCAAAAGCTTCAAGGCGATCTCGAGGTCGATATCGTCGGGCTGGAGGTTGGGCGGCAGCGAGCTCCGCTTGATCGCATCGCCCGAGCCCGACTGGATATAGTGGCCGAAGCGCCCGTTCTTCAGCCAGACCTCTTCCTGGCTCGCCGGATCGACGCCCAGGAGCCGCTCGTCCTTGGCCTTGGCGGGATCGCCGTCGACATCGTCGCCGAGCTGCCGGGTGAAGCGGCATTCGGGGTAGTTCGAGCAGCCGACGAAAGCGCCGTAGCGGCCGAGCTTGAGGCTGAGCCGGCCCTCTTTGCAGAGTGGGCAGGAACGCACGTCGCTGCCATCGGCCCGGGGCGGGAAGAGCCTGGCGGCCAGGGCCTCGTTCAGGCTGTCGATCACCTCGGCGACGCGAAGCTCGCTCACCTCGCCCACACTGGCCACGAACGGCTGCCAGAACTCGCGCAGGACGTCCTTCCAGGCGAGCTCGCCTGCCGCCACTCGATCCAGCTTGTCTTCCAAGGCCGCGGTGAAGGTCGGCTGGACGTAGCGGTCGAAGAAGCTGGTGAGGAACGCCGAGACCAGGCGGCCCCGATCCTCCGGCACGAAGCGCTTCTGCTCGAGCCTGACATATTCGCGGTTCTGCAGGACCGAGATGATGCTGGCATAGGTCGATGGCCGGCCGACCCCCAGCTCCTCCAGCTTCTTGACCAGGCTCGCCTCGCTGAAGCGGGGCGGTGGCTCGGTGAAATGCTGGGCCGGGTCGACCCCGCGCTCCTCGACGGGCGTGCCGGTGGTGAGCGCCGGCAGCAGCACGTTCGCGTCGTCCTCGTCGTCGCCCGAGGGATCGTCGCGGCCTTCCTGGTAGAGCTTCAAGAAACCGTCGAAGGCGATGGTCTGGCCGGTCGCGCGCAAGGTCACGGCACCCGCCTTGTCGACGATGTCGACGGTCACCCGATCCAGCCTGGCCGCCGCCATCTGGCTGGCGACCGTGCGCTTCCAGATCAGGTCGTAGAGCCGGCGCTGGTCGTCGTCGAGATAGCGGGCGACCATCTTCGGCTCGCGATGGACATCGGTCGGACGGATCGCCTCGTGCGCTTCTTGCGCGTTCTTGGTCTTGGTCTTGAAGACCCGGGCATGCTCCGGCAGGTAGCTCTCGCCGTAGCTCCGATCGATCAGCTGGCGCGCGGCCTGGGTCGCGTCGCGCGAGAGCTGGACCGAATCGGTCCGCATGTAGGTGATCAAGCCCACCGTCTCGCCACCGAGTTGCGCCCCCTCGAACAGCCGCTGCGCGGTCTTCATCGTCCGATCAGCGGAAAAACCGAGCTTGCGCGCGGCTTCCTGCTGCAGGGTCGAGGTGGAGAAGGGCGGCGAGGGCTGGCGGCTCACCTGCTTCTTCTCGACCGGCCCGATGGCGAGATCGGCAGCCTCCAGCTTGGCCACGGCAGCCTTGGCCGCAGCCTCGTCGCCGAGATCGAACTTGCCGAGCTTCTTCTCGCCCAGATGCGTGAGCCTCGCCTTGAATCGCGACTTGTCCGGCGTCTCGAGGAGCGCCTCGACCGTCCAGTACTCGCGCGGGACGAAGGCCTCGATCTCGGCCTCGCGCTCGCAGATCAGCCGAAGCGCCACCGACTGCACGCGGCCGGCCGAACGCGAGCCCTGCAGCTTGCGCCAGAGCACCGGGCTGAGGGTGAAGCCGACGAGGTAATCGAGGGCTCGGCGCGCCAGATAGGCGTCGATCAGGCTCTGGTCGAGATCGCGCGGATGCGCCATCGCCTCGATCACCGCGTTCTTGGTGATCTCGTGGAAGACCACCCGCTTGACCTCGACATCCTTCAGGGCCTTGCGTTCCTTCAAGACCTCGAGCAGATGCCAGGAGATCGCCTCGCCCTCTCGGTCGGGGTCGGTCGCGAGAAAGAGCCGCTTGGCACCACGCACTGCCCGAACGATGTCGTCGACCCGCTTCTTTTTGTCGTCGAGCACTGTCCACAACATTTTGAAGTCGTCATCCGGTAGAACCGAGCCGTCCTTTTCCAAAAGATCGCGCACGTGCCCGTAGCTCGCCTCGACGTCTGGCGCATCGGACAAGTATTTCTTGATCGTTTTGGCCTTGGTCGGCGATTCGACGACGACAACATCCATGAGACGGCTCAATCCAAGGGCGGCCTGAAACGGGGCCTTGTTGGTCTGCTGGGCTTCTTGCGGTGTTCGGCTGCTCTGGCCCTGGCCGCACAACCGCTCTAGGTCGTCCCGGCGCGGCCATCGGCAAGCCGGCCAGCGCAAAAAAGCCGGACTTTCAGGCCAACGCGCGGGAAATGCGGTTGCCCGGGTGGCGCTTCAAACGGCCGTCGAGTTCGAGGTCGAGCAACGCATTCTGCACCGCCGACGGCGATGCATGGCATTGGCGTATGACTTCGTCAACCGGCATCGGCTCGACCCCGAGCAGCGTGGCGATGTGGTCCGGCAGGGCGCCGGGCGGCGCGGCGGGCGCTGACGGACCTGCCTGGGCCGGCCCTGAAACCGGCGGCGATGCGGCCTTCCCAGCCACCGATCCAGCCGCCGGTTGCGACAGTTTCGGGGCCTTCGACGGCGCTGTGGTCCAGTCCGGCAGGGCCGCCATGACGTCCTCGATACCGGTCACCAGGGCAGCACCGTCACGCAACAGCTGGTTGGTCCCCGCATGGCGCGGATCGAGCGGCGAGCCGGGCACCGCCATCACCTCGCGCCCCTCGGCCGCGGCCAGCCGGGCGGTCATCAAGGAGCCCGACCGCGACGCCGCCTCGACCACCAGCACGGCCGAGGCGAGACCGGCGATGATCCGATTGCGCCGGGGAAAGTGCCGGGCCAATGGCGGTGTGCCCGGCGCCCGCTCGCTGACGATCAGGCCCGCTGACGCGATCCGCGCGTGCAACTCGGCATTCTCGGGCGGGTAGATCACATCGAGGCCGGAGCCCAGCACCGCGATGGTCGAGCCCTCACCCTCGAGCCCGCCCTGGTGCGCTGCCGTATCGATTCCGCGCGCGAGGCCGGAGACCACGGTCAGCCCGCGCCCGCTGATCTCCCGCGCCAACTGCGTGGCCAGATAGCGGCCGTTGCCGCTGGCGTTCCGGGCACCGACCACAGCTATTACCCGGCCGCCGAGCAGGTCCGTCCGGCCGAGCAGCGTCAGGACCGGCGGCGGGTCGGCGATGGCGCGCAAGGGCAGGGGATAGGCGGGCTCGTCCGCCATGAGATGCACCCCGCCCAACCGCCGGAGCGCCTCGATCTCGTCGACGACCGAGGCCTCGCTCGCCAGCGCGAAGCCCTTGGGCGCCAGCTTGGCCTGCAGCCGGGGCAAAGCCTCGATCACCGCTCGGGGCTTGCCGTAGCGCTCGATCAGGCGAAAGAACAAGGTGCTGCCGAGGCCGCGCGACCGGGCGAGCCGGAGCCAGGCCAAACGGTGGGGATCGTAAGGGTCGCTGCTCACATCGGCTGCCATGTTGGATCAACCGCGTCGAGAGAAGCCAGGGAACGGTGCAAAAATCAACCGATGATAGAACTTGGTCGACCTATTATGCCGCAACACGTGGCCGGCCGCCGCGCCCGACCCTGTTGCGCGCCCTCCATGAAGCGAGCCTGCCGGGTGCTCCGCCCGGCCGCCGGGCGATCGATCTCGGTTGCGGCACCGGCCGCGACACGCTGCCGCTGCTGGCCGCGGGTCGGCACGTGCTCGCGGTCGACGCGGAGCCCACGGCCCTCGCCGACCTGAAAGCCGCCGTGCCGGCCGCCTGGCGACCGCGCCTGGTCACCCGCGCGGCGCGCTTCGAGCACTGCCATCTGCCACCCGCCGAGCTGGTCAATGCCAGCTTCTCGCTCGTCTTCGTCGAGCGGCAGGCCGTGCTCGACGATCTCGTGCGCCGGATCTACACGGCCCTCGTCCCGGGCGGTCGCTTCGCCGGGCATCTCTTGGGCCCCAACGACAGCTGGGTACGAGACGACCGGGTGCGGGACAACGTGGTGCGGGACAACGTGGTGCAGGACAAGGGCCCCGTCGTCGGCCTCGATCGGGCGGAGCTCGTGGCGCTGCTCCGGGGCTTTCACCTCGAACACCTCGAAGAAGAGGAGGACGACACGATCACCCCCAAGGGCGAGGCCAAGCACTGGCATCTCTGGCACATCAACGCGGTCAAACGCTGAACCGCTCAGCTCTTCTTCGCCAAGCTGAGCTTGCTTTCCTTGCCCTTCAGCAGCCGCAGGATGTTCGCATGGTGGGTGCCGACGACGATCACCGCGAGGAATACGTAGAACTCGGCCGGCTGGCCGTAGCCGAGCAGCCAGGCGGTAACGGGAGCGGCAATGGCGGCCAGGCACGAGCCCAGCGAAACGTAGCGGGTGGCCCAGACGATCGCGATGAAGATGGCGAGAATGATCGGCACGACGACGGGCGTCAGCGCCAGGATGACCCCGGCGGCGGTCGCCACCCCCTTGCCGCCGCGAAAGCGCAGCCAGATCGGAAAACAGTGGCCGAGCACCGTGCCGAGCCCGACCGCGACGGCGATATCGGGCCCGAGCCAAGCAAAGGCCAGGAGCGTCGGCAGGGCACCCTTGGCGATGTCGGCCGCGAGCGTCGCCAGCGCCAGGCCCTTGCGGCCGGTGCGCAGCACGTTGGTGGCGCCGATATTGCCGGAGCCGATGCCGCGAATGTCCCCGGCCCCCCCGAGCTTGGTCAAAATCAAGCCGAATGGCACCGAGCCCGCGAGATAGCCCACGGCGAAGGCGATGACGAAGGGCAGCCAATAGGCTGGCCCGCCGAGCGGCTCGATCATGCCGAGTCCCCTGCAACGGCAGCCGGCCGGCCCGAGGCGGGGCGCTTGCGCCCGGTGCCAACTCGGCTATGTCGAGAGGACGGCCGAGCGGTTGAGATGTGGCGGTCATGGCGTGCCGACGGGCGAACGAGGTGGACGGAGCGCGGATGATCACTCGGGAAAACTTGCAGGAGGGCTGGCTCGCGCGGCTCAGAGAGGCCGCGGGAACGGCTGGTGACGCAGCCATGATCCGCACCGAGGACGAGCTGCAGGCCTGCCGGGCGAGGGCGCTCGCCGACCAGCCGGCCGGCGAGGACGTGTGGGTCTTCGCCTACGGCTCGCTGATCTGGAACCCGGCCTTCCACTTCGTCGAGCGGCGGCTCGGGCGCATTTATGGCTATCATCGACGGTTCTGCCTCTGGACCTTTCTCGGCCGCGGCACGGTCGACCGGCCGGGGCTGATGCTCGGGCTCGACCGGGGCGGCAGCTGTCAGGGATTGTTCTACCGGATCGAGGCCGGGGCGGTCGAGGAGGAGCTGACTCTGATCTGGCGCCGCGAGATGATCACCGCGGCCTATGTGCCGACCTGGGTCAGCGGCCGGACCGACCAGGGGCCGATCCGGGCGCTGACCTTCACCATCAACCGGCGCCACCAGCGCTACGCCGGCAAGCTCGACGAGGCCGCGGTCGTGGACGCGCTGGCCATCGCCGAGGGCCCGATCGGCCGCTGCTGCGACTACCTCTTCAACACCCACGATCACCTCGTCGAGCTGGCGATCCACGACCCGCAACTCGCCCGGCTCTGCCGGCGCGTGCGCGACCACGGTGGCTGCGCCGATTCCGCTACCCGATCCGACACCGCTAGAACTGATCCTTGAGCTTCCGCAACCGGCCGAACTCGGCAGCCGTGGCCGCCCTCGCGAACGGATTGGTCGCGCGCTCCCGGCCGATGGTCGAGGGAACGGTCGGCTGGTCCTTGGCCCTGAGCTCGCTGATCTCCCTGCCCCGCGCCTGCAGCTCGGCGTTGCCGGCATCGACCGAGAGCGCGAAGCGGGCATTGCTCGCCGTGTATTCGTGGCCGCAATAGACCCGGGTTTCGTCGTCGAGGGCCAAGAGCCGCGCAAAGGAGGCGAACATCATCGCCGCATCGCCCTCGAACAGCCTACCGCAACCGAGCACGAACATGGCATCGCCGCAAAACAGCGCTCGGCTATCCGGGAAATGGAAACTGATGTGGCCCCGGGTGTGTCCCGGCGTGTCGATGATGGTCGCCGTCTCCGCGCCGAGCCTGAAGCTGTCGCCGTGCCGCAGCTCGAGGTCGATCCCGGGCACCCGCGCGGCCTCGGCGGCGGGCCCGGCGATCCGGCAGCCGAAGCGCTCCTTCAAGGCCAGATTGCCGCCGGTGTGGTCGGCGTGGTGATGGGTGATCAAGATCCAGTCCAGTCCATTGCCGAGCTCGTCGAGACGGGTAGCGACCGGACCGTCCGTGCCGGGATCGACTACGCCGGTAATGCCCTGCTCGGGCTCGCGCAGGATGAAGCAGTAGTTGTCGCTGAGGATCGGCAAAAGCTCGATCTCGAGGGTCATCGTCGTTTCCTCCGGTGTCGCTTGGGGTGACACTCGGCCTTCAAATACGGTGGCAGATGCGTATAGTGCAAGGCAGGCTCACCGGGTGGTGGATGGGATGCGGCCCGATATCGTCGAGTTGACATCGTTCTATGCTAGTCGAGACGGCGAGTATGCGCGGCGCCTGATCAACCATCAGCTGCGCCAGCTCTGGCCCGACCTCACGGGCAAGGACCTGCTCGGCATCGGCTATGCCACGCCGTATCTCGGGGTCTTCGAGGAGGCGGGAAGCCAGATCGCGCTGATGCCGGCAACCCAGGGAGGGCGGGCCTGGCCGCCCGACGGCCGCAATCGCGTGGCTTTGGGCCGCGAGGACGAGCTCCCCTTCGACGACCGCTCGTTCGACTGCATCATCATGGCCCACGCCTTCGAATGCAGCCCGCACGCGGGCCGGCTGATGCGCGAGGCTTGGCGCGTCCTCCAGGATGGCGGCCGGCTCGTGGTGATCGCGCCCAACCGCCGCGGCCTCTGGTGCTGGAGCGAGCGCACGCCTTTCGGCTTCGGCCAGCCCTACACCAGCGACCAGCTCGAGCGCAGCCTGAAGAACAACCTGTTCGTCGTCGGCGAAACCCGCCGCGCCCTCTACATGCCGCCGCTGAGCCGCCTGTTGAAGCGCGGTCGCAGCTACGCCTTGAAGCTGAGCGTACCGATGGAGCGGATCGGCTTGAAGATCCTGCCGCATTTCTCGGGTGTGCTGATCGTGGAAGCGATCAAGGAGGTCTACAGCCCGACGCCGGAATTCGCCCTCGCCCGCCCGGGCAGCCGGCGCTACGTGCCGGTGCCCGAAGGCGTGATGGCCCGCGGCAAGACGCGCTCCCTGGTCCTGCACCGCAATCCGGCCGACGACGAGCCGGCAATGGCGCTCGGCGCGCCACGCCGGGCAACGCCGCAGCAACCTCTCACGCCGCCACCTCCCGCGCCGGCTCGCCGCCGATCAGACTGATCTCGAAGGGCGTCGTCTGGTAGATCTCGTTGATCCAGTTGCCGAACAAGAGGTGCGCATAAGCCCGCCAGCAATTGCGCGGCGCCTTCGACGGGTCGTCGTCGGGATAGTAGTTCAAAGGCAGGGAGACGTCGCTGCGCGATGCCAGGTCGCGGTGGTACTCGTCGGCGAGGGTATAGGTGTCGTATTCCAGATGGTTGAACATGAAGATCTCGCGATGCCTCGGATCGTGGAGCAGACAGAGTCCGGCCGCATTCGAGACCGCCAGCACCTCGAGGTCGCTGCCGTCGGGTATGTCCTCCCGCCTGACCTCGGTATGGCGGGAGACCGGGACCAGGAAATAGTCGTCGAAGCCGCGCAGCAAGCCCGGCCGCTGCGCATCCCGCCGCTCGATGACGTAATGCGTATAGATCCCGAAGCGCTTCACCGGCAGCGTGTGCTTGGGCACCCGATGGAAGTGATAGAGGGCCGCCTGCGCCCCCCAGCAGATGTGAAAGCACGAATGCACGTTGGTTCGTGACCAGTCGAAGATGGCCGCGAGCTCGGGCCAGTACTTGACCTCCTCGAACGGCATCAGCTCGACCGGGGCCCCGGTGACGATCAACCCATCGAACTTCTTGTGCCGGACATCCTCCCACTGGCGGTAGAAGGACTGCAGATGGGAGAGCGGCACGTTCTGCGGCCGGTAGGTCGAGGTGGTCAAGAGCGTGAGTTCGACCTGCAAGGGCGTGGCACCGAGGAGCCGAGCGAGCTGCGTCTCGGTCTTGGGCTTTTCCGGCATCAGATTGAGCAACGCGATCTGCAGCGGTCGCACATCCTGCCGCGAGGCTTCGTGCTCGTCGATCAGGCGCACGCCTTCCTCGGCGAGTTTGGCCGCAGCCGGCAGGTCGTTGGGAATCTTGATCGGCATACAAAGAGCCCTCCCGTGCCGACCGGCGAAGCCAAAAAGCATCAGGGATCGCGCGGAATCGACAGGGCAGTCGGGCACGACCTTTTAGCTGCTTCTTTAACGTGGCCGCAAGCCGGTCAGCTCAAATCACCACGGCAACGCATTCTGCCGGCTGACGATCGGCTGTCAAGCGCGCCGGCTGCAGCGGTGCGGACTTGGTCAGGCCGGGCCAGCGCCAGCGCTTTACGGCCTCTCCGGGCCAGCGTAAGAGAACGCGCTTTCGCCTTTCTGCGGAGACCAAGAGCGGTGGTCGATTCTGCCCTGGACGAGCTTGCCCGATGGCGAACGGAGGTCGACCGCATCGACGACGCGGTGATCGACCTCTTGCTGGAGCGCCTCGCCGTGGTGCATCGGATCGGCGAGCTGAAGGCCAGGGATCAGGCCGCCGTCGCCGGCATGGCCCTCCGCCCCGCCCGCGAGGCCCAAATCATTCGCCGCCTCGCGGCCAAGGCCGGGCCCGACTTGCCGGCGCCCGCCGTAACTCGGATGTGGCGCGAACTGCTGGGCGCCACCACGCGGCTGCAAACGCCCTTCAACGTGGCGGTCCTGGCCGATCCCACCGCACCGCATGCCTGGGCTCTGGCGCACGACCATTTCGGCGCTCTGACGCCGCTCCTGGCCGTCGAGACGGCGCAGCAGGGCTTTCGCCTGATCGGCGCCGGCGAGGCCGAACTCCTGGTTTTGCCGGCCCCCCTCGACGACAGCTACTGGTGGCAGCGGGTCGCCCTCACCCTTCTCGACAGCCCGCTGCGCATCGTCTCCCGCCTGCCGTTCTGCGCCCCGTTCTGCACGGATGGCACAAGCGATGACGGCGATCAGCCGCTCGGTGCGCTGGTGCTCGGCGCCCTGCCCGAGGAACCGTCCGGGGCCGATCTCACCATGCTCGCCCTCGAAACCGATCTCGACCTCAGCCGAGCGCGGCTGCGCGATCTGATCGAGGCCGGCGGCGTCGAGTTGGTCGAGCTCGCCTCCCTGCGCGATCTCGAGCCCGAAACCGCGTTTCACCTGGTCGAGGTCGAGGGCATGGCCGAACCGGCGCTCAGCGGATTGCAGCAAGCCTTCGCCCCGTTGCGCGACAGAGTCTTGCGCCTGGAGGTGCTCGGCAGCTATCCACGACCGCTGCAGACAGACAGCACCGCCGGCTGAGCCGGCACCCATCTTTGTTGCATCACCGAGGCAGGACACGATGACAGGACCGCGGCCCCGGCCGGGTATCATGGAAATTCAGGCCTATCAGGGCGGCAAGGCCCAGATCGGCAACTCGGAGACCGGCAATGCCCGCCCGGCCATCAAGCTCTCCGCCAACGAGAGCGCCGTCGGACCGAGCCCGAAGGCCATCGAGGCGTACAAGGATGCGGCCGACCGGCTGCACCGTTACCCCGAGGGCGGCTCCGAGGAGCTGCGCGGCGCCCTGGCACGGCGCCACAACCTCGACCCTGCCCGGATCGTCTGCGGCGCCGGCTCCGACGAGCTCATCGCCCTCTTGACCAAGGCCTATGCCGGTCCGGGCGAGGAGGTGCTCTACACCGAGCACGGCTTTTTGATGTACAAGCTCGCGGCCCTGGGTGCCGGAGCCACGCCCGTCGCCGCCCCGGAACGGGCGCTGACGGCCGATGTCGACGCGCTGCTCGCCCGCGTCACCAGCCGCACCCGCCTGGTCTTCATCGCCAACCCCAACAACCCCACGGGTTCCTATATCGGCCGGGACGAGCTCCACCGCCTGCATGCCGGCCTGCCCGAGGACGTTCTCCTCGTGATCGATGCCGCCTATGCCGAGTTCGTCGAAGCCGAGGACTACGACAGTGGCATCGGCTTGGCGGCCACTGCGCCCAACGTCGTCATGACCCGGACCTTCTCCAAGCTCTACGGCCTCGCCGCCTTGCGCCTCGGCTGGCTCTACGGCACGCCTGCGGTGGTCGACGTCGTCAACCGCCTGCGCGGCCCCTTCAACGTCTCGGCACCGGCGCAAAAGGCCGGGATCGCCGCCCTGGACGACCTCGAGCACGAAACCAGGGCCCGGCGCCACAACGCCACCTGGCTGCCCTGGCTCGCGGCCGAGATCGAGAAACTGAGCCTCGTCGTTCATCCCAGCGCCGGCAATTTCGTGTTGGTGGCCTTTCCGAGCGAGCCCGGCCGCGATGCCGCGGCCGCCAACGCCCACCTCGAGGCCGAAGGCCTGATCCCCAGGGCCATGGGCGCCTACGGCCTGCCGCACTGCCTGCGCATCAGCGTCGGGCTCGAGGCCGAGAACCGCGCCCTCGTCGCATCGCTCGCCCGCTTCGTGCAGGGCCAGCTCGCGGCATGAAGCCGTTCCAGAAAGCCGCCTTCATCGGCATCGGACTGATCAACGGCTCGCTCGCCAAGGTCCTGCGCCGGCACGGGCTCGCCGGCGAGATCGTGGCGGCGTCGCGGCGCCGGGAGACGTTGGATCAGGCACTCGAACTCGGCCTCTGCGACAGCGCCACCACCAATCCGGCCGAAGCCGTCCGAGGTGCCGATCTCGTCGTCCTCGGCACCCCGCCCGCGGCCATGGGCGCCATCGCGGCTGCCATGGCGCCCGGCATCGGTCCGGACGCCATCATCACCGACGTGGGCTCGGTCAAGGCGCAGATCGTCCGCGACGTCTGCCCGCATCTGCCCGACCCGTCCCGCTTCGTTCCCGGCCACCCGGTCGCCGGCACCGAGCATTCCGGCCCCGAGGCCGCCTTCGCCACCCTCTTCGAAGGCCGTCGCTGCATCCTCACACCCATCGAGGACACCGATCCCTTGGCTGTCGAGCGGATCAAGACGCTCTGGGAAAAGGCCGGCTCGGCGGTCGACCTCATGACGCCCGAGCACCACGACAAGATCCTGGCGATCACCTCGCATCTGCCGCATCTGATCGCCTACACCATCGTCGGCACCGTCGCCGACCTCGAGGAGCAGGAGCAGAGCGAGGTCTTCAAATACGCCGCCGGTGGTTTCACCGACTTCACCCGCATCGCCGGCTCCGACCCGACCATGTGGCGCGACGTCTTCCTCAACAACCGGGAAGCCGTGCTCGAGATGCTCGGCCGCTTCACCGAGGACCTCGTGGCGCTGCAGCGCGCTATTCGCTGGGGCGAGGGCGAGACCCTCTTCGACCTCTTCACCCGCACCCGCGCCATTCGCCGCGGCGTCGTCGAGGCCGGCCAAGCCTATATCCGTCAGCCCGAGGACCCGCTGGCGCCCAAGCCCTGATGCCCGAAACCCCGACAACCGAAGCCCCGGCAACCGACGCGTCGCCCCCCGAACCCCTCACCTGGTTCTTCGCCTACGGTTCCCTGATGTGGAACCCGGGCTTCGCGGCCACGCTCACCGAACGCGCCAGGCTCCAGGGCTACCACCGCAGCTTCTGCGTCTATTCCTGGGTCTGGCGCGGCACCCAAGACCGCCCGGGCCTCGTCCTCGGCCTCGCCCCCGGCCGCGACTGCATCGGCCTCGCCCACGCCGTGCCCGAAGCCGAAGCGGCGTCGACCCTGGCCTATCTCGACGCCCGCGAGCTCGTCACCGACGTCTACGAACGCCGCCGCCTGCCCCTCGAGCTCGCCGCCGGCCGCACCGTTCCCGCCTGGTGCTACCTCGCCCGCCCCGACCACCCCCAATTCGCCGGCGACCTGCCGCTGCCCGAAATCCTCCGCTACGTCCGCCAAGGCCACGGCCGCGGCGGCCCCAACACCGATTACGTCAAGAGCACCGTAGCCCACCTCCGCCAAATGGGCGTCGCCGAAGCCCGCATCGAAGCCGTCGCGACAGCGCTCGACGCCAGCGGCCACTGAAGCCGAGGGAAGCGGCCTCACGGCCGCTGGGGAAGAACGCAGGGAGGCTGGCCTCCCTGCACCCACCATTTCTTCTCCCAGCACCGGCGCAAAGTTCCGATGGGGCGTGGGGAAGATCATCTTCCCCACATCCTTCAACTCTTGCTCTCCGGCAAAATCTGCCCACCATCCACCACGATCGTCGTCCCCGTCACATACCGCGCCTCGTCCGACGCCAAAAACAGCACGGCGTTCGCCACATCTCGCGGCGTCCCGAGCTCACCGAGCGGGATCGACGCCGCCATCGCCGCGATATAGTCGTCCGAACGTTCCGCCCGCATCCCTTCGGTCATGATGTTGCCGGGCTCGACCCCGTTCACCGTCACGCCGAACGCCGCCCCCTCGAGCGCGGCTGCGCGGATCAGCCCGTTGATCCCGGCTTTGCTCGCGGCGTAGTGCGCATGGGCCGGCGGCACCACCCGGGGGCCCGTGATCGACGAGGTGAGCACGATCCGCCCATAGGCCTGCCCCCGCATCACCCGCATCGCCGCCTGGCACGCCAGGAACGAGCCGCGCAGATTGACCCGCAACACCCGGTCCCACTCCTCGACCGGAATGTCGACCAGCTCGTTCAGCGGAAAGATCCCGGCATTCTGCACCATGATGTCGACCCGCCCGAAGGCCTCGACCGTGGCCGCGACGACGGCCTCGATGGCTGTCGGTTCGCCGATGTCGCAATGTCGATAGACCCCACCGAGTCGCGCCGCCACGGCCTCGCCCAGCGCATCCTCCACATCACCGACGACCACCCTGGCGCCCTCTTCGGCCAGCCGCTCGGCGATCCCGGCCCCGATCCCGCGCGCGGCCCCCAAAACCACCGCAACCCGCTCAGCGACCCTGCCAGCCATTACCAAACCTCCAGCATAGCTTGAACGATCAACCCCGGGTCCTCCGGCCTGAGACACAGCGGCGACACCCAAATCCGCCCCAACTCCAACTCCCCGGGCTCGAGGAACACCTGCGGGTGCCGCCCGCGCAACGCCCGCTCGATCGCTCGCGCCCGCTCCACCGACCCCACCTCCAGGCACAACCGCGGCACCACCCCCTCGACGAACCGCAGCGGCAACCCCGGCAACCCGTCCGCGATCTCGCGCAACGGCCGAGTCCACCGCTCGGCCCGCGCCTCGTCCCCTTCCGCCACGAACCGCTCCAACGCCACGAGCAGCCCCGCGATCTCCTCCTTGCCCACCTTGCAAGCCCGCCCCACGCCGTTCCTCGGCAAGCCCGGCAATGCGTCACGGTCGATGAACGCAGCCGGCGGTTGGAACACCTCGAACGCCATGTCCAGATCGAGCATCTGCAACGCCGCCGACATCACCAGATCCCGCCGCCCCGCCAAAATCCCCGAGGCCTGCGGCCCGCCCAAGGCCTTGCCGCCCGAAAACACAACCAGATCGGCTCCCACCTCGATGAATCGGCGCAAATTCGCCTGAGGCGGCAACTCGGCTGCCGCATCCACGATCACCGGCACCGCCCGCTCACGGGCGACAGCCACGACCTCCTCGAGCG
>JAABSG010000108.1 GCA_011390475.1 Geminicoccaceae bacterium | reverse complement strand
GACGTGCCGGGTGAGGACTCCCTGTCGCCGCTCGATCACCTGATGCAGATAGACGCCCTCGTCGAAGGGGGTGAGCTGCGCCTCCGTCGACGTATCGACCTCTGGAACAGCCAGCGCCGAGCTGAGCTGCAGTTTGGTGATCAGGATCCCCGCCTCGTCGAGATCGGCCAGGCTTTGCCGCGGGTCCTCGAACTCCACCGCGGCGTGGCACACATCGTAGCAGACGCCGAGATGCCGGCCGAGCGCCGCCCGCGCCGCCATGGCGTCGAGCCCGGTCGCCTCGGCGAGCTGGGCCACGGCGGCCGCGCCGAAGAGGTGGTCGGAAAAGTAGCGCACGGTCTCCTCGATGGTCTCGAGAAAGCAGCAGGGCTCGGGCTCGATCGACAGGGCAATAACCTTGCCGGTCGACCGCTCGAGCTGCACCAGGTGGGCTGCATGGGCGACGTAGCGTCGGGTCATGGCCTCGACCATGGGAGGCTGTTCGGCCAGTGGCTTGAAGGTGCCGGGCACGGTGCTCACACTGCCGCTCATGCCGTCGGGCAGGAGGGATGCGAGGATGTCCGCGGCCGTGTTGGTGAAGCGCAGCCGCTCGTCGGTGCTCCAGTCCGGCTGGTAGACCTCCTGCTTGACCTTCACGCCGTGAAAGGGGCCGTAGGGAAAGGCGTTGATGGTGAAGACATAAGCGTCGTGGTCGGCGAGGAAGGCCTTGAAAGCCGCCATGACCGCGGGCTCGATCAGGGTGTCGGCGGCGATTCCAGAAAGCCTGAGGCCGACGCCCATCGGCCGATCAGGCGAGGTCTGGGCCTTGATCTTCGGTAGATGGATGGCGAGGCTGGCCGCGATATCCGCCCAGCTCTCGCCGGCGTGGATATTGGTGCAATAGGTGAGGTGCGGGGCGCCCGGCAGGTGATCGAGCCGCATCAGACCGCCTGCCGCGCTTCGAGCCAGCGGATCGATTGCCGGACCACCTGCGGGTCCATCTCGTGGACCTCGATGCCGCGGCCGACCCCTTCGAGGAGGGTGATCGTGAGTTCGCCGCCCAGATGCTCCTGGAACTCACGCAGGCCTTCGAGCAGCACGAGTTCGCCCTCTGGCGTGGTCATTGCGACCGCCGAATGCCAGAGCCTGAAGCCCAGATGCTCGAGCAGGACCGCGATCCGCTCGTCGGCCCCGGGTTCGAGCAGGCCCATGAGCACCGAGTAGCGGGCATCCAGCGCGATGCCGATGGCCACCGCCTCGCCGTGGCGGAGATGGTGGCGGGTCATCCCCTCGAGCTTGTGCGCCGACCAGTGGCCGAAATCGAGGGGCCGGGCGCTGCCGGTCTCGAACGGATCGCCGCCGTGCGCGATCTGGTGCATGTGCAATTCGGCGCAGCGACGGATCATCCAGGCCATGGCGCCGGGTTGGAAAGTCGCGAGGTCGTCGGCGTTGTGCTCGAGCCACAAAAAGAACGCCTGATCGCGGATCAGGGCCACCTTCACCGCCTCGGCCATCCCGGCGATCTTCTCGCGCGCCGGCAGGCTGTCGAGCAGGTCGAGGTCGTTCAAGACGGCGAAGGGCGGGGCGAAAGTGCCGACCAGGTTCTTTTGGCCCATGTGGTTGACGCCGTTCTTCACGCCGACGCCGGAATCGTTCTGGGCGAGAACCGTGGTCGGGACCCGGATCAGGCGGATGCCACGATGGGTGGTGGCGGCGACCAGCCCCACGGCATCGAGGAGGGCGCCACCACCGATGGCGATGATGTAGGAATGGCGGTCGATCCGATGCTCGACCACACGCCGCTGCATGTCCTCGACGAAGTGCAGGTCCATCTTGATGCGCTCACCGCCGGGTACCCGGCAGGGGGTGCCGACGAGGTCGATGCGTTCGGCATGAGCACGCGCATAGGCTTCGATCCGCTCGATCAGGCCGGGCGCTTCCTCGACCAGCCCATCGTCGATGAAGACGAGGCAACGATGCCGCCGGTCCGGCTCGAGCCGGCCGACTGTGTCGGCCAGCACGCGATTGGAGGGGTCGAACAGGCCGCGGGTGAACTGCACGGGATACTCGTAGACCACGGCGAAGCGCTGCACATGGGCAGCCGTATCGGTAGCCTCTACGGCCTGCCGACTGACCGATTCACTCAACTTCGCCATTCCCCCCGTCCACGGATTTCGTTTGTTGGCCCACGGCTGACCGAGGCCCAGTCAACTTGCCGCAGGGCCGCGGCGAACGCAAGCCGCCAGTGCCGTCCGCCAGGGCGCGTTTGCGCCGTGCCGGACGATTGGCTAGAAGCCGGCGAGTATAACGAGAATCGATTGGGGGTAGGCGGCTTCATGCGGGATACGGTGGTCTTGAATATCGTGGGTCTCACGCCCGGCATGGTGGGGCCGAAGACCCCCAACCTGCAAAAGCTCGCGGCCCGAGGCGGGATGCAGTCGATGGCGACCGTGACCCCGGCCGTGACGTGCACCGCGCAGACGTCGATGCTCACCGGCCTCTTGCCGCGCGATCACGGCATCGTCGCCAATGGCTGGTTGTTTCGCGATCTCATGGAGATCTATTTCTGGCGGCAGTCCAACCGGCTGGTCTCCGGTGAGCGGATCTGGGATGCCGGCAAGCAGCGCGATGCCGGCTTCACCTCGGCCAATCTCTTCTGGTGGTACAATATCGCGGCCTCGGCCGATCTCGGGGTCACGCCGCGGCCCATGTACCCGGCCGATGGCCGCAAGATCCCGGATTGCTACGCCACGCCCCAGGCCTTGCGTGACGAGCTGACGGACAAGCTCGGACTCTTTCCGCTCTTCAAGTTCTGGGGGCCGGCAACCGACATCACGTCCAGCCAATGGATCGCCGACTGCACCCTGCATGTCCGTGCAACCAGGAAGCCGACCCTCTCGCTCGTCTACCTGCCGCATCTCGACTACAACCTGCAGCGAATAGGGCCGGACCATCCGGATATCGCGAAGGATCTCGCCGAGATCGACGGCGTCGCCGGGCAGCTGATCGACGAAGCGCTCGGCAACGATGCCCGGGTGGTGGTGGTCTCCGAATACGGCATCACGCCGGTAACGAAGCCCGTCCATCTCAATCGGGTGCTGCGCGACGCGGGCTTTCTGGCACTCAGGGTCGAGCTCGACCGGGAATATCTCGACCCGCCGCAATGCCGCGCCTTCGCCGTGGCCGACCACCAGCTCGCCCATGTCTACGTCGCCGACCCCGCCGATATCCCGAAGGTGAAGAGCCTGCTCGAGGGGGTCGATGGGGTCGAGGAGGTCCTGGACGAGGCCGGCAAGGCCAGGGTCGGACTCGACCATCCGCGCTCGGGCGAACTCATCGCCATCGCCGACGCCGACGCCTGGTTCACCTACTACTACTGGCAGGACGACGCTCGCGCCCCCGATTACGGTCGGACGGTCGAGATCCACCGCAAGCCCGGTTTCGATCCGGTCGAGCTCTTCGTCGATCCGGCCTTGGGCAATCCGAAAGTCGCCGTCGGCTGGCGGCTCTTGAAGCGCAAGCTCGGTTTGCGGACTCTGCTCGACGTCATCCCGCTCGATGCGACCCTGGTCAAGGGCAGCCACGGGCGACCGACCGACAAGCCCGAAGACGGCCCGGTCTTCATCACCTCCGAGCCGGACATGGCGCCCGAGCAGCCGATCTCGGTGCTCGATGTCAAGGAACGCGTGCTGCGGCACGTCTTCGCCTGATCCGCCGCCGCGCGAAGATCCTGGAGCAAGCTCTCTCGCAGGCTCGATCGGGCGCGCGTCGCGCGGGTTGCCGCACGATCCGTCGCGATGCGCCGGCCGCCCGGTTCCGGTTGACCATGACCATCACTGTTTCTATCGCTTGGTGGCTGGCTCGTTGCCAGAGGGACGACGGATGCGCCTCGCCAAGATCATTGTCTTTTTCTGTGCCTTGGTTTTCATGGCCCCGGCAGCTGCCCAGGACGAGCCTGCGGCCGATTACGACGCCATCCAGGCGACCATCGATCGGATGCAGCGGCGGATCGAGCAGATGGGCCGGGCGGCGACCGAGCGGGACGAGATGCTGCAGTTCCTCGAGGAGCAGATCGAGCGGGCGGCCGGGCGGATCAGTGGCGGCGAGGAGACCCAGGAGGCGCTGCGCCAGCGGGCGCTGAGCCTCGATCTCGAGCTCGAGAGCCTGGCCCGCGAGCGCGAGAGCCTGACCGAGACGGTCGACGAGCGGGCGGCGCTGATCGGCAATCTCGAGGAGCAGATCGCCCGCCTCACCGACATGCTGGCCGGCGAACGGCGGCGGATCCAGGCGCTCGAGGGCGATCTGGGTGCCCGCGAGGCGGCCTTGGGCGAGGTGCAGGCCGAGCGAGCAGCGCTGGAGACGACGCTCGACGAGCGGGAAGCGGCGCTGGCCGAAGCCGCCGCCCAGCGGCGGACGACCGCCATCGAGCTGGCGCAGGAGCGAGCGGCCAAGCGGGCGCTGGAGACCCGCATGGCGGCGCTGGAGGCCGAGCAGGTGCGCGCCCTCGAGGATCGCGAGGCGACGGTGACGGAACTCGCGACCACGCTCGACGAGCGCGAGACGGCGCTCGGTGTCGCCAACGAGCGGATCGCGCTCTTGAGCGCGCAACTGGGTGAGCTCAGCCGCCAGCTGGGCATCGTCGAGACGCTGCTCGATACCTCGGAATCGCAGATCCAGGAGCAACAGACGACCATCGCAGCGCTCGGCCAACGACTGCAGCAGGCGCTGATCGACCAGGTCGAGGAGCTCTCGCAGTACCGCTCGGAGTTCTTCGGCCGGCTCCGGCAGATCCTCGGCGATCGGCCGGAGATCCGGATCGTCGGCGACCGTTTCGTCTTTCAGAGCGAGCTGCTCTTCGCCTCGGGCTCGGCCAGGCTCGATCCGGCGGGCCTCGACCAGCTGCGGGCCATCGCCGACAGCTTGCGCGAGGTGGCGGACAAGATCCCGGCCGAAATCGAGTGGATCCTCCGGGTCGACGGTCATACCGACCGGGTGCCGGTGGGGGCTACCAGCCCCTTCGCCTCGAATTGGGAACTCTCGACCCGGCGGGCGATCTCCGTCGTCGAGTACCTGATCAGCCAGGGTATCCCACCCTCGCGGCTTGCCGCCACCGGTTTCGGCGAGTACCACCCGCTCGATCCGCGCGACGACGAGATCGCCTATCGCCGCAACCGCCGGATCGAGTTCAAGCTCACCTCGGGATAGGGCACATGGCTCAGGATCGCCACCGGATCATCCTCGATTGCGACCCCGGCCAGGACGACGCGATTGCCATTCTCCTCGCGCTCGGCTCGCCCGACGAGATCGAGCTCCTGGCGATCACCACGGTCGCCGGCAACGTGCCGCTGCGGCTCACCGAGTTGAATGCCAGGAAGATCCTGGAGCTCGCGGGGCGCGCCGACATTCCGGTCTACAAAGGCTGCCACCGGCCGCTGGTCGAGCCACTGGAAACGGCCGAATACGTCCACGGTGAGACCGGGCTCAACGGCGTCGACCTGCCGGAGCCGCGGATGAAGCTGACCGAGGGGCACGCGGTCGACGCGATCATCGAGATCGTCATGGCGGCCCCGGCCGCGACCATCACGCTCTGCCCGACGGGCCCCTTGACCAATATCGCCATGGCGCTGCTGAAAGAGCCAGAGCTCGCCGCCCGGGTGAAGGACATCGTGCTCATGGGCGGGGCAATCGGTCTCGGCAACGTCACGCCGGCCGCCGAGTTCAACATCTATGTCGACCCGCACGCCGCCCGCGTGGTCTTCGAAAGCGGCGTGCCGATCACCATGCTCGGTCTCGATGTCACCCATCAGGCGCTGGTCAACCGGCCGCGGCTGGAGGCCATCCGTGCCCTGGGCACGCCGGTGGCCTCGGCCGCAGCCGGGCTGGTCGATTTCTTCAACCGCTTCGACAGCGACCGCTACGAGGTCGACGGCGCGCCGCTGCACGATCCCTGCGTCATCGCCCAGTTGATCGACCCCACGATCTTCAAGGGCAAGCCCTGCCACGTCGCGATCGAGACCGAGGGCGGCTCGAAGGGCCGGACCAATGTCGACTGGTTCCCGAGGGAGCAACGGGTGGCAAATGCCACGGTGATCAACGAGATGGACGCTGATCGCTTCTTCGCGCTTTTGACCGAGCGGCTGGCGCGGCTCTAGATCGCGCCCTCCTCGCGCATCGCCTCGAGCTCGAGCCAGCGCTCCTCCAGGTCGCTGATGGCGCGGCGGTGTTGGTCGAGCGCGGCCACGAGGGATGTCGCTTTCTTCGGGTTTTGGACATGCAGCTCCGGGTCGGCGAGCTGGGCTTCGATGCCGCTGATCAGGGCCTCCTCGGCCTGAATTTTCGCCGGGATGCGGTCGAGTTCACGCGTCAGCTTGGCGGTGGCCTTGCCCTGGGCGCGGCTGGCGGCCCCCTTGCCGGGCCTGTTGTCGCCCGAGCCGCGCTCGGTCGTCATGGCGAGCCCGACTTTGGCGCCTTGGCGCACCGCGTCGCTGTAGCCGCCGGCCGTCTCGACGATGCGCCCGTTCCCCTCCATGACGATGGTGCTGGTGACGACGCGATCGAGGAAGTCGCGGTCGTGGCTGACCAGAAGGAGGGTGCCGGGATAGTCGGCGAGGAGGTCTTCGAGGAGATCGAGCGTTTCGAGGTCGAGATCGTTGGTCGGTTCGTCGAGAACCAGGAGATTGCTGGGCCGGGCCAGATTGCGGGCGAGGAGCAGGCGGTTGCGCTCGCCGCCGGAGAGGGCCTCGATGGGCTGGCGGGCCTGGGCCTCGTCGAAGAGGAAGTCCCTGAGATAGCCCACGACATGCCGTTTGCGGCCGGCGATATCGACCTGATCGCCGCCCTCGGGGCACAAGGTCGACCAGGGGGTGGCCTTGGGATCGAGGCTGCCGCGGTCCTGCTCGAAGCGGGCGATCTCGAGCCCGGTGCCGATCCGGACGGAGCCGGAATCGGGCTCGAGCTTGCCGGTCAAGAGGTCCAGGAGTGTCGTCTTGCCGACGCCGTTGGCGCCGATGATGCCGACCCGATCGCCCTTGATTACCCGGGTCGAGAAATCGTCGACCAGCAGCCGGCCGTCCCGGGTCTTCGAGATGTCCAGGGCCTCGATCACCAGCGTGCCGCCGCCCGAGGCTAGATGCGCCTCGAGCTTGGCGCGGCCCTCGGGCCTGAGGAAGGCGGCGCGGGCGGCCCGGAGATCACCGAGCTTGCGCAGCCGGCCCTGGTTGCGCTTGCGCCTGGCCGTCACGCCCCGGTGCAGCCAGTGGGTTTCGGCCTCGAGGTGCTTCTCCAGCCGGGAGAGGGTCCGCTCCTCCTCGGCCAGGAGGGCGTCACGCCATTCCTCGAAGCTCGCGGTGGACGCATTGTTGACGAAGAGGCGCCCCCGATCGAGCCACCAGGTCTTGGCGGTGACGGCGGCCAGAAAGGCGCGGTCGTGGCTGATCACGACCCGCGCGGCCCGGGATCCCTGGAGCGTGGCCTCCAGCCAGGCGATGGCCGGCAGATCGAGGTGGTTGGTCGGCTCGTCGAGCAGCAGGATGTCGGGTTCCGCCACCAGCGCCCGGGCGATCGCCACCCGGCGACGTTCGCCGCCGGAGAGGCCCAGCGCCATGCGTTCCGGCACGAGGCTCAAGGATTCGAGCAGATTGGCCGCGCGGTGTTCGCTCGCCTCGGGGTCGGCATCGGCGGCGAGGCCCCGGGCGACGCATTGGGCGAGGGTGAGGGTCGGATCGAGCACCGGGTCCTGCTCGAGATAGCGGACGAGGCATTGCTGCTGGCCGGAGCGGATGCCGGCATCGAGCTCGATCAACCCGGCCAGGAGCTTCAAGAGGCTGGATTTGCCGCTGCCGTTGCGGCCGACGAGGCCGATGGTATCACCGGCCTGAATGTCGAGATCGAGGCCGGCGAAGAGGCGCTTGCCGCCCAAGGCGAGGGCGGCGTTGCGAAGCGATAGAAGGGGGGCTGGCGCCATGGGCGAGCTCTCGTCTGGGGGCCCTTGGGGCACACTTCTGGGTTGACTGGCGGAAGGTCGGCAAAGCCGCTAGACGAAGGGCGAGGTGGTGCTCGCCTGCAGGGTCAGGGGTGCCGCCGGAGGTTTAGCGGAAGGGGCAGGGATGGTCGAGGCGCTGGTCGAGGCCTTTGCGCGAAACGGCATCAGCGAGATCGAGGTCTGCCGCGAGCCGGCGGCGGCACTCGCCCATGTGACCCGCCTGTACGATACCGCGGTGGATCGGTTGAAGACAGCCTTTCAGGCCTATGCCACCGATGGCACGGTGCCGGGTGAACTCGATGCCTGCTACCCGTTCGTCGGCATCAGGATCGACGCCGAGACCCTCAATGTCGATGCCAGGATCGCCTATGGTGCTCTGCACGACCCGGGTCTCTATGGCACGACGCTCACGCGGCCGTCGCTTTTCGGCGACTATTACCAGACCCAGTTCGGCATGCTGCTGCGCCATCATCTGGTGCCGCTCGTCGTCGGCCGCAGTCGCCGGCCGATCGCCCTGCCGTTCGTGGTGGATGTCGCCGGCAGCGGGATCGAGGGCGAGCGCGCGCACAAATTGCCCTATCGCTTCCCGATGCCCGATCTGGCGGCCACTGACGATGCCATCGCGAATGGCACCTTCCATTCTCTGCCGGGTGAGCCCGGGGCCTTGGCGCTCTTCACCGCCGAACGGGTCGACTACAGCCTGCATCGGCTCAGCCACTACACCGGGACGAGCCCGCGCCATTTCCAGCGCTTCGTGCTGTTGACCAACTACCAGCGCTACGTCGACCACTTCATCGCCTATGCCGAGAGCGAACTGCGGGACGGCGACACTCATGACCGCTTCGTCGAGCCCGGCAACGTGATCACGCGCAACCCGCGCTTTCCCGGCGACGACACCAACGGCAAGCCGCCCTCGCATCTGCCGCAGATGCCGGCCTACCACCTGACCCGCCCGGACGGCCGCGGGGTCACGCTGGTCAATATCGGCGTCGGCCCGTCGAATGCCCGGACCATCACCGACCACATCGCCGTGCTCCGCCCGCATTGCTGGCTGATGCTCGGCCACTGCGCGGGCTTGAGGCGCACCCAGCGGCTCGGCGACTACGTCCTGGCGCACGGCTATGTCCGCGAAGACCACGTCCTCGACCAGGAGGTGCCGCCCTTCGTGCCGGTGCCACCCATCGCCGAGGTCCAGGTGGCGCTGCAGCAGGCGGTGGCGAATGTCACCGGATTGGCCGATCTCGACCTCAAGTCCAGGATGCGCACCGGCACCGTGGCCTCGACCGCCAACCGCAACTGGGAGCTGCGCTACGAGGAGTTCTTTCAGCGGCTCAACCAGTCCCGCGCCATTGCGCTCGACATGGAGAGTGCGACCATCGCCACCAACGGGCTGCGCTTTCGCGTGCCCTACGGCACGCTGCTCTGCGTCTCCGACAAGCCCCTGCACGGCGAATTGAAGCTCAAGGGCATGGCCAACCGGTTCTACGAGGAGCGCGTCAACCAGCACCTCGAGATCGGGTTGGAGACGATCCGGCTGCTGCGGGAGCAGGGCCCCGACCGGCTGCATTCCAGGAAACTCAGGAGCTTCGACGAGCCGGCGTTTCGCTGATTGGCAGCTTGGAGACCGCCTGCGTTGTAGCTCCATCGGCGATGCGGTTCGAGTAGGGCGAGGCCGAGCGGCGGTCGGACATCGAGAAGCACGGGGCCGATTTCATTCGCGCCGAAGCGGTTATCGACGGCAGGGGCGCGCTGACCATTCGAGCACGCTACGTTGGCGAGCTGAGGTTCCTCACCATGGCCCGGATCGGCGGCAAGCTGGTCTCGATGCTCTGGACGCCCAGGGTGGAGGCCATGACCGAGGAGGAACTCCAGGCCGCCATCGCCGATGACCCGGATCGGCAGGGCATCCCGCCGCCGGAGGAATGGTCGAAGCACGCGATCATCGGCTTGTCCTTCCCGCTGCCGAAGGAGGGCAAGCAGCAGGTGACGCTCCGCCTCGGCCCCGACATCCACCTGCACTGCAAACGCCAGGGCCGTGGCTGGCAGACCCGGATCAACGCCGTGCTTCGCACTTTCGTCGAGGCGGCAGAGCGCCGACCGTGGCTGGGTGGCCGTCGCCGCGTGCGGAGCCGAGGCGTGCCGCCGCGCTCAAGTGAGGCCGCGCGAGCCTGGCTTGACTGGCGGGATCAGGGCGAGGTCGGGCGGAATTTCGTCCAGAGCAAAGGTCGGGAAATCGACGGTCGCCAGGGCCACCAACGGCATGCCGATATCGACCCTGCCATTGCTGCGATCGACGAGGCAGGCGCCGGCCACGGGCAGGGCACCCTGGGCCGCGACGCACTCGGCGCATTCGCGCAAGGAGAGGCCGGTCGTCACCACGTCCTCGGCGATCAGCGCCCTGGCACCCGGTGCGAGCTCGAAGCCGCGGCGGAGCGTGAAGCGGCCCTCGACGCGCTCGGTGAAGAGGGAGGGGAGGCGGAGCTGGCGGGCGAGCTCGTAGCCGACCAGGATGCCGCCCATGGCGGGCGCCACCACGGCGTCGATCACCAGGTCGGGATGGGTGGCGCGGATGCGGGAGGCGAGTGCTCGGCAGAGCCGTTCGCCGCGGTCCGGATCGACCATCACCCGGGCGCATTGCATGTAGTGGCCGCTGCGCCGACCGCTGGTCAGGATGAAGTGGCCTTCGAGCAGGGCGCCGGCGGCGCGGAACTCGGCCAGCACCTCGTTGGTCGACAGTGGCTCGGGGTCGGGCGACAGCGATTGGGGCGTCATGAGCGGGTTCTTTCGACCGTGCTGACGATCGGGTTGGCGCGCAATGCTGCGAGGATGCGCTGTAGCTGGTCGACGCCCTTCACCTCCACGTCGAGCACCATCTCGTAGAGATCTGTCGACCGCCGGCCGACCTTGACGTCGACGATATTGCCGTCGTTCTTGCCGATGATGGTGCTGATGGTGCCGAGCGAGCCCGGCCGATTGTTGACCATGACCGCGATTCGGGTGGCGATCGGCTCGATCAGCTGGTCGCTCCAGCCGACGTCGACGAACCGGTGCTCGCTCTCGCTCATCCGCAGCACGGTAGTGCAGTCGCGGCAGTGGATGCTGATCGGCCGGCCGGTCCGCACGACACCGATGATCGGGTCACCGTGGATCGGCCGGCAGCAGCCGGCGAACTGGTAAGCGACGCCCGAAGGCAGGCCGGCGATCATGCCGGACGGGCGCTCGCCGGGCTCGGGCCGGGACCGTTTGAAGAGGACGATGTTGTCGGCGTCGCTCACCGCGTCGATCGTGGCCCCGGTGCCAGGCGCCCGTTTGCTCGGCAGCTTGAGGGCAGGGGCGGGGATCGCCTGCAGGACGAGGCGGGCTGCGAGCTGGCCTTCGCCCACCTGGACCAGCATGTCCTCGAGGCCTCCCTGCTCGAGCTCGGCCGCCGCCTGCTCGAGCTGCCGTTCGGTCGGCTGCAGGCCTTCCGCCTTGGCGGCACGGACCAGCATCTCGCGGCCGCGCTGGATGTAGTCGTCTCGCTGGCGGGTCTTGATTGCCCGGCGGATACGCGCCTTGGCCTTGCCGGTGACGACGAAGCGCTCCCAGGCGGCCGAAGGCCAGGCATTGCGGCTGGTGATGATGTCGACCTGATCGCCGTTCTGGAGCAGATGGCGAAGCTGGACCATGCGGCCGTCGACCTTGGCCCCGACGCAATGGTCGCCCACCTCGGAATGCACCGCATAGGCGAAATCGACCGGCGTGGCGCCGCGCGGCAAGGCGATCAGGTCGCCTCTGGGCGTGAAGCAGAACACCTGGTCCTGGAACATCGCGAGCTTGGTGTTGGCGAGGAATTCCTCGGGCTCGGCGGTGTGCTCGAGAATGTCCAGGAGCTCCCTGATCCAGCGATACTGCCGGCCCTCGGTGACCCGGCTCTCCTGCTTGTAGGCCCAGTGAGCGGCCACCCCGAGCTCGGCCACCTCGTGCATCTGCCGGGTTCTGATCTGCACCTCGATCTTGCGCTGCTCGGGGCCGATGATGGTAGTGTGCAGCGAGCGATAGCCGTTCTGCTTGGGCGTCGAAATGAAGTCCTTGAAGCGCCCCGGCAGCATCGCATAGGCCGCGTGGATGACGCCCAGCGCCGCATAGCATTCGCCGACATTGTCGACCAGCACACGAAAGGCCATGATGTCGGAGAGCTGCTCGAACGAGACGTTCTTGCGCTCCATCTTTTTCCAGATCGACAGCGGCGATTTTTCGCGGCCGGCGATGTCCGCCTCGAGCCCGGCCGCCGCCAGCTTGCCCTTGAGCTCGGCGACGATCCGGTCGTTGAGCGCGGTATCGTCGTGGCGGAGCTGGCCCAGGCGGTGCATCACGCTCTGGCGGGCCTCGGGTGCCAGCTCGGCGAAGGCCAAGTCCTCGAGCTCGGCCTTGAGCCGCTCCATGCCGATCCGCTCGGCCAGCGGCGCGTAGATTTCCATGGTCTCGAGGGCGATGCGTTGACGCTTGTCCGGCGGCACGAATTGCAGCGTGCGCATGTTGTGCAGCCGGTCGGCGAGCTTGACCAAGAGAACGCGGATGTCCTCGGACATGGCGACGAGCAGCTTGCCGAAATTCTCGGCCTGGGCGGTTTTCGCCGACTGTAGCTGGATCTTGTTGAGCTTGGTGACCCCGTCGACGAGCCGGGCCACGGTGTCGCCGAAGCGCTCGCGGATGTCCTCGAGTTTGGCGCCGGTGTCCTCGACGGTGTCGTGGAGCAGGCCCGTGGCGATCGAGGCGGCATCGAGCTTGAGCCCGGCCAGGATGCCGGCAACCTCGACCGGGTGGTGGAAGAAGGGGTCGCCCGAGGCGCGCTTTTGCGTGCCATGCGCCTTCATGGCGAAAACGTAGGCGCCGTTGAGCAGATCCTCGTCGACATTGGGATCATAAGAGCGGACGAGCTCGACCAGCTCGTATTGCCGAATGATCTTGCGGTTGGCCGTACGCTTGGCGGGCGGCGCGCTTTTTTTCTCGACGGTTTCGGCCGCCGCCGCAGGCTGCAGTGGCGGCGGCTCGAAAAGATCAGTGACGACTGCGGCCGGCTCGGTCATCGCAACAGCCGGTCGACGACAAGCACCCAAAGAGCTGGTGGTCGGCCCGGCCAGCACACAGCGCGGCGCCTGGACGCCGGCCTCGCTCGTCTGGGACTCGGGCAGGTGTCCATCAGTCTTCGTCGATGATGTCCCCGGCACCGTAATCGATGCCGTCGGGCATCAAGTCGTCCTCGGCCACCGCTTGCCGGCTCGGGATAAGGGTCTCGAGCTCTTGCGCCAAGTCGTCCGACATTTCGACATCGCTGTCCGAATGTCGGCGCAGACCGTGGATCAGCTCGTAGCGCAAGTGATCCAGTTCGACCGACTCGTCGGCGATCTCACGAAGGGCGATGACCGGGTTCTTGTCGTTGTCCCGATCGATGGTCGGGGTCGCCCCGGCCGAGATGTCCCGGGCGCGTTGCGCGGCCAGCATGACGAGCTCGAACCTGCTGGGGACGCGCTCGACGCAATCTTCGACGGTAATGCGTGCCATGGTGCAAAGGGATCCGTTGGTTTGTGCGTTCTTGCCAATTTAGCGCTTTGCCGGCCCGACACAAGCGCCTGTTGCGACGCAGCAGCATGGTTGACCGCCTCGGGCGTTGCCCGGGCGAGCAGCGAGCGGGATTGGTTTTCACGCTTCACCAACTACCTTAAGGCAGTGGTGGCGGGGCTGCAAACTTTTGTTCCGACGACATACATATGCAGCGGCGATGCTTGGATGTAGCGGCCGGCCCGGCTATGTTTTGCCAATGTCACCATTGTGAGATGACATCAAAGCGC
>JAABSG010000107.1 GCA_011390475.1 Geminicoccaceae bacterium | reverse complement strand
GGCCTCGACGGAGGGGAAGGTGGCGACGGCAGCCGACACCGCCTCGGGAATGCCGAAGAGCCTGAGCCTGAGCTCGGTGATGATGCCGAGCGTGCCTTCCGAGCCGATCAGGAGCCGGGTGAGGTCGTAGCCCGCCGCACTCTTCCTGGCCCGCCCGCCCGTCTCGACGATCCGCCCGTCGGCCATGACGGCGGTGAGGCCGAGGACCAGTTCGCGCATGGTACCGTAGCGGACGGCGTTGGTGCCGGAGGCGCGGGTCGCGGCCATGCCGCCCAGGGTGGCATCGGCGCCGGGGTCGACCGGAAAGAAGACGCCCGAATGGCGGAGCTCGTCATTGAGCTGGCGCCGCCGAACCCCGGCCTCGACCTTGCAGTCGAGATCCTCCACCGAAACCTCGAGCACCCGGTTCATTTCGGACAGATCGAGGCAGATGCCGCCCTCGAGCGCCGCCACATGGCCCTCGAGCGAGGTGCCGACGCCGAACGCCGTGACCGGCAGCCGGGCGGCGTTGCAGGCAGCGACGATCCTGGCCACCTCCGCGGTCGAGTGGGCCATCGCCACTGCCTCGGGGGCCATCCCGTCATAAGGCCCCTCGCCCCGCCCGTGCTGGTCCAGGATCACCCGGTTGGTGATCAGCCGCTCGCCGAGAAAACCCTGCAATTCTTCGATCACCGCCCGAGAGCCGGCGCTCTCCCGCCGCGGCCGTGCCATCGCCACTGCCATCGCCTGATCCGTCCCATCCAAAGCCGGCGGCCAGCCTAGCAGCTTCGCCGTCCACCGCCGAGGCTTTGCTATATGGGTATGCTGCCGAAACTCTCGACCAGCGAGCCCACGACCAAAAGCCAGCCATCGACCAGGACGAAGAAAATGACCTTGAAGGGCAAGGAGATGACGACGGGCGGCAGCATCATCATGCCCATCGACATCAAGATCGAGGCCACGACCATGTCGATGATCAAGAACGGGATGAAGATCAAAAAACCGATCTCGAAGGCGCGCCTCAGCTCGCTGATCATGAAGGCCGGGACCAGCACGCGAAAGGGCGCATCGATCGGGTCGAGGGTCGGCTCGATCTCGGCGATGTCGTAGAAGAGGGCCAAGTCCTTGTCCCTGACCTGGCTGCGCATGAAGGCATGGAAGGGGGCGGCGGTCCGCTCCATCGCCTCCATCTCGTCGATCTCCTCGGCGATCAGGGGCCCGATGCCGTCCTCGTAAGCCCGCTCGAAGACCGGCATCATGATGAAGAGGGTCAAGAAGAGCGCCAGGCTGACCAAGACCGAATTGGGCGGGCTCTGCTGCAGCCCCAGCGCGGTGCGCAGAAACGAGAGGACGATGACGATCCGGGTGAACGAGGTCACCATCAAGAGGATCGAGGGGGCCAGCGAGAGGACGGTGATCAGCAGCACGAGGCGAATGATCTGGCCCGTGGCCGTCCCGTCGCCGCCGAGATCGATGGTCAAGGCCTGCGCTGCCGCCGCCTCGGGCACCAGTAACAGAAGCAGAGGAAGTGCCAGCCAGCTTCTCATGGCCGATCCCCCGACGCCGCCGGGCCGGTTGCATCGGCCGCAGCGGTCACCACGGTCGTCGTGCCGGCCGAGGAGACCACGAGGAGATGCTCCCGGTCGTCGTGGCGGACCAAGAGGAGCCGCGTGCGCGGGTCGAGGGCGAGGCTTTCGACGAGCGCCAGGCGCCGCCCGCTCGCCCCCTGCATGGCGGTGCCGTTGGGGCCGAAGCGGCGGAGCAGCCAAAAGACCACGGCCAGGAGCAAGAGAACGACGCCGAGGCCCATGACGGTCCGGCTGAGATCGGCGAGTTCGAGCATCCAGCCTCTCCGCCGCCTCAGTTCACGGCGTTCTTGGCGTAGGCGGCAACGGCCCGGGCACTGACCTCGCCTTTGGCCAGTTCCTCGCTGCAGCGCCGGCATTCGTCGGCGATGGTCCCGCCCAAGGCATCGATTTCCTCGGCGAGACCGATGAGCTGCGGCAGCAAACGCTGCTGGTCGGCCGACGAAACGGCGCCGAGGCCGTCCAACAGCTGCTTCAGCCGCTCCACCAGGGCGTCGAGGTCGGCGTGGCCGCCACGGGCGATGCTCTGCCGTGCGACGGCGATCGCGGTCGCGAGTTCGCCGCAGTCACGCGCCGCGTCGGTCGTGGGCTGCCCATTGTCGGCGCCGCTCACGGCCCAGGCGCCCTGGCAGCCGCCGGCATGGCGGCATTGGCCCGATAGAGCTGGGCCAGGATCTCGGCCACGGCGGCAAACGCCACGGTGGGAATGGGGCTGCCGACATCGAGCTTGTCGAGCACCGCCACGAGATCACCGTCCTGCTGCACCGGAATGCCCTGCTCGGCCGCGATCGCCCTGATTTGCGCGGCAATGGCTCCCCTGCCCTTGGCCGTCACCTCGGGCAGCTCACCCTTTTCGGGATGGTAGCGTAGCGCCACCGCCCGCTCGTGCTCGTCGATCATCCGCCATGATCCTTTTGCGTCTCGTGATCTGGAGTCGCTTGACCGATGGCGACGCTAGGCGATCAGGGTTAAGACGCGGTTAACGGGCATGCCGAAAACGAGGAGACGCACCGTTGACGCTGAACGACGAGGCCTTGCGGCGCTACGCCCGGCACATCGTGCTGCCGGAGATCGGCGGCGTGGGCCAGGCGAAGCTGCTGGATTCCGCGGTCCTCGTCGTCGGCATGGGCGGCCTGGGTGCTCCTCTGGCCCTCTACCTCGCGGCCGCCGGGATCGGCCGGCTCGGCCTCGTCGACGACGATCGCGTCGATATGACCAACTTGCACCGCCAAGTGATTTTCAGCGAAGCCGATGTCGGCCGTCTCAAGGTCGAGGCCGCTCGCGAGCGGCTCTCGGCCCTCGCTTCGACCGTCACCATCGAGCCGCTGGCCCGGCGGATCGACGAGAGCAACGCGGCGGCGCTGATCGAGCCCTACGATCTGGTCGCCGACGGCACCGACAATGTGCTGACCCGACGGGTCGTGCACGATGCCGCGATGCGTGCCCGGCGCCCGCTGGTTTCCGGCTCGGTCCAGGGCGTCGACGGCCAGCTCACCCTCTATCGGGCGTTCGAGGGCGCGCCACACCCGTGCCTCCACTGCCTTTTCGGCGATGTCGACGATGGCCGAAGCCTGCCGAGTTGCGCCCAGGCCGGGGTCCTCGGACCCGCCGCCGGGCTGATGGGCAGCCTGATGGCGATCGAGGTGATCAAAACCCTGGTCGGCCTCGGGCCCAGCCTTTCGGGCACGCTCTTGCACCTCGATACGATCACCCCGGCGCTCGAGCGGTTGCGCTTCTCGCGCCCTCCGGCCTGTGCCGAAGGCTGCGTGCGCGATGCCGGTTGGTGAAGCATTCGCGCAACCGAAAAGCGATTATTTCAAAACGAGTTACGATAGCGCATCAGCCTGCGGCTTTCAGTTGCGCCGGCCCGGTCCATTGCGCTAAGGGGACCGCGCCTTTGGGGGATTTGACGACCAGGGCTATGCTGACCGGAACGCCCTCGCCAGTTGGCAGGGCTTGCCGAGCGGCGCTGATATCGACGGCATTTTGGAGGCTCGCATGGCGAAGTCGCTCGACACGGATTACCGGCCGACCGAAGACGAGCCTTACATGAACCCACGGCAAGTCGAGTATTTCCGCCGCAAGCTCTTGACCTGGCGGGAAGAGCTGGTCCGCGGCTCCGGGCTGACCCTGAAGCAGCTGCAAGAGGACGACAGTCGGCCAGCCGACGCCAGCGACTGGGCGAGTTCCGAGGTGCAGCGCGCCTTCGAGCTCAAGACCAGGGATCGCGAGCGCAAGCTGCTGGCGAAAATCCAGGCTGCCCTTCGGCGGATCGACGACGGCTCCTACGGCTATTGCGAGGAGACGCAGGAGCCCATCGGCCTCAAACGCCTGGATGCCCGGCCGATCGCGACCTTGAGCATCGAGGCGCAGGAGCGCCACGAACGCCGCGAGCGCAGCTACCGCGACGACTGACCCCGGTCGGCGGCCGAGGCCGGCGCGCCCCGCGCCGGCGTGACGACCAGGACGGCCCGGCAAGAATGGCCCGAGGCGGCAGGATTTGCCGGGCAGGTGCGGTCTGGACCGAGCACCGGAACGCACGTTTCCCACCGAACACCCGGCTTTCCTGGTTTGGCACGAGGGTTGCTGATGGTGGTCTGCCATGCTGCAGATCAATGCCTCCACGTCCCCCCTCAGCCACCCGCCTGCCGCGGGCGACGGCGTGGCTGGGCAAAAGCCGGGGCTGACCGACGGGTTCGAGGCCCTGCTCGCCGGGCTCATGGGCATTGCCGTCCCGTCCGTCGTCCAGCAAGCCCAGCCGCGCCCGATCACCGTCGACCCGCCCGACACCGTCACGCCGACCACGGACGGCGAGGCTGCGGCCGGCCATGCTTTGGCCGAAGAGACAACGGCCGGCGACGACGGCGGGCGGCCATCCGGCGAGGCCGTGCCGAACCAGGGCCGCGTCGATCTGCCCCCGACGGCGCGCCCGGACACCGTCTCGCCGACGGCGGCCGGCGGCGACGCGGCGACCGATCCGGCGCTGTCGACACCGCGACCGTCGACCGGACAGGTGATGCCGCCACGCCCGGGCGAGCCCGTCTTGGGCGACCCGACCGGCGGCGAGCGCTCGATGCCGGGCCGCCCACTCGGCGAGGCCGCGCCAGACGCCCGGCCCGTGGGCCAGGGGTCGCCGATCGAAGCCACCCGGACCGAGCATCTCCGCCCACCCGTCGAGCCGGTGGCGCGCCGCCCGGCCGGTGAGCGACCGGCAGCAATGGTCGAGGCCATCCAGCACGCGAAGACCGAGCCGGAGGCGGCCGCGGCCGCCCGGGTGCTGCCCGATTTGATCCAGCCGCGGCAGGGCCTCGTCGACCGGCCGCGGCTGGCGGGACCGTTGCTCGTCGGCGGTCGTCCCGCCTTCGCGCCGCTGGCGCTGCAGGCGGACTGGGGTGCCTCGGCCGATGCGCCGGGCTCGAGCGGCCTCGCTGCGCCAGGGGCACTGACCGGGGCCCCCCTGACCGCGGCCACGGAGCGGGCCAGCTTGGCATCGACCGAAACGGTCAACGGTAGCCCCCTGCCGGCCGTCCGCCAATTGGCCGTCGCCATCGACCGGGCGGCGAGCGGCGAATTGCGACACCTGACGGTCCAGCTCAACCCAAAGGCGCTGGGCACCATCGAAATTGCCCTCGAGTTCGATGCCGACCGTAGGCTCGCCGTGGTCATCCTCGCCGAACGGCCGGAGACCCTGGAGCTGCTGCGCGGCGAGGCCCGCGACCTGCAGCGGCTGCTGGCGCAGCAAGGGATCGATCTCGCCGATGCCGGCCTCGAGCTCGGCCTGATGGGCGGCGAGCGGCGCCGCGGCCAGCCGTCGGATGACGAGCGAGACGCGCCTGCGGACGGTGACGGTAGCGCCGCCCGCAGGCGCGACAACCCGGCGACCGGCCCCGAGCCGCCCCGTCTCGAACTGGTCGGCACGCCCGGCCGCTTGAACCTGTCGATCTGACTGCCGAGACGCCTGCCAGGAGTTCCACCGAGATGACCATCAGCGCCGTTCAAGCGGCCACTACCGGGACTACCCAAAGCCGTGACGGGGCCAAGCTCTCGGCCGATTTCGACGGCTTTCTCAAGCTCTTGACGACCCAATTGCAGACCCAGGATCCGCTGAGCCCGATGGACGCCGAGCAGTTTACCAGCCAGCTCGTCCAGTTCTCCGCGGTCGAACAGGCGATCCAGACCAATACCCAACTGAAGAGCCTGGTCGGCCTGATGCAGGCCACCCAGCACACCGCAGCCCTGCAGTATGTCGGGGCCACGGTCGAGCTCGACAGTGCCAAGATCCACCTGCCGCTCGGCGGCGAGGCGCCGGTCGCCTACACGCTCGCGGCCCCGGCGGCCGTGGTCGGCATCGACATCGTCGACGATGCCGGACTCACGGTGCGCCGGCTCTCCGGGCCCACGGGCGACGGCCCGCAACAGGTGACCTGGAACGGCGTCGACGACGACCGCCGCGGCCGGCCGGCCGGCACTTACGGGGTGCGGATCGAGGCTTTCGATGCCGCTGGCAGGCCGGTCCCGGTGAGCCAGACCAGCACCGGCAAGGTCGATGCCCTCTTGCAGACCCAGGAGGGTCTGGTCCTGTCGGTCGATGGCCGATCCTACCCGCTCGATGCCGTGCGCGCCGTCCGCCCGGCGGCGTGAGCGGTCGATGACGTCTCCCAAGGAGTAGAACAATGAGCCTCTTCGGATCGCTTTATTCGGGTGTTTCCGGCCTCGGCGCCCAGTCGCGCGCGATGAGCATGATCTCCGACAACGTCGCCAATGTGAACACCACGGCCTACAAGGGCACGGTGGCCCAGTTCGCCAATCTGGTGACCCGCAAGGATTCGGTGACCTCCTATTCGCCCGGCGGCGTGCGCTCGATGGGGGCGCTGACCATCGGCAATCAGGGGTTGATCCAGAACAGCAACTCGCCGACCGACGCCGCGATCTCCGGGGCCGGCTTCTTCGTCGTCAACAGCCTCGCCGACGGCACGGGCGATCAAGTCTATACCCGCGCCGGCTCGTTCGCGCCCGATTTCCTCGGCAATCTCCGTACGCCCTCGGGCCAGTATCTGCAGGGCTGGCTGCTCGATGCCGACGAGAACGTCGTCGACGTCAACAATGTCGAGACGGTCAATGTCGGCATCGTCAACGGCCTCGCCACGGCCACCACCAATGTCCGCATCGGCGCCAATATCGACGCCGACCGTGCCGAGCACGTGGGGGCCTATGCCGTCGACGACATGGCCAACGCCACGGTCGAGCCGCATTTCTCGCGCAACATCCAGGTCTATGACAGCCTCGGCCGGCCCCAGACCCTGACCATGGGCTTCTTGAAGACGGCGCCCAATACCTGGCAGGTCGAGGTCTATGCCGCCGATCCGACGGTGGTCACGGCCGGTGCCGTAGCGCTCGCCAGCGGCGAGGTCACCTTCAACGGCAACGGCAGCCTCGCGACCAACACGCTCGAAGGGGTGCCCGTGACCATCGATTGGGAGGCCGCGACCGGTGCCGAGGACAGCACCATCACGTTCGATCTCGGGGCCATCGGCGAGACCAATGGCCTGACCCAGTTCGCGAGCCCGACCAACGTCGCCTTCGTCTTGCAGAACGGGGCCGAGGTGGGCGAGCTCAACGGGGTCAGGATCGACGAGACCGGTTATATCATCGCCTCCTTCACCAATGGCGAGGAGCGCCGGCTCTACCAGTTGCCGCTCGCCACCTTCGCCAACCCGGCCGGGCTCGACCCGCGCTCGGGCAACGTCTTCGCCCAGACCGAACGCTCGGGCGAGTTCAACCTCAGGGTCGCCGGGCGCGGTGGCGCCGGGCTGCTCGCCACCTCCGCCCTCGAGGCCGCCAATGTCGACCTCGCCGACGAGTTCACCAAGATGATCGTGACCCAGCGCGCCTATTCCGCCAATTCCCGGGTCATCACGACAACCAATAATATGCTCGAAGAACTCATCCAAATCAGCCGCTGAAGAAGGTGAAGGCGAATAGCTATGGGAAACGAAGATTTACCACGTTCATTAGACGCAAATTAAAGGCCAGTGCGTGATTTTAGGCCGGCAAGACAAAACTCGAAGACGAGGGTAGCGAAATGGAAATGTCGATGGCGGAAGCCCTGCAGCAACGGCCGAAGTCGGTGGTCGGGCCGAACGGCACCATTTTGACCATGGAGACCCTGCCGCCACCGGATACCCGGCGCTGGGTGGCGCGGCGAAAAGCCGAAGTGGTGACGGCGGTCCGCGCCGGCCTGATGACTTTCGACGAGGCGTGCACGCGCTATGGCCTCACCGCCGAGGAGTTCGCCTCCTGGGAGCGGGCGATCGACCGGCACGGCCTCGGCGGGCTCCGGGTCACCCGGCTGCAGCAATTTCGCTGAGCTCGGCGCACCTGCCAGCGCTGCCCGCCGCCGCCCCACCGAGTTCGGGCGGCGGCGAGCGGGGCGGTCGATGGTCCGGCAGCTATCGGACAGCCGGCTCAGTCGAGCGCGGCATAGGCCGCCGCGGCCGCGAGCACCCTGGCGTCATCGCCGCGTGGGCCGATGATCTGCAGACCGACGGGCCGGCCGTCGCTGGTCAGGCCACAAGGTATCGAGCAAGCCGGCTGCTGACTGAGGTTGACGGGATAGCTGAAGCCGGCCCATTCGGTCCAGCGGCCGAGCCCAGAGCCCGGCGGCACCTCGTGGCCGGCGGCGAACGCGGCAATCGCAGTGGCCGGCGACACGACCAGATCGAAAGTGTCGAAGAGCGCGTCCATGGCCCTGCCGAACGCGACCCGAGCATGGGTCGCCCGGACATGGTCGAGCAACGGCAAAGCCGCACCGGCGGTGGCCGCCTCGACCAACCCCGGATCGAGCCCCGCTCTGGCCTCGGGCGGCAGCAGCGCCAAGCGGGCTGCGGCACCCACGAGCCAGTGAGCGGCGAACATCTCGAAGAGCTGCTCGTGGTCCGGCAAGGTGATCGGCTCGATGATCGCACCTTCCGCCTGCATCGATGCGACGGCCTCGTCGACCGTGGCCTGGACCTCGGGGTCGAGCAGACCCCGCGGCGGCTCGGACCAATAGGCGATCCGCCGCCCGGCCATGGCGAATGCCGGGCGCTCGAGTCCGGGCAGGGTGCCGGGCGCCTGGGTCCAGTCCAGAGGGTCGCGGCCGGCCATGACCTCGAGCATGGCCGCCGCATCCGCGACCGAGCGGGCCATCGGGCCGACATGCGCCACCGTGCCGAAGGGCGACGGCGGATAGGCCGCGACCCGGCCGAAACTCGGCTTGATCCCGAAAATGCCGGTGAACGATGCCGGGATGCGGATCGACCCGCCGCCATCCGTGCCGAGGTGCAGCACGCCGGCGCCCGCGGCTGCCGCCGCCGCCGCCCCCCCACTGGAGCCGCCGGGGGTGAGCGCCTCGTTCCAGGGATTGGTCGTGATGCCCGAGTACGGGCTGTCGGTCACCGCCTTCCAGCCGAATTCGGGCGTGGTGGTGAGCCCGAGCAGGACCGCACCCGCCGCCCTCAACCGGGCCACGGCCGGCGCGTCGTGCGGCGGGTTCACGGGCGGGCTGTTGCTGCCGTAGTGGATGGTGTGGCCTTCGACCCAGACGATGTCCTTGATGGTCGAGGGCACCCCGTCGATCGCCGAGGCCGGGGCACCGCGTCGCCAGCGCGTCTCGGCCGCCCTCGCCTGAGCCATGGCGCCCTCGTGGTCGATCACCGTGAAGGCATTGTGCGCGGCTTGCACGACTTCCGCTCGGCCGAGGACCACCTCGGCAACCTCGACCGGCGACAAGCTGCCGTCCGCATAGCGCCGCGTGAGCTCGGCCACGCCCAGCCGGCAGAGCTCCGGCGCGTCGGCCGAGGGAGTCGAGGCGGCTTGGTCTGGCGCGGCCATGGCTGTCTTCCGTTGTCTCGAGGTTGCCCACCGCGCCGGCCGAGGACCTTCACGGCCAGCGGACGCTACCAGAGGCCGACAGGCCCCGGCAAGGTCGCCGGGGCCGACGGCGCTACCGTCGACTCCGCTCGCCGGTAGCGTCCATCATACCGCCCCGACACGCCCGACAAGAGCCTTGCGGACGCTCGACGCTCAGGCGGCGATGGCCACCTTCAGGACCCCGTCGCGCTGATTGGCGAAGAGCTCGTAGGCCTCCTCGATCTGGTCGAGGCTGTAGTGGTGGGTGACCAAGGGGCCGAGGTCGAGGCGCCCGCCGGCAATCACGTTCATCAAGCGCCGCATGCGCTCCTTGCCGCCGGGACAGAGCGAGGTGACGATCTTGTTGTCACCGAGCCCGGCATGGAACGCCGCGAGCGGGATCTTCAGGTCGTCGCTGTAGACACCGAGGCTGGAGAGCGTGCCGCCGGGCTTGAGGACGCGCAAGCAGTTCTCGAAGGTCGACTGCAGACCGAGCGCCTCGATGGCGCTGTCGACGCCCCGCCCCCCGGTCAGCGCCATGATCGCCTCCACCGGGTCGGTTTCCTTGAAGTTGACCACCTCGTCGGCGCCCAGGCGCTTGGCCATGGCGAGGCGTTCGGGGACGCTGTCGACGGCGATGATGGTGGTGGCGCCACGCAGCCGAGCACCCGCCGTGGCGCAGAGCCCGATCGGGCCTTGCGCGAAGACGGCGACCGTGTCGCCGATCTTGATGTTGGCGGACTCGGCGCCGGCGAAGCCCGTCGACATGATGTCCGGACACATCAGCACCTGCTCGTCGGTCAGGCCGTCGGGCACGGGTGCGAGGTTGGCCATGGCGTCGGGGACGAGGAGGTATTCGGCCTGGGCACCATCGATCGTATTGCCGAAGCGCCAGCCGCCCATGGGCTTGAGGCCGTGCGCCGTGCCCGGGCCGTCCTGGCTGTGCAGCCCGTCGAGACAGGCGTAACTGTGGCCCGAGGGGCAGATGGCGCCGGCGATGACCCGCTGGCCCTCCTGATAGCCATGGACGTTGCGGCCGAGCTTCTCGATCGTGCCCACGGGCTCGTGCCCGATGGTGAGATTCTTCTCGACCGGGTATTCGCCCTTGAGAATGTGAATGTCGGTGCCGCAAATGGTGGTCGTGGTGATCTTCAACAGCGCGTCGTTGGGACCGATCTCGGGCATCGGTTTCTCGCCGAGGACGATCCGGTTCGGCTCGATGAAGAGTGCCGCTTTCATCTTGGCTGGCATGCTGCGTCTCCCAGTTGTTCTGCCCAGAGACTAGCATGATGTGGCGGTCGGACGTTGCGCTGGATCAAACCCGGCGCCAGAACCGACGTGTTTTCGGCTTTTTCGAGGACCGTCCCCGCGATGCTGATGGAAACCGCCCTGGACTACCCGGAGATCCGCGAGCCGGTGGCACGGCTCTGCGCCGGCTTTCCCGGCGCCTATTGGCGCGACCTCGAGGCCGAGGCCGCCTATCCCGAAGCCTTCGTCCAGGCGCTGACCGAGAGCGGCTATCTCGCGGCCTTGATCCCCGAGACATTCGGCGGTGCCGGCCTCCCCTTGCGCGCTGCCGCCGTCATTCTGGAGACCATCCACGCCGCGGGCTGCAGTGCCGCTGCCTGTCACGCCCAGATGTACACGATGGGCACGCTCTTGCGGCACGGCTCGCCGGCGCAGCAGGCGCACTATTTGCCGGCGATCGCCAAGGGCGAGTTGCGCCTGCAGGCGTTCGGCGTCACCGAGCCTGGCAGCGGCTCCGACACCCCGTCGCTGCGGACGCGTGCGGTCCGCGACGGCGGCCATTACGTCGTGACCGGGCAGAAGCTCTGGACGAGCCGGGCCCTCTATTCGGACCTGATGCTGCTCCTGGTGCGCACCACGCCGGTCGAGGACTGCAAAAAGCGCAGTGACGGATTGACCGTGCTGCTGGTTGACTTGCGCGAGGCCAGAGGCCAGGGGCTGGAGATCCGGCCGATCGAGACGATGATCAACCATCAGACGACCGAGGTCTTCATCGATGGGCTGAAGGTGCCGGTCGAGAACGTCATCGGCGAGCCGGGCAAAGGCTTTCGCTATATTCTCGACGGGATGAACGCCGAGCGGATCCTGCTGTCCGGCGAGGCGCTCGGCGACGGCCGCTGGTTCATCGACCGGGCGGTGGCCTATGCCAAGGAACGAGTCGTCTTCGGCCGGCCGATCGGCCAGAACCAGGGCATCCAGTTCCCCTTGGCCCGTGCCCGGGTCAGGCTCGACGCGGCCGATCTCATGGCCCGTCACGCCGCCGCCCGCTTCGCCGCGGGCGAGCCGTGTGGCCCCGAGGCCAACAGTGCCAAGCTCCTGACTTCGGAAGCCGCCTGGGAGGCGGCCGAGGCCTGTTTTCAGACGTTTGGCGGCTTTGCTTTCGCCAAGGACTACGATATCGAGCGCAAATGGCGAGAATGCCGCCTCTTTCAGACGGCGCCCATCTCCACCAACATGGTGCTCGCCTATATCGCGCAGACCGTGCTCGGCCTGCCCAGAGGCTATTGAGCCAGCATGCAGTCGGTGATCGGCAGCGAGGGGTCACCGGGAGGCGCTCAGACCCCTTCGAGAAGCGCATGCCGATCAAGGGGTTGGCACCGGCCGAGCAGCGCGTTCCTGAGCCACGACAGCCGGCGCCCGGCGACGAGCAAGCACCATCCCGAAAGACCGGATGGGTCCGGGAAGGCGTGCCTTCCCGAATGTCTTCCCTTCCCTCGGCCCTTGCCGTTTGGGCCCGGGCGTGCTCGACAGGTTGTGCGCTCTGCTGGGAGACTGTGTCGTGTTGCTGCCGCCGACAGGCTCGATCGTGATGCTGACCGGGGCCGGGATCTCGGCGGAATCGGGGCTCGCGACGTTTCGCGGTGCCGGCGGGCTTTGGGAGGGACGGCGGGCGGAGGATGTGGCCACACCCGAGGCCTTCGCGCGTGATCCGGGGATGGTGCATCGCTTCTACAATCAGCGGCGGCGGCAGTTGCACGATCCCGCGATCCGGCCGAATGCCGCGCATCTGGCCCTGGCCCGGCTCGAAGCCGATTGGCCGGGCAGTGTCCTGGTGGTGACCCAGAACGTCGACGACCTGCACGAGCGGGCGGGCAGCCGGGCCGTTCTGCACATGCACGGGCAGATCCGCCGGATGCGCTGCACGGCTTGCCTGGAGGAGCGGCTCTGGCTGGGTGATCTCGACACCCTGACCCCCTGCCCCGCCTGTGGTGCCACGGCCAGCCTGCGCCCGGCCATCGTCTGGTTCGGCGAGATGCCGCTCGAGATGGAGCGGATCATGGCGGCACTGCAGAGCTGCGATCTCTTCGTTGCCGTCGGCACCTCGGGGCACGTCTATCCGGCGGCGGGCTTCGTCGAGGTGGTCCGCGACGTCGACCGCGCGCACACCATCGAGGTCAATCTGGAGCCCTCGGCGGTGCGTTCGGCCTTCGCCGAGTGCCGGGTGGGACCGGCGGGAAGCGTCGTGCCGACGCTGGTCGACGAGTTGCTGGCGGGACTGCGGTGAGCGAGGCCCTGGAGGTCACCCGAGAGCTGTTGCGGCTACGGACGATCAACCCGCCCGGCGACGAGGCGCGGTGCATCGAGCCGCTCGCGGCACGACTCGAGGCCGCGGGCTTCAGCTGCCGCCGCTTCGATCTGGCGCCCGGCCGGCCCAACCTGGTGGCCCGCTACGACGGCGCCGGTGACCAACAGGCGATCGCGTTCACCGGACATCTCGACACGGTGCCCTTGGGCGACGCGCCCTGGACCAGGGACCCGTTCGGCGGCGAGGTCCTGGACGGGCGGGTTTATGGCCGCGGCGCCAGCGACATGAAGAGCGGCGTTGCGGCCATCGTCGTCGCCGCCTGCCGGCATGCAGCCGCGGGCAGTGCCGGCCCGGTCGAGATCGTCCTGACCGCGGCCGAAGAGACCGGGCTCGAAGGCGCGGCACGACTGGCGGGCATCCCGGGCAGTCTCGGCGATGCCTCGGCCCTCGTGGTGGCGGAGCCCACCGGCAACCTGCCGGCCTTCGGCAACCGGGGGACGGTCTGGCTGGAGATCACGTTCGAGGGCCGCACGGCGCATGCCTCGGCACCCGAGCATGGCATCAACGCGCTGCTCATGGCTGCCGAAGCGGCCGTCGAGCTCGCGGCACACGATCTCGGCGGCGCACAGCACCCCGTGCTCGGCCGGCCGACCGTCACGGTCTCACGCATCCAGGCCGGCAGCAATTTCAATTCGGTACCGGACCGGGCGGTGCTCGGGCTCGATCTCCGCCCTTTGCCAGATGCCGATCTCGACGCCATCATCGCGGATCTGGCGGGATTGGCCGGACCGGCCGCGAGCCTGCGCGAGGTGGTGCGTTGTCCGGGGCTCTGGACGGAT
>JAABSG010000106.1 GCA_011390475.1 Geminicoccaceae bacterium | reverse complement strand
GGACGAAGCTCGGCGCGCGAGACCGCGATGCGGGTCGCAGCCGGTGCGATCGCGCGAAAGATTCTGGGACCCGGGATCGGGATCAAGGGCTGCTTGGTGCAGATGGGGGCGGACGCCATCGATCGCGACCGCTTCGATCCCGCGTTCATCGAGCAGAACCCGTTCTGGTGCCCGGACCCGGTGGCTGCCGAGCGCTGGGAGGGCCAGCTCGCGGCCGTACGCAAGGCCGGCTCGTCCATAGGTGCCGTGATCGAGGTCGTCGCCACGGGCGTGCCGGCGGGCCTCGGCGAGCCCGTCTACGACAAGCTCGATGCCGATCTCGCCAAGGCGATGATGAGCATCAACGCGGTCAAGGGGGTGGAGATCGGCGCCGGCATCGCGGCAGCAAGCCTGTCCGGCGAGGCCAATGCCGACGAGATCCGCATGGGCCCCGACGGCCAGCCGGTCTTTCTCTCCAACCAGGCAGGCGGCATCCTCGGCGGCATCTCGACCGGCCAGGACATCGTCGTGCGCTTCGCGGTCAAGCCCACCTCCTCGATTTTGACGCCGAGGCGGAGCATCGACCGAAGCGGCACGGAGACGGAGGTCATGACCAAGGGCCGGCACGACCCGTGTGTCGGCATCCGCGCGGTGCCGGTCGGCGAGGCGATGCTCGCCATCGTCCTGGCGGATCACCTGCTGCGGCACCGGGGTATATATGGCGGGTGAGATTTGCCGCGTGGCCTTTACGCGGTCTTCACCGTCGAAGGCGTAAAAGGCTCCTGCGCATGCCTGCTGCGGGCCGAGGGGGACAGGAAGTCCCTCGCAGCAAGGCGATTGAACGCCTCAAGTAGAGGGAATGACATGATGCAGTGGGTGCACAAGCGCTCCTTGCCGATACCGGCGCTGACCATCGCCGACCCGGCTCTGATCGTTGCCTATCGGTTCTGGTCCGAGCGGCGGGACGGCGCGTTTCTGCCGCCCCGCTGCAGCATCGACACGCCGATCTTTCGCCTGCTCGTGCCTGATGCGCTCTGGCTGAAGCCGGGCGCCTATGCAGGTCGGCTCGTCCCGTTTCTCGGGGCGACGCAGGTGCACGCCCCCTCGATGACCCTCGACGAATCGCTCCGTCTCGATCTCGACGGCACCTTCGTTACCGGCGTGCCGAACCTGCAGCTCATCGAACTCAAGGTGAAGGGCCGCCCGGTTCTCTACCAGCAATTGCTTTTGCCCACGGCCGATGACGGCACTCAGGTGACCGAACTCCTGGAAGTCAGCAAGTTGGGGTCGCTCCGCCTCGTTCACCCTGGGGCCAGCGCGGCGTGACGGACACGAATTCGTGCACTCACGCGACCTTATGTGACTTTTCGCACATAACTCGGCCGCCGGTCATGCTTTGAAAGAGGCGCTGAGGGCTATGACTTGGAACCTGTGGGGCGGTTCGCCTCACAGGTCTTTTTTTGAATTCATCGCCCTTGGTGTGCACCGCATTCCGCCCGATCTCGCTTCCTGGCGCGTGGGCTGCTATAGGGCGGCTTCATCGAATTTCGGGGAGGTGAAGAAATGCGGCTCGCGAGCGGCATGGGGCGCTTGGGCACGGAAAGTGCCTTCGAGGTTTTGGCGCGGGCGACGGCACTCAAGGCTGCCGGGCGCGACATCATCAATCTCGGCATCGGCCAGCCCGACTTCCCGACCCCGGCGCACATCGTCGAGGCCGGGGTCAAGGCGCTCAGGGACGGCCACCACGGCTATACCCCGGCCAACGGCATTCTGCCGTTGCGCGAGGCGGTCGCCCGGGACATGCAGCTCCGCCGCAACATCGCGGTCGACCCCGATCACGTCGTGATCGTGCCGGGCGGCAAGGTCACCATGGCCTTCGCGATCCTGATGTTCGGCGAACCCGGAGCCGAGATCATGTACCCGGACCCGGGCTTTCCGATCTATCGCTCGATGATCGAATTCACCGGTGCCGAGGCCGTGCCGATGGCCCTCTACGAGGACAAGGGCTTCGCCTTCTCGGCCGAGGAGGTGCTGGCGCAAATTACGCCCAGGACCCGGCTGATCATCGTCAACAGCCCGGCCAATCCGACGGGTGGCGTCGTGCCCAAGGCCGAGCTCGACAAGTTCGTGGCCGGGCTCGCCGACCACCCCGAGGTCGCCGTCATGTCGGACGAGATCTATGCCCGCATGTGCTACGACGGCGTGCCGCACGCGTCGCTCACCGCCTATCCCGAGATCCAGGATCGGCTGATCCTCCTGGATGGCTGGTCGAAGACCTATGCGATGACCGGCTGGCGGCTCGGCTGGGGCGTCTGGCCGGCGAGCCTGGCCGAACTCGCCACCCGGCTCGCGATAAACGTCAATTCCTGTGTGAACGCCGCGACCCAATTCGCCGGCATCGCCGCCCTCGACGGCCCGCAGGATTCCGTCGACGAGATGGTCCGGGCGTTCGACCAACGGCGCTCGGTGATCATCGACCGGCTGAACGCGCTCCCGGGCTTTCGTTGCGCCCAGCCCGGCGGCGCCTTCTACGCCTTTCCCAACATCGAGGGCACCGGGCTCAGCTCCCGCGCCATGCAGGACGCCCTCTTGACCGAGGCCGGGGTCGCGGTGATCAGCGGGACCAGCTTCGGGGTGCACGGCGAGGGCTATGTTCGCTTCTCCTATGCAGCCTCGATCGGCGCCATCGAAGAGGCCATGGACCGTATCGGCGGCTTCCTCTCCAGCCGCGCCGCCTGATCCGGTGCCGATGACGCACCGGGAAAAGTGCCGATCGGCGATCATCGCTAGGCTTGCACTCCACAATGTGGGGAGCGTCGGGCGATGGCAGTGGCACTCGAGGTCGGACGTGAGACGGCGCCGGTAACGCCGCTCGGCAACCGGGCCTATACCGACCCGGCTTTCTTTCGCGCTGAGCTCGACCGGCTCTGGGGGAAGAGCTGGGTCTGCCTGGGTTTCGCCCATGAGGTGCCTGAGCCCGGCCACGTCCACCCGGTGAGCCTCGGCGGCAAGCCGCTGCTGTTGGTCCGCGATCACGCGGGCACGCTCCGCGTCTTCTGGAATGTCTGCCGGCATCGCGGCATGCAGCTCGTGAGCGCACCCGAGCGGCTCGCGGGCGTCATCCGCTGTCCCTACCACTCCTGGTGCTATGCGCTGGAGGGCGCGCTCAAGGTGACCCCGCATGTGGGCGGACCGGGCCTCAATATCGATCCGGCCATCGATCGCGCCGTTCTCGGCCTCGTGCCGGTCCGCACGGCCGAGTGGCTGGGCTGTGTCTTCGTCGATCTCTCTGGTGCGGCCCCGTCCTTCGCCGAGCATGTCGCCCCCTTGGCCCGGCGCTGGGCGGACTTCGCCGACCGCCCGCTCCATGCCGGTGGCACCGATTGCAGCTTCGCGCTCGAGGTCGGGACCAACTGGAAGCTGGCAGTCGAGAACTATTGCGAAAGCTACCACCTTCCCTGGGTGCATCCGGGGCTGAACAGCTATTCCAGGCTCGAGGACCACTACACCATCATCGAGGCCGGTTTCGCCGGCCAGGGCACCCTCGCCTACCGCCCGCTCCTGGCGGCTGACGGCGGCCGGCTGCCGGCCTTCACGGGCCTGCCCGAGACGTGGACCGAGGGGGCGGAGTACGTGGCGCTCTACCCCAACCTGCTGCTCGGCGTGCACAAGGACCACACCTTCGCGCTCCGGCTAGAGCCCCTGGCTGCGGACCGCACGCGCGAGCACGTCGCGATCTGGTTCGCGGACCCAGCAGCACTCCAGCCGCAGCATGCGGGTTTGCGGCAGCGGCTTGCGGCCCTCTGGCGGGAGGTCTTCGAGGAGGATATCGGCGTCGTCGAGGGGATGCAGCAGGGGCGCCATGCCGATGCTTTCGACGGCGGCGTTTTCTCGCCGGTGATGGACGCGGCCACTGCGGCCTTTCACGGCTGGATCACAAAGCGCTATCGCGAGACGGGCCTCCATGGCGATTGAGGCGTCAATCGACCCAACGGCCCTCGACAACCGGTTGCAACGAGCTGCCAGCTGCGGCGACGCCCGGGACCTGGCCCTGGCCTATCGGCTGGCCGCCGATCGCGCCGACCATGCCGGTCGGACCGACGAGGCCGGGTTCTTCTTGACCCACGCCTATGTCTGGGCGCTGGTCGCGGGCGAGACGCCCCTGGCCGAGCCGCTCGCCCGAGCCTTGCGCCATCAGGGCCGGTTGGATTGAGGAACCGTCACTCCTCGGCGGGCGCCGGCTCGAAGGCCACGTCCTCGTAGATCAGGGCGAGCGGCACGGCCACACCGATCTCGGGCAGCTCGAGGACGGCGCCCATGCCCTCGACATAGCCGTAAGCCCAGCCGTGCTCGGTGAGGCGAACGATGTCGACCCAGGGCTCGCGCTGCGACACGTAGACGATGGCGGCCACGGTCGGGATGGAGTGGTAGGCGTATTTCTTGCGGGTCAGGTTGCGCTGGGCACTCGAGGTGGACAGCACCTCGACGATGACGACGGGCGTCTCGCAGCGCGTCGCCCCGACAGGCAACGGGGCGCAGCGAACGACCAGATCGGGATACATCACCGCGCCGGCCGAACGTGCGACGATCTTCAGGTTCGGACAAGCGCGTGGCCACGTCGCGAAGATAGCTCAGTCGGGGCCTTCTGTCACCGTGGCGCCGCCCGCGCGAAAGCCGCTGGCGAGCAGGTAGGTCTCGGAGGAGTCGCTGCGCGTCGCCTTCGGGCGAACCAGGCGGAGCTTGGAGAAATGCGGCCGCGCCATGTCCATGACCGCGGTTTCCGCACCCTTGACCAGCTTGATCAGGAGCTGGCCGCCATCGTCCAGGACGGCACAGGCGAAGCCGACCACGGCCTCGCCCACGGCCTCCGCCCGCAGTCGGTCGACCAGCCGCCGGCCCGTGGCGTCGGGGGCAATGTCGGAAAGCACGGTCGAAACCTTGCCGCCGAGCCGGGCCAGGAGTGCTTCCTGGGTCGCGGGCTCGAGGAAGTCGCCTTCCAGGATCTCGACGCCAGCGATCGGGTCCATCGGCAGGATATCCAGGGCCAATACCCGCGCCCCCTTGTTCGCCGCGTATTGGCTCCAACTGCCGGGAGCCGCACCCAGATCGACCACGGGTTCGCCCTTCCTGATCAGCGCGAAGCGGGCGTCGATCTCCTCCAGCTTGAAGACCGAGCGGGCGCGGTAGCCGGCGCGCCTGGCCTCCTGCACGAAGGGGTCGTTGAGCTGGCGCTGCAGCCAGCGGGTCGAGCTCGACTTGCGGTTCTTCGACCGCTTGAGCTTGGTCTTCTCGGTCCGCTGCATCTCAGACAGGCGCCCGGCAGGGACGCATCAGGGCGCGGAGATCGAGGCCCATCAGGCCGTTGAGGATGCCTTCGCGCACACCGCGATCGGCGACCCGCATGCGGCTCACGGGCCAGCTTTCGTGGATCGCCTCGAGGATCGCGCAACCGGCAACGACGAGATCGGCCCGACCCTGGCCGATGCAGGGATGGGCGGCTCGGCCGCGATTGTCGAGCCGCTTCAAGCGCTCGGCCACCTCGGCGATGGCCTCGTAAGAAAGGATGATGCCGTCGACCCGCCGGCGATCGTAGCGTCTGAGACCGAGATGGACGGCGGCGAGGGTCGTGACGGTGCCCGATGTGCCGAGCATCTGCAGCGCGGGCTCGTCGAGGCCGCGCGGCACGAAGCCACCGAGCGGCGCCGCCTCCAGCGCCTCGCGCACCGAGGCGCGCATCTCGTCGTACTGGCCGTTGTGCAGATCGGCGGCGAAGCTTTCGGCCAGGGTGACGACGCCCATCGGCAGCGAGATAGTGACCCCCTGCCCGCCCCGGACCGACCGGTCGAACCAGACGATTTCGGTGCTGCCGCCGCCGATGTCGACCATCAAGAGCTGTTCGGCCGCCGCATCGATCAAGGGCAGGCAGCCCAATAGGGCCAGCCTCGCCTCCTCGTCCTGCGTCACGATCTCGAGGCGGATGCCGGTCTCTTGCTCGACCCGCTCGATGAAGGCAGCCCCATTGACCGCCCGCCGGCAGGCCTCCGTCGCCACGCAGCGCAGCTCGGCCACCTGGTTGCGGCCGATCACCCGCTGACAGACCGCGAGTGCTGCGATCGTCCGGCGAATGGCCGCTTCGCCGAGCCGGCCGGTAGCCGCCAGACCTTCGCCGAGCCGGGTGATCCGCGAAAAGCTGTCGACCACTTCGAAGCCGTCATGGACGGGCTCGGCGACCAAGAGCCGGCAATTATTGGTGCCGAGATCGAGGGCCGCGAGACGCGTGGGCGGTCCGGCTCGCGGGCTTCGCCAGGCCCGGCCGGTTGGTTGTGTGGAATTGCTCTGCGTGTCTTTGTACATTTGTTCACCCGACCGAGCTATCGTAAGGGCGTTGGCGCTCCCGGCAAAGGGATTTCCACCACGAGTGGCGCTGCTTGTGGACGATTGGTCTTATCGGTTGCCGGTTGGCCGCCCCCTTGCTACGCCGTGGTGACGGGGGACCAGTTGTTCGACCAGTGTTCGAGGAGTATCGATGACCGAGCCAGCCATGCCGCAGAAGGCGCCGTTCAAGGTCGAGGTCACGTCCGGCAAAACCTATTTCTGGTGCGCCTGCGGCCGAAGCGGCAACCAGCCCTTCTGCGACGGCAGCCACAAGGGCTCGCCCTTCAGCCCGGTGAAGTTCGCGCCCGAGAAGGACGGCGCCGTCTTCTTCTGCGGCTGCAAGCGGACCGGCAACCAGCCCCTCTGCGACGGGACGCACAAATCCGTTTGACCGATCCCCAGAGCACCCGATTCCCCGAGCAAAGGACAGCGCCGATGCGGCCGCTCCTGCCTCTCGTCACCTGCCTCGCCCTCGTCGTCGTTGCCGGTTGCAGCGGCAGCGACCGGGTGACGGCCGTTTGCCCGGACAGCGCCATCATCCACGGGCTCGACCGGATGTACGGCGAGGACGCGGCCGGCCGCGAAATCAGCGTCACCCTCGAGAACATCGACGGGCTCTGCACCCACGGCGGCAACCAGCTCAGCCTCGACATGAGCGTCGATCTCGTGGTCGAGGCCGCCCCCGGCACCACCATCCCCTACTTCGTCGTCATCACTGATCCGGCAGGCGAGGTGCTCGACAAGACCAACTTCACCGCTACCGTGCCCGGCGACGTGGCAACCGGCCCGGTCCGCTTGCGCGAACGGTTGGTCCAGGAAGTCAACGGCGTCGCCGCGGGCACCTCCGCCGGCTACGCCGTCCTCTTCGGACTCGACCTGCCGCCAGAGATCGCCATCGAGCAGCGCCGGTCGCTCTAGCGGCAACAAGGGCAGAAAGGCAGCGCCTCCCAGCGGGCCCCACCGGTCTTTTGCGACGGCGTTGGTGACGGTGGAGGGCAGGCCCAGCGGATTCTCCGCGAGTGGCTGGGAAAGTGTTCCCCCTTGCGGTTTTCCGATGGCGGCAACTCCCTGACATGACTTGATTTCTCGGAGGGGTCTGACCCCCTGCCGAGCCACGAGAGGCATCGACACCTGCCGCCGAACAAGCAAGCCCGCGAAAGTCCGGTGGGACCAGGGAGGATCATCCTCCCTGGTCTTCCCTTCACCCTTTTTTCACTTTTTCCCGCTATTTCTCACCCACGCAGTCGCTGACCGGCGGGATCGAAGAGCGGTTCATGGGCGATGGTGGCCGGGCGGTGGAGGCCCAGGATTTCGATGGTGACGTTTCGGGTGGGGTCGTGATCGGCTCGGGTGTAGCCGAGGGCCACTGATGTCCGGCTGTGGTGGGCGTAGCCGCCGGAGGTTACCCAGCCGATGACGGCGTCGTTCTGCCAGATGGGCTCGTCGCCCATGACGTCGATGTCGGTGTCGTGGATGGTGAAGGTCGTCAGGTGGTGGGTTGGGGTTTCGGCCGCGGCGGCGGCATCGCCGATGAAGCCGCCTCGGCGGTAGTCGACGAAGCGCTCGAGCCGGGCGGCCCGGGGACCGTAGAGGGGCCGGTATTCGCGGGCCCAGCTGCCGAAGCTCTTTTCCAGCCGGAGGCTGTTGAGGGCGCGCGCACCGAAGAGCTTCAGGCCGTGGGGGTCGCCAGCCCGGCGCAACGATCGATAGAGGCGACCGAGATAGGGGGCCTCGGTCCAGATTTCGTAGCCGAGGTCGCCGGTATAGCTGATGCGGCCGGTGATGGTGGGGACAAGGTCGAGCTCGAGCGGCTTGATCGACAGGAACGGGAAGGCTTCGGTGGTCAGGTCCTCGCCGCTCAGGTCTTCGAGGATCCTGCGGCTCATCGGGCCGGCGATGGAGAGGCCCTGCAGGGTATTGGTGGCACTCTTCAGGGTGACGCCCGATTTGGGCAGGTGCTGTTCGAACCAGCGCAGATGGTAGGTTTCGGCGATGCCGGAGCCGGTGAGAAGAAAACGGTTCTGGGCCAATCTCGCCAGGGTGAAGTCGCCGACGAGCTTGCCCCGGTCGTTGAGCATCGGGGTCAGACCGATGCGGCCGATCGCGGGGATTTTGCCGGCGAGGATGCGGCAGAGCCAGGCTTCGGCCGCTGGGCCTTCGATGGTGTATTTGGCGAAGTTGGAGATTTCGATGAGGCCGGCCTTTTCGCGAACCGCTCTGCACTCTTCGGCGACATGGCTGTGCGCATTCGAGCGGCCGAAGGTGACGGCCTCGGTGGGCTCGGTGCCCGCAGGGGCGAACCAGAGGGCGTGCTCCTGGCCGTAGCTCACGCCCATGACGGCGTTTTCCGCCAGAAGCCGGTCGTAGATCGGGGTGGTTTTCAGCGGCCGGGCGGCGGGGAGTTCCTCGTTCGGGAAGGTGATCCGAAAGCGCCGGCTGTAATTCTCGCGGACCTTGGCGTTGGTGTAGCCCGGGGTGGCGAAGGGACCGTAGCGGGCGACGTCCATGGCCCAGACGTCGAAGCCGGGATCACCCTCGGTGATCCAGTTGGCCAGTGCCAGACCGACGCCGCCGCCCTGGCTGAAACCGGCCATGACGGCACAGGCGCACCAGTAGTTCGGCAGGTTGCGGACGGGGCCGACCAGCGGGTTGCCGTCGGGCGCGAAGGTGAAGGGGCCGTTGATGACCCGCTTGATGCCCGCTCTGCCGATGGCCGGAAAGTGCTCGAAGCCGACCTCGAGCGACGGGGCGATGCGCTCCAGGTCCTCGGGCAGGAGTTGGGTGGAGAAGTCCCAGGGCGTGGTCTTCTCCGACCAGGGCACGCCCTGGCGTTCGTAGGTGCCGAGCAGCATGCCGCCGCGTTCCTGGCGCAGATAGATTTCGGCCTCGAAGTCGATGGCGTGGAGCAGCTCGGTCGGCGAGGCCAGCACCTCGGGCATGTCCTCGGTGATGAGGTATTGGTGCTCCATGGCCAGCACCGGCAGCTCGAGGCCGACCATGCGGCCGACCTCGCGCGCCCAGAGGCCGCCGGCATTGACCACGTGTTCGGTGTGGACGGTGCCCTGCTCGGTGACGACGTCCCAGGTCGCATCGGGGCGCTGGTGGAGTTCGAGGACGCGGTTCTTCAGCACCACCTCGGCCCCCTTCAACCGGGCGGCCTTCACGTAGGCGTGGGTGACGCCGTAGGGGTCGACATGGCCCTCGATGGGATCGAAGAGGGCGCCGGTGAAGTGTTTCGGGTCCAAGAGCGGCATCAGCGCCGCCGCCTCTCGTGCCGAGATCAGCTCGGTCTGCATGCCGAGATAGCGGCCCTTGGCGTGCATCGCCTTCAGCAGATCGAGGCGTTCGCGGGTACCCGCAAGCATGACGCCACCGGTTAGGTGGACGCCGCAGCTCTGGCCGGAGAGCGCCTCGATCTCCTCGTAGAGCTCGATCGTATAGGCTTGCAGCTTGGCGACGTTCGGGTCCGAGTTGAGCGTGTGCATGCCGCCCGCGGCGTGCCAGGTCGAGCCCGAGGTGAGCTGGTCGCGCTCGATGAGCAGCACGTCCGACCAGCCGGCCTTGGCGAGGTGGTAGAGCACCGAAGCGCCGACCACACCGCCACCGATCACCACCACCCGGGCCGTCGTTTTCATCGCATGTCTCCTCTTCTGGCCGAACGCGAGGCTACGCTCGTCGCGGGCCCGCGGCCAGGGGTCGAAGGCGACGCCGGGCGCCGGGAATGCGGCGTTTCAGCCGGTGACCAGGTATTTCTCGATCACCCTCGGATCGGGCTCGACGCCGAGGCCGGGGTCACTCGGCAGGTGGGCGAAGCCGTCCTCGATGCGCACCGGGTTCAGGGCCAGGTTCTGGCTGATTTCGCTGGGTTCGACGCAGTATTCCATGACCAGCGCGTTCTCGACGGCGCAGAGGAAATGCAGCGAGGCCGCGGTGTTGATATCGGTCGTGAAGTTGTGGTTGCAGACCTTGCGGCCGCGGGATCTCGCGTAGTCGGCGATACGCATGGCCTGGGTTAGGCCGGTTCGGGTGACGTCGATCTGGACGATGTCGATGCCGCCTTCGTCGATCAGCCGGGCGAAGCCGGTGACGCTGCACTCTTCCTCGCCGGCCGCGATGTGCTGGGTGCACGCGGCCGAGACCTTGCCGTAGCCGGCATAGTCGTCGGGGTGCAGCGGCTCCTCGATCCAGAAGAGGCGGTAGGGCTCGAACAGCCGGGCGCGGCGGATGGTGGTCTTGGCGTCCCAGACGAGACCGACGTCCAGCATGAAGTCGTTGTCGTCGCCGATCGCGCGGCGGACCGCTTCGACATAGGCGAGATCGGCCTGCTCACTCTGGCCGAAGGGCTCCCAGCCGAATTTGACGCCGGTGTGGCCGGTGTCGATCGCCCGCCTGGCGCGCTCGACCGTGGCCTCGACCGTGAACTGGAACATGTTGGACGAATAGACCCGCATCGATCGGCGCAGCGCCCCGCCCAAGAGCTCGACCACCGGCTTGCCCAAGGCCTTGCCCTTGATGTCCCAGAGCGCCAAGTCGATGCCGGCCATCGCCTGGATCACCGCCCCGCCGCGGCCGTAGTAGAGCGTGGCCTTGTACATCTCGTCCCAGAGCCGGGCGGTCTCGAGCGGGTTCTTGCCCAAGAGGAGGGATTTCAGCCCGGTGACCATGGTGTGGGAATAAGGCGCTTCGATGATGGCCTTGGCGACCGCGGGGCAGCCGTCGACCTCGCCCCAGCCGGTGATGCCGGCATCGGTCGAGACCTTGACGATCAGCGCGTCCTGGGAGCTGTCGGTGCGTGCCTGGATCTCCGGCAGCCGGAGATAGAAGGCTTCGACATCGGTGATCTGCATGGGCGCGCTCCCTCTGGTCCGGTATCGGGGCCGTTGTGAGTCGGCCACTGAACGGCGGGGTAGCTTAGATCATCGCTTGCCGCCAGTGGCCGGCCGGGGCCATGATCGCGCACGCGATCAGTCTGGAGAGCCATGCCGATCCAAGTCGCCCTTTGGCACCGCACCAGCTACCGCTTCGCCGCACCCGCGGTCCTGGGGCCGCACCTCGTCCGGCTGCGGCCGGCGCCGCATACCCGCACCCGCATTCTCGGCTACGGCCTCGAGGTGGGGCCAGCGGCGCATCAGCTGCATTGGCAGCAGGACCCGTTCGGCAACTGGCAGGCCCGGGTCTTCTTCCTCGAGCCCGCCGAGCGCCTGGACGTGACGGTCGATCTCTTGGCCGAGATGGCGGTGGTCGATCCCTTCGGCTTTTATGTCGAACCCGAAGCCAGCACCTGGCCCTTTTCGTATGCGCCCGATATCGAGGTCGATCTCAAGCCTTATCTCGAGACCGAGCCTGCCGGTCCCGCTTTGCAGGCGCTGCTCGATACGATCCCGCGCGCGCCCGCCTACACCGTTACCTTTCTGGTCGAGCTCAACCGGCGCCTCGCCGAGCAGATCGCCTACCTGGTGCGACTCGAGCCCGGCGTGCAGACGGTCGAGGAGACGCTCGTGCTCGGCCGTGGCTCGTGCCGGGATACGGGCTGGCTCCTGGTCCAGCTCTGCCGCCAGCTCGGCATCGCCGCCCGCTTCGTCTCTGGCTACCTGATTCAGCTCGCGGGCGACCCGGACGGCTCGGACGGGCCAGCGGAAGACATTCCCGACCTGCATGCCTGGGCCGAGGTCTTCCTGCCGGGGGCCGGGTGGATCGGCCTCGATCCGACCTCCGGGCTCCTCGTCGGCGAGGGGCATATTCCGCTCGCCGCATCGCCCAGGCCGGATCATGCGGCCCCCATTACCGGGACGGCCGAGCTACCGAGCGCCGGCTTCGAGCACGAGATGACGGTGACGCGACTCCTGGAACGGCCACGGCCGCTCAGGCCGTTCGTGCCGGAGCAGTGGGCGGCGGTCGAGGCGCTCGGGCGGGCGGTGGATGCCAGGGTCGCCGCCGCCGGGCTCGACCTCGCCCTCGGACGGGGCGAGGCGCCCGTCATGGCGACGGATTGGGACAGGACGCTGGTGGCGCTCGAGGGTCGGTATGCCGAGCGAGACGCGATCGTCTATCGCCTGGACGGACTGCCGGCGACGACGGCGCCATGGCCGGTGGTGGTCGAGGCCCCGTTCGCCGCACGGCCCGATCTCTTGGCCTCGCTCGTCCGCTACTGGCAACGTCACCCGGCCTTGTCGTACTTCTTCTCGGGCGGGCGGATCGGCGCGGAGGGCCCGGCCCCGCGGCTGGACGAGCTGGGCGCCGAACGGTTGGCCGATGTGGCCTTGGCGCTGGAGACGGGGGCCGGCTTCGGCGATCTTCTGACCGATGCCCGGGGTGATCCGGCGGGCGCCGAGCTGGCGTTCGATGCAGCGTCGGATCGGCTGGCCGTTCGGGCGTTCGGGGCAGCACCGCAGGCACGGATGGCGGCACTGGAGCAACTGCTGGTCCGCGCACTGGTCTCGCGATTCGCCCAAGAGCCGTGCCGCGCGGCGCTCGAGGATCACGGCGCCGCCCTGCACGACCGGTTCATGCTGCCTTATTGGCTCGACCGTGATCTCGAGGCGGTGTTGGCGGAGCTGGCCGCTTTCGGGATTGCCTTCGAGGCCAGTTGGTTCGAGGCCGCGCGCGGTTTTCGCCTGCCGCTATTGGGGTCGGTCGAGGTGATGGGCGTGCGCATCGAGCTGCGCGCCGCGCTCGAGCCGGTGCGGCTCTTGGCGAGCGAGGCGGGTGGGATCAGGCTGATCGACGATTCGCTCGATCGGCTCGAGGTGCGGGTGCTGGGTGACCTGCACGACCGGCAGGTCGTCACCTGCAATGGCTGGGCCTTGCCACTGGCCCCGACCCCGGATGGCGCCAAGGTCGCCGGAGTCCGCTTTCGCGCCCGCTCGTTGCCACGGCTGTTGCACCCGACGGTCGGGGTGGTCACGCCGCTCACCTTCGATCTGTTGGATACCGCGCTCGGCCGCTCGCTCGGCGGCTGTCGCTATCATGTCGGCAAGCCGGATGGTGGCGTGTTCGACGCGGCCCCGGTCAATGATCTCGCGGCCGAGCCGCGGCGGCTTGCCCGTTTCGAGGCCATGGGCCATACCGCGGGCATGCTACAACCCAAACGTGCACGCCCTTCGCCCCATCAGCCGCATACTCTTGATTTGCGCCATGCACGCGGTTGAGCGGAGGCGCTTGTCTTGAGCCTCACCTTGTCCGCTCCGCTGGAGCCCGGCGAGCGGCTGCTCGAGGGTTACCGACCGCCCGAAGGTGGGTTCGACGAGTTGCTCGGCCCGGACGGAGCGCCGCGTTCGGCCTGGTTGCCGTTTCTCGCCAAGCTGGAGGAAGTCGGCCCGCAGGGCCGCGAGTTGATCGGTCGCACCACCGAGCAGAAGCTGCTCGAGAGCGGCATCGCCTTCAACGTCCATGCCGATCCGGACGATCGCCAGGCGGCCTGGCGGCTCGATCTCCTACCCGTCATTCTCGATGCGGCTGCCTGGAGTGAGCTCGAGGCCGGACTGATCCAGCGGGCCCGGCTGATCGAGGCGGTGCTGCAGGATCTCTACGGGCCGCAGCGCCTGCTCCG
>JAABSG010000105.1 GCA_011390475.1 Geminicoccaceae bacterium | reverse complement strand
CTGCCGCTGGTCGGAGCCATCGGCCTGGGCGAAGCGCTCGAAGATTCGGGCTCGGAACGCTTCGGGAATCCCGCTGCCCTGGTCACTGACCGCGATCCGGATCGTGCCCGCCGGCGTGGCACCAGCGCTGACCCGGACCGCCTGGCCCGGGCTCGAGAATTTGACCGCGTTCGACAGGAGGTTGCCGAGCGCCCGCAGGAGCTGGCTCTGGTCGCCCTTCACGGCCACCTCCGGCACCGGCTCCACCAGCGTCACGGGGATACCCGAGAGCGCTGCGGTCGGCCCTATCGCCGTCAACGCTTCGCGCAGCAGGTCACCGACCTCGATCCGCGCCGCGTCGCGCGTCGACAGGACCCAATCGGTGCCGCCGATCGCGAGCAGCTGCTCGATCAGAGCCGCCAGCCGTTCGCTGTTCTTGCTCGCGATCTCGAGCAGCCGGGTGGCTCGTGCCGGCAGCGGTCCGGCCGCCGCGCTCGAGAGAAGCTTGAGACTGCCGGTGATCGCCGTCAGCGGTGTGCGCAGCTCGTGGCTGACCGTCGAGACGAATTGGTCCTTGAGCCGGTCGAGTTGCCGGCGGTGTGTGACGTCGGCACAGACGATGACGAAGCCGCCGTCCGGCATCGGGTTGCGCGCGATCTCGAGGCAGCGGCCGTCGGTTAGGGTCGTATCGAAGCGGTGATCGGAGTCGGCCGGCTGTGCAGTCGCTGTCGCGAGCAGGCTGAAAGCGCTGAATGGGACGCCCGGCCGGCAAAGGGGCTCGGGCAAAGCGAGGAGCCGACAGAACCGCTCGTTCCAGACGAGCAGGCGCTCGTCCGCATCGAAAGCCGCGAGGCCGTGCTCGATGCTTTCCATGGTCGTCCGCAGCAGGCTCGCATGATGCTCGGCACGGCGCTCGGCCTCGGTCGCGCGGCGCTCGCTCGCCTGCGCAATGAGGCTACCTCGCCGGAGCTCGAGCAGATCGACGACGATCGCGGCCAGCGCCTTCAGCCGCCGGCACTCGGCGGCGTCGAGCGCGCGCGGCACGACATCGATCAGACAGAGGCTGCCGACCGCGCCCTCGCCGCCCTCGAGGAAGAGCGGCACGCCGGCATAGAAGCGGATGCCGGGTGGACCGGTGACGAGGGGATTGTCCGAAAAGCGCGGGTCGCGCGTCGCATCGGGCACGATCAACAGATCCTCGCCGAGGATCGTATACGCGCAGAACGCGAAGTCGCGCGAGGTGCCGGGCACGTCGAGCCCGCAAGCGCCCTGAAACCGTTGCTCGGTCGCCGTGACGATCGACACCAGAGCGATGGGCACGTCGAACACATCGGCCGCGAAATCGGCAACGCGGTCGAGCCCGACGATACGATCGCCGCCGAGCTGGAACAGCGCGAGTGTCGCCAGCCGCGCTGCTTCGTTCTCAGGTAGTGGCGCCGCCAAGGGCCAGCCTCCAAGGATCGGCTATCAGATGCAGATCGGCCGCGTGAGGGCGCGCCACGCCGGTCGTCGGCGGGTCGCCAGTGGCGCGAGCGATCTGCCGTCGGCGCCGCATGGTCGTCCCTGGACGAAGCCGGGAGCAAGCCCCATTGCCAGCGCCCCCTCTTTGCTTGAGAGTGTGGGAGCGCGAGCGTTCGGCCGCAATGCGAAACTGGCGGTTACACGCAACAGCTGGGCGCGAACGGTGCCCCGAGCCCCCGCCAATTCCCGGGCGACAACCTCTCGCGGACACCGGCCGCGGCGAGCCGCTGCAAACCGAGCGAAGTCATGATCGACCTCCAGCAGAGCGATAGCGACGACGACGCCGGCTTGGCGTTGGTGGCACCCGACGATCCTGCAGCGACGCACGTCCTCGTCGCCGAGGACGATCCGATGATGCAGCAGTTCATGCAAGTGGTGCTGGAAGGACTCGGCTATCGGGTGACCGTGGTTGCCGACGGCCGGGCGGCGCTGGCCCTGCTCGAGCGTGAGCCGATCAATCTCGTGATCACCGACTTCATGATGCCGCATGTCGACGGCGCCGAGTTCTGCCGTCGGGTCAGGGCACGGCGCGGCGGGCGCTACACCTACATCATCCTGCTCACCGGCCGACAGGACAGCGAGGCGCTGATCGAGGGGATGGAGGCCGGGGCCGACGACTTCTTGAACAAGCCGCCCGATGTCCACGAGCTGCACGTCAGGCTCGAGGCCGGCGAGCGTGTGCTCCGCCTCGAGCGGCAGCTGGAGCGTCGCAACCGCAAGCTCATCGCCGCCAATGAACGCCTGCGCCAAGCCTATAGGCTGATCGAGCGCGACCTCGAAGCCGCGGCCCTGGCCCAGCGGCGGCTGCTGCCACCACCGCGCGACCTGGGGGGACTGCGCTTCGACTGGCTGTTCGTGCCTTCGAGCCACGTCGGTGGCGACACCCACAATGTCCTGCCGCGGGTCGCCGGGCGGACCGCCTTCTTCCAGATCGACGTCAGCGGCCACGGCGTGCCGGCCGCCCTGCTCTCCGTCACATTGCAGCGCCTCCTGGCGGCGGACAGCCTCGATCTCGGCGGCGATGCGGCGGCCGCCGGTCGGGCGCTCTGGGACGATCCCTGCAGGCTGCTGGCCGAACTCAACCGGCGATTCCAGACGACCGACGACGACAGCACCTATTTCACCATGGTCTACGGGGTCGTCGACCACGCCACGGGCGAGGTCGTGCTGACCCAGGCCGGGCATCCATCGCCGCTGCTGGTCTCGCCCGAAGGTGCCGTGCAGGTGATCGGCACCGGCGGGCTGCCCGTCGGTCTCTTGCCCGATATCGCCTGCGAGGAGCTGCGGTTCAGGCTCGAGCCCGGTGCCCGCCTCTTGCTCCACTCGGACGGTGTCGTCGAATGCACCGACCCCCTGGGCGTGTTATTCGGCGAGGAGCGGCTCATGGCCTTCGCCGCCGAGACGGCGAGCCTGAAGCTGGAGCGGGCGCTCGGCGATCTCGCCGAGCGGTTGAAGACATGGCGGGGCGGTTCGGGCTACGATGACGACGTGTCGGTCCTGGTGCTGGAAAAGAGCTGAGAGGTTTCATGCGAGAGAATGTGGGCGCTGCCCCTGACCTGATCGACACGCGCACCGAGGACGGCGTGCGGATCGTCAGCCCCAGGATCAAGCGCCTGGACGCCGCCGCCGCCCCCGCGGTCAAGGCCGCGTTCACGCGCGAGATCGAGGCCGGGCACACGCGCCTCGTGCTCGATCTGGGCCAGGTCGACTTCATGGACAGCAGTGCGCTGGGTGCCGTCGTCTCCTGCCTCAAGGCGATCGGCGGGCGCGGCGACTTCGCCGTCAGCGGTGCGAAGGGGGCGGTGATGAAGCTCTTCCAACTGACCCGGCTCGATCGTGTGCTCAAGCTGCACGACACGGTCGAAGCAGCGGCAGCGGCGATCCGGGCATGAGGTCGTAAGAGCCGGGACCAGCCGCTTGGCGAAACGTGGCCTGACCCTGTTTCTCGACAGCCGGCTCGAGCAGCTATCGCTCCTGGCCGTGGCCGTGCGCGCCGTCTGTCACGAGACCCCTCTGGCCGACGACACGATCGACCGGGTCGAACTGGCGCTCGTCGAGGCCGTGACCAACGTCATCAAGCATGGCTATGCCGGTGCGCCCGACCAGCCCATCACCGTCAGGGTCGAGCTGTTCGATGATCGCCTCGTCTTGACCATTGAGGACCAGGGCACCCCGATCCCGCCAGAGCTGCTCGAGGCCGTAGCGGCGAGCGGGCCGCCGGCGCCTACCCTCGACCCCTCGACCTGGCCCGAATCCGGCATGGGCCTCGGCCTGATCGCCGCCGCCGCCGACGCCCTCGCCTACGCGCCCAGCGCCGGCACGAACCGACTAGGGCTCGAATGGCGCTACCCGCCCGACGGTGCTGCCTGACCGGCTGCGGGCAGCACCTCGGTCATCGGGTGCAGGAGCGGACCGAAGCGGCGATGGTGCAGGCTCTGCAGGACGACGCCGTTGGTGTTGGCGGTCACCGCCTCGTTGATCAGCCCACTGGCCTCGAACCGCCCGGCATACCAGCCGGCCTCGGGATCGAAGAGATCGACCACCGCCTCGTTCAGGGTCGCAGCATAGGGTGTCGCGTAGATCGAGGCCCAGGCTAGAGCCGCCTTGGTGCTCAGCGAGCGGAAAGCCGTGGCGTCAGCACCACTTTCGGTGATGGCGTGCCAGGGCCGGCCGTTGGCCACGACCGCGTTGTAGACGAAATAGGGCGGGCCATCGATGTGGTCCTCGCTCACCGCCGTGACGATGCCGTGCCGAGCGAAGCGGGCTTCCTGGGCAGCGAACACGCGGGCCGCCAGGTCGTGGGCCAGGGCACCACCGCCGAACTCCATCAGCCGCAGCATGTAGGGCTCGCTGAGCGTGAGCATGTGGGCGCCGAACTCTTCGTGGTCGCGGCGGTCGGTCGGGACCATGACGCCCTCGACGTCGAGCCAGAGGACGGTATTCTCGATCATCAGCGCATCGACCGTATCGAAGCCCAAGAGGGCAAAGCCCAGCGCTGCATATTCCTCGTAGCCGACGCGACCCTCCTGCTGGAGGGCGAGCGGCGCATCGGTGGCGAGGTCTCCGGTGACCGTCAGGCCGAAGAGCTGGCCGCCCACGACCACCTCGTCCAGCCGCCAGCGATCGAGCACCGCCGCAACGGCCGGCGCATGGCCGGGATACGATCGCGCGACGATCGACAAGGGCACGATGATCCGCCCGATGTCGATCGCCGACCAGCCGATCCCGAGATCGGAGGGTTCGCCCTGGTAGTCGGTCATGGCGAGGCTGCGGGTGTCGTAGGACTTGTTCGGCAAGCGGTCGTCGAAGAGTGGCAAGGCCGCGAGGCTGACGAGCGCCTGGGCGATCCGTCGGTCGAACTCCGTGGTCTCGAGCACGCCCAGCCGTTCGGCCGCGATCATGCCGAGCAGGAACGAGCCGGTGTCCCACATGGTGGTGGCGGGAAAACCGGCGACCGAATCGGCGAGCCCGGTCTCGGGCCGCGTGTTGGCCGCGAAATACTGCCAGGCGATTTCGGCCCAAAGCTGCTCCTCGGCGGTCAACGGGCGCGGTGTGGTGAGTTGGAAGGAGGGCGTGTTCGCCACCTCGGCGACCGTCGTCTCAGCGGTTGTGCCGGCGAAGAGCGCGGCCGGGTCGGCCGTCGTCACGTCCCACCGCTCGAGCATGATTACGAGACCGAAGGCCACGACGAGGCCGGCGAGGAAGATCAGATGGCTGCGGGCGCTGATCAGCCCCTGCTTGAACCTCATGCCGGCGCGCCCACGGCTGCGGGCTCGGCCGGGCTCTCGTCAGCAGGTCGCCAGAAGGCGGCGGCCACGATGCCGCTCATCGCGAAGACATTGTTCATGGCCCAAAAGCCGTTGGCGATCAGCCCGCCCAGGGTGTAGCGGTCGCTGCCGAGCGCGAGCAGCACGGCCGCAAAGACCAGTGCGCCGAGGTTCAGCGCGAGGATGGTGAACTGCGGCAAGACGATGGTGAAAAAATTACCTTCCTGCCGATCCTTGGGGGTCACCGGGAACTTGATCTTCTCGCGCCTGAGCACCGTCCAGAGTGCCCGCAGATTGACCGGGAAGAAGGCCAGATAGGAAGCCTTGCTCTTGTAGCCCGGAATGCCCCAAGTACCGACCATGGCGGCGATTTCCGTCATGATCAAGAACGGCAGGATGTGCTTGAAGAAGTCGAACGAGAAGGCGTCGACCGGTGCTATCCCGCTGAAGAGATAGATCACCGGTGCCGTCAGAAAGACGACGTTCCAGAGGGCACCCAGATAAGAATAGAAGGTCGTCGCATACATGATCTTTTGCGGCAGGCTGAGGCCGCGCCGGGTCAGCGGATTGTCGTGGAAGAGAATGTCGAGGCTGCCGCCGGCATACTTGAAGCGCTGAATCGTCCAGGTGAGGAGATCCTGCGGCGAGAGCATCTTCGACTGGACACGGGGATGCAGCACCGACTTCCAGCGCCGCTCACGGTCGCTGTGCAGCACGATCGAGGTGTAGATGTCCTCCGACACGTGGAACTTGTAGGGCGTCAGCTCCTGGTCGAGCGCGGTCTGCCAGAGCATCAAGGCCTCGACACCCGGATCGACGCTGGCCTCGCGGGTCAGCTTGCGTGCCTCCTTGGCGCTCGCGGTGGCGGCCTTGGTCACCGTGTCGGCATAGACCCGGAGCGCCGCTTCCATGATCGCCTCGCGCCGCTGGATCGAGGCGGCACCGCAGCAAAACGCGGCATTGGCCCAATTCCGCCGGCGCTGGATGACGTCGTAGAACATCTGCGGATCGTTGACGAACGGGTCCTGGCCGACCTGCACGTTGCCGATCAGCCGCTCGACGCCGCGCCCGAGCGCCCGTCCGAACCCGCCCAGCCGGCGGCCGAGCGCCTCGGGCAGGCGCCGCCCCTCGGGCAGGTCGTAGAACCACTGCGGCGTCTGCACGAAGGCCATGTCCGGATCGCGGAAGTGGCCGAGCGTGTCCTCGAGCAGGGTCGAAAAGGGGCGGGTGTCGGCATCGCAGATGACGATGAAATCACCGGACGTCACCTGCATGGCGTTGCGCAGATTGCCGGCCTTGAACCCGACATTGTCAGAGCGGGTGATGTAGTTCACGCCCTCCTCTTCGGCAGCAGCCTGCATCTCCGGGCGCCGACCGTCGTCGAGCACGTGGATCCTGACGTCGATGGGATGGGGGTAGGTGAGCCGCTTGGCGTCCTGGATGCCGAGCCGAACCAGCTCGACGTCCTCGTTGTAGGTCGTGAAGAAGACGTCGACCGAGATCGGCCGGTCCGGCATGTCGGGATCGGCCACGCAATCCTGGATCGAGGCCGGCGGCGGCCGAGTCGCGAAGGCGTCGTCCCGCCAGAGATTGATCGTGAAGAGCACGAGCCCGAGATAGGCGCCGGTCTCGGCGATCACCAAGGGCAAGGCGAACCAGAGGGCGTCCATGTTCAAGGACGCGGTCCAGCGCCACCAGATGTACCAGGCGCCGAGCACGAGGCTGATGGTCGCGAGGAACTGGTACAAAAGCTCGCGCGTCAGCGAGTAGGGCAAGGGCTCGGGCGGCCGCCGCCCCTCGAAAGCCTCGAAATAGTAGGGCGCGCGCGCGGCCATCGACGACTTTCTGTGCCTGGACAATCCTAGAGAGAGGAAGGTATGGAATAGTTCACCTCTCGATCGAGAGTGGGCACTATATGATCCCGCCGGGCCTCGTCAACGCTCCCGGCTGCGGTTTCCTAGGCATTCTGGTGACGGCAAATCAGTCCTCGATTCGCCCGCTCGCGGCCCATTGCCGCGAGCGTGGCAGGCGATCGTCGCGTGAGCGTAGGCGCTACTCGTCGCTGGTCGTGCTGCCGGCCGTGGTGGCAGCCTTCGGTCTCGTGCCCCTGGCCGCCGCGGCCGAGGAGACGGCGGCACCATCGCTGGCCGAAGAGATCCGCGCCGGGCTCGCGAGTTCCTTCGCCTTGCCCTTCGATGACCTTCTGGTGAAGCGGCACGATTCGGAGTGGCGCAACCTCGTCGACGGCCTGAGCGTCGGCGTCTCGTTCAACTATCCGCTGAACAACGATTTCATTGCCGCCGCTGTCGACGACGATCGTCGGGTCGAGCGCACCACCTCGAGCCCCACCTTGAATCTCGATTTGCGCTACCGCCCGCTCGGCGCGTGGTTCGTCGGCGGCACGATCTACCACTATCTCGATAGCGGCGAGCAGCAGTCCTGGAACCCCGATTTCAGCTACAGCTTCGGCTATGACGATTGGCGGCCCTATACGCTCAGCCTCGTCTATGCCAATTACGGCGGCAACCGCTTCAACCCCGACCGGAACGAGGGCGAGCGGGTCACCCGCTTCGCTCAAGGCACATGGTCCCTGGGCTGGAAGTTCCCTGTTCCCCGGCCGCTCGCCGAGCCCATGCTCGTCGACCGCACGGCCGAAATCGACTGCCAGACCGCAGCCAACCTGACACCGAGCTACTACGACGACGCATCCGACGACAATCGCAATTGGAAAAGGACGCTGTCGCTCGCCTGCAACTACCCGATCCTCGCCGGCTTGTCCCTGCGCTGGCGTGCCTTCTACTACACCGACGGCGATACCCAGCAGCCTTGGGACCCGGATTTCACCTATGGATTCGGCTACGCGCCGGCGTGGGCCCGGGGCTTTTCGGTGCAGTACGACAACTATTCGGGGAACCGCTTTCCCTGGCGCGATCGGGCCGAAAACACCGGCCGGTTCGTCGACGGGACACTGAGCCTGGGCTGGAGCTGGCAATGGTAGAACGAGGTCCCGGCGGGCGACGCCACGGTCGCTGCAGAGCGCTGCTGATCGTCTGCTGCATGCTCGCGATCGGGGGCTGCGGCGTCGCGGTCCGTGGCGTGCAGAGCGCGATGACGGCGATCGGCGAGGCCAGCGAGGACCGCGTCGGCCGAAGCGGCCCCCTCGATGCGACCGAGCGCGCCTGGGCAGAGACGGGTTGGACCTATTTCCAGGCGAACCGCAATCCCGAGACGCTGCTCGTCGGCGCCACCGCCGCTACCCCTTGGACCTCGATGTGGCATGTCGGCGATCAGCTCGCGGCCCTGGTTGCGGCCCACGAGCTCGGCCTGATCGATGCGGCCGAGTTCGACCGCAATATGAGCGGTATTCTGGCCTTTCTCAACAGCATGCCGCTGTTTCGCGGACAATTGCCGAACACCCTCTACAGCATCGCCGACCGGCGCATGGTCGACTACGGCATGCAGACGGCCGAGATCGGCTGGTCGGCCGTCGATATCGGCCGGCTGCTGGTCTGGCTCGGCATCACCAAGGCCCGCTACCCGCATTATGCGAGCTTCATCGACCGTGTCGTCCTGCGCTGGGATTTCTGCGCGCTATTGGACGAGGACGGGCGACCCGTGGCCGCCGTGCCGGCGGGTGACGGGCTCGAGCGCTATCGCGAGACCAGCCGCGGCTACGAGGACTATGCCCGCATCGGCTACCGGCTCTGGGGCTTCGACGTGCCGGGCCCGCCGCCGCCGACCGCCCGGCTCCAGGTGAGCGGCATCTATTTTCCGACCGACGAAGGGCCCGAAACGCCAAATCCCCTGCTCTCGGGCCCATCGCTGCTCGCCGGTCTGGAGGTCGCCTGGGATCGGCCGGACGACCTCGAGAGCCCGGATAGCGAGCACACCGACAGCGAAGCAGCGCTGCTGGCCGAGCAGGTCTACGACGCCCAGGCGCTGCGGTTCGAGGAAACCGGGGTGCTGACCGCACGGACGACCTACCGACGCAGCAGCGAGCCGTTTTTCGTCTACAATGCGATCCTCGCCCGCGGCCATGCCTGGAACGTCGTGACGCCCGAGGGCAACTGGGTCCCGGACCTGGCACTGCTCTCGACCGAGGCCACTTTCGGGCTCTGGGCGTTGTGGCCGGGCGACTACACGGACCGGCTGATGGAGGTCATCCAGTATGCACGCGACGGCGAGCGTGGCTGGCTCGAGGGGCGCTACGAGGAGACCGGCGGCTATGAATGGACCATCGCCGCCACCACCAACGCCGTCGTGCTGGAGGCGCTGCTCCACAAGGCAGAAGGCAAGCTCTTGCGCCCGGCGCCCGATGCCACACCCATCGACCAGGTGATCCAGCTACGGGACTTCGACGCGCCCGACCGCTGCCTGCCGGGCGCGCGGGCCAGCTCCGACACCTGAGAAACCATGCGCGAGGTTTTCGCGGACGGGCGCTAAGTCTCGGCCAGGCGATCCCAGATCGCCTGCACTTCCGCCGGCAAGGTCATCGGATCGAACGGCTTGGCGATCACGTCGGCGGCCCCGAGTGCCCGAAACCCGGCGACCTCCTCGGGCTGCACCTTGGCCGTGACGAACACCACCGGCAGCGCCTCGAATCCGGGAACCCGGCGCACCGCGCCGAGCGTCGATGGGCCGTCCATGCCGGGCATCATGACGTCCAGCAGCAGGAGCTGCGGTCGCGCCTCGGGCAGCCGCTCCAGCGCCTCCCTGCCGCTCGCACACATCGTCACCTCGAAATCGCCGACGATGGTCAAGCTCATCTCGACGATCGTGCGAATGTCGGCCTCGTCATCGACATACATGAGACGGGTCAAGGTCATGCGAGGCCAGCCCTGGTGCGGGAACCCTCGGCGGGCTCCACCAGATCGAGCACGCGTTGGACGAATTGCTCGTCGTCGGTACGTGACTTGACGAGGGCCGCCGCAAGCAGGGTCCCTGTCGCGGCATCGACCTCCTGGGCGGCGAACAGCATCACCGGCGGCACGGTCGCTAGCCCACGCAGCTCGGGCAGCAGGTCGAGCCCGGAGCCATCGGGCAGGCCGATATCGAGAATCACGAGATCGAACGCCCGGCGCCGCACCGCCTGTACCGCCTCGCCCAGATTCCGCGCCTGCACGATCGTGGCCTTGCCCTCCAGGAGATTGGCCACCACCGTGGCCAGGTCGTCATCGTCCTCGACATGCAGGATCGTCGCAAGTGTGGCTCGGGGCAGCGGGGTAGGCCGGCAAACGGCACGCCCGCTCATATCGGACCTCGACCCGGTCGGTATCAGGATGACCGGCAGGTCCCAAGGCCGGCCATCGGCGCGCAACTCGTCGAGAAGTGCCAGGACGGGCGGATCGGCCGTGCCGAGATCGAGCGTGAGCGCCGCGTAGCTGCCGGTGGCGAGCTTGTCGCGGGCGGCGCTCACCGAGGACGCGACGTCGGCCGTAAGCCCGACCCGGCCGACGATGGCGCAGAGCTCGTGGGCCTTGCCACTGTCGCCTTCGCAGACGAGCGTCGAGGGTGCGCGCCTGACGACCGGCTCCGGCATGGCGAGGGCGGCCGCCAGCGGTAGGGTGAAATGGAACTCGGTCAGGCCGGGACGGCTCGTGAAGCCGATCTCGCCCCCGTGTCGCTCGACGATGGCTTTGCAAATGCTCAGCCCGAGCCCGGTGCCGCCGCGCTGGCGATCGGCAGCCCCATCGGCCTGGGCGAAGCGCTGGAAGATGCGACCATGAAACGCCGGTGGCACACCCGGGCCGTTGTCGGTGACCGTAACCCTGGCATGGCCCCCCTCGCGTTCGATGCGCACACCGACCTCACCGCCCGACTGAGAGAACTTCGCGGCATTGGAGACGAGATTAGCGAGGACCTGCTGGATCCGGCCACTATCGGCCATCACCACGAGCGTCCTCGGCCCGGGCTCGAGGCCGAGCGTGACCCCCTTGTCGGCCGCGAACGACCGATTGGCCTCGATGCTGTCGTCGACGATTGCGACGAGGTCGACCGGCTCGACGGTGAAGGCCAGATGACCGGTCTCGATGCGCTCGACCGCCAGGATGTCGTTGACGAGCCCGATCAGGCGCTCGGCGTTGCGCTGCGCGATCTCGACGAGCGAGAGGGCCTTTTGCGGCATGCTCGGCCGCAAGGGGCCGAGGACGAGGCCGAGCGAGCCACGGATCGAAGTCAAGGGCGTGCGCAGCTCATGGCTCACGGTCGCGACGAACTCGCTCTTCAGCCGCTCGACCTCCTTGCGCTGGCCGATGTCCCGCAAGGTCGCGGTCGAGACCGGCCGCTCGTCGATCCGGGTCTCGGTGATGGTGCATTCGAGCGCCAAGGGACGCTGGTCGGCGGCCCGGCCCGTCATTTCACTGGGCACCCCGAAGGATGCAGTGCCGAGCGTCGCCGCGTCGTCCAGCAACAGCGTGATGGGCCGTCCGATCATGTCCTCGGGCGGGTAGCCGAAGAGCCGAAGGGCCGCCGGGTTCGCCGTCTCGATTCTTCCCTGGGCATCGAACGTGACAATCCCTTCGGCGACGCTGTCGACCACGGCCTGCAGGCGAAGCTCGCGTTCCCGCACGGCCGTCGCTGCGTCCCGCATCAGCCGCTGATTGAGGGCGTCGAGGCGCAGCTGGCACACCGAATTGGCCTTGAGCGTCCGCAGGGCGCGGATCATCGCCCCGATCTCGTCGTCGCGGGTCGCCCTGGGTACCGGCGTCCGCACCTCGCCCGCAGCGAGCCGGCTCATCGCCGAAGTGACGGCAGTGAGCGGACGGAGCACGCGCCGATGGAGCACGACGAGCGAGAGGACGCAGGCCGCTACGGCCAGAACCGCGACGATCGACCAGAGGACGAAGGCCCACCGCGCGCCTGTGAGCTGGGCCTCGGTCTGCGCGCGCGTCCAAGCGATCGACACGTCCTGGATGGCCAGCAAAGCGCCGATGACGGCGAGCGCCCGGTCCGACCACTCGGTGGCATCGAGAGGATAGGTCCGGCCGGCGGCGACCGCCGCGTAGAGTTGGTCGCGCAGCGGCATGAGCTCGGCAAAAAAGCTGTGCTGTGCCTCGGCCACGACCGCCGTTACGGCCTCCGGCATGCTGTCCTGGGCGATGGTTCGTACCATCTCCCAGGCGAAATTGACCTGTGCGTCGGCGGCCGACATCGCAGCATGCTCGATGTCGCTCGGTGGCCGGCCAGCGGCGATGGCACCGGTCAGAATGGCCATCGCAACACTCGCTTGCTCGCTGGCGATCCAGACGAACTGGCGCAAGGCGCCGTGAGCCACGAGATCGCGATCGGCGGTTGGCAGTTCGCGCAAAAGGTTGTTGCGCATGGCTTGGCTGGTGGTGATCACCGCCGTCGCCGCCTCGAGCCAAGCCTCGCCGAGATCGCCCGGACGTGCCGTCCGGTCGCGTTCGAGGGCGATGTCGACCTGCCCTCGCGTTGCCTCCAGGCGCGCCCGATCGGCGCTCAGCTCCAGGCTTTGCTGGGTTGCGATCAGGCGATCGAGGCCGGCGACACGCATCGTGGTCAGGGCCGACGTGAGCCGGTGCTCGACCGCCTCCCGGGCAGCCGCGAGCCGTGCCGTCGATACCGGACCAACGGCCGCCGCGTCGGCGAGGGCGAGATAGGCGAGCTGCCGCTCCTCCAAAAGGGCCGCGCCCGCAAACAACAAGTCGGCGCGGACGCCGTCGACGACCACGAAAGCGCGAGCACTCTCGGTCTCGTTCCAGGCCTTTTGCGCGAGCAGGGCCAACGCCAGCAGCAGGGCGCTGCTGAGAAAGATCACGAATGCGGTGAGCGTGGCACGGATGCCGAGGCCGAGCATGACCGGGGTACGGTTCAACTGGCCGGCGATTGATCGGCTGCGATGCCGGCGATCACGTTTGCCAGATGTTCGAGCGTCCGGCGAATAACGACCATGTCCTCGGTCGTGAGGGGCCGTGCCTCGCGCCGGCCCCGGCCGATCAGCATGTCGATCGTCGCCGAATGTCGGCTGACCTCGGGAAAGCCATACGCGCCGGCAGTGCCGGCAAGCTGATGAATGGCCTCGTGAAACGGCCCCACCTCGCCGCCGCCGTCGGCCGCTTCGATGTCGGCCCAACATGCCTCGATCCTGGCGAGCACGGACGGAAGCTGGGCGGCATAGGGGCGAGCGAGCGCTTGGAGACGCGCCTGTAGAGCCCTGAGCCGCTCCGGCGACCCGCCGGCCCGGCCCGGCGCTGCTATCGACATTTCCTCGACCACAACCTCGAAGTGAGAATTCAGGCATGCTAAACGAAAAATGGTTGCTGAGGCAACGTGGATGAACGGAGGCGCGAAGCGGCGCCGATCCCGGCAGAGCCGGCGGCGCGCCTGGCGGCGCGGCCGAGACCCATCACCACCAACGCTTCGGTTGGCTCCGTGGTTTTGCGATCAGCGGGCTACTGGTCGTGCATGGCCAGCCCTTCTCGTTCTTTTGTATCCTCTATTGGAGAGGTGCCGGCTGCCGCATGGCAGCCGCGCCCTTCGTTGCCTCGGCCGGCATGCTGGCCGGCCTGACGCAGCGGCGCGCCATCGAGCAACACGGGCCCGATCGCCGTGCCGCGTCGACGATGGTCATCTTTGCGTACTCGACCGAGTTGGTCTGTCCCTCGCTGCGACGGTCGAGGGAGCCATCGTCACCGAAAGCGGGGACCGTGGGCCGAGC
>JAABSG010000104.1 GCA_011390475.1 Geminicoccaceae bacterium | reverse complement strand
ACGTAGACGGTGCTGGTGTCGGCCGGGTCCTGGACCAGCGTGGGGGCGGCCGGATTGGCCATCTCCATGCGCACCGTCTCGCCTTCGACCTCGCCCAGCATGTCGAGAATGTAGCGGCTGTTGAAGCCGATCTCGAGCGGCTCGCTGGCATACTCGGCGTCGATCTCCTCCTCGGCCCGTCCCGCCTCGGTGCTCACCGCCGACGCCGTCACCCGGCCGTCGTCGAAGCGGAGCTTCACCGCCCGGGCCCGCTCCGTCGAGATCGTCGAGACGCGATCGACGGCGGCCGCGAAGGCCTTGGTCGCGAGATGCGCCGTCTTGTCGTTGCCGACCGGGATCACCCGCTCGTAGTCGGGGAACGTGCCGTCGATCAGCCGCGAGACCAGGACCGCGCGCTCGAGGATGAATTGGATGCGGGTCGGCGAGACGGCCACCCGGATGTCGCCGTCGCTGTCGTCGATGAGCTTCCTGAGCTCGGCCACGGTCTTGCGCGGCACGATGATCGACGGGATCGCCTCGGCTCCCGCCGGCAGGGCGAGCTCGATCTTGGCGAGCCGGTGGCCGTCGGTCGCCACCGCGCGCAGCATGGCGCCCGGACCGTTGCCGGCGGCGTGCAGGTGAATGCCGTTGAGGTAGTAGCGGGTCTCCTCCGTCGAGATCGCGAACCGCGTCTTGTCGACGAGCTTCCTCAGATCCGCAGCCGGCATGGCGAAGCGGACATCGAGCTCGTCGAGATCCATGGCCGGAAACTCGTCGGCCGGCAGCGCCGGCAACGTGAACACCGAACGCGCGGCGCGCATCGACAGCTCGCTCGTCTCGGCCGCCTGCTCGAGGATCACTTCGGCCCCGTCGGGCAGTTTTCTGACGATCTCGAAGAAGGTGTGCGCCGCCACGGTCGTCGAGCCGCCGACCTCGACCCGCGCCGGCTCGCTCGCGGCCATCGACAGATCCATGTCGGTCGCCGTCAAATGCAGGCTTTCGCCTTCGGCACGCAGCATGACGTTGGAGAGGATCGGAATGGTGGTGCGCCGCTCGACCACGTTCTGGACATGCGAGAGTGAACGCAGGAGGGCGGCACGCTCAATCGCTAGCTTCATGGGATCGAAAAATCTCTCGTATTAGGCGAGGGCAGCGCGGCATCGAGCCCCGCTCCCCAGGGCTCTCGACGCTAGCAGAATTCGCTGACCACGTTGATCTTTTTTCGCGTCGTGCGGGCCGGCCCGCGTGATCCCCCTCGGGAATGTCGCAGCCGGACGACGACGGCGTCGATGACGTCGCGCCTGGCGATGGCCTCTGTGGCGATGTCGGCCGAGGCGTCGCGCACCGTGGTGGCCGCGCTGCTCACCGCCGCCACACGCTCGGGCACACTGGCGAGCGCATCCTGGCTGTCCCCGCTCGCCGCCGGCTCGCGCACGGCCGCCTGAGACGTCTCGGCGATCAGTGCGAAGTCGTCGATGGCGGCCCGGATCCCACTGACCGAGGCCACACAGTCGCGTGCCACGGTCTGGATCGTCTCGACCTGTGGCGCGTCGGCGGCCGGCGTCCGGGCCGAAGCGGTGAGGGCGAGGCGCAGGCAGGCGAGGGCGGCCAGGGCATGACGGCTCGAGCGGGGCATCCCGGCGGTCCGGATGCCGGGAAGTCACCCGTCCTTTTTGAAGATTTCCTCGACGCGACCCGGCTTTGTGTCCTCGCTTCAGGCGGCGGGGGCGGTTGCGTCGCCGTGCAGCCGGTCGATGACCCGATGCGCGATACCGATGTCCGCGAACATCCCGTGAATCGCGGCCTCGAGGTCGAGATCGCGGCGGAGGAACCAGCCGGTCTCGAGAAAGCCCTTCGGCCGCTCCACCTTGATCGGCCCGATCGAGGAGAGATGTTGCCGCGACAGCGTCAGGTAGAAAGTGTCGCCGGCAAACCCGGCGCTGAGGCCGGCGAGACCGTAGGACCGCTTCGCCTCCGCTTCGTCGATGGCAACGAGGGCCGTCAAAAAGCCCGGCGTCAGGAAGGCGCGGACGGCGGCCGCGTCGGCGGGGTCGGCGAGCTCGGCGCGGACGACGAACTTCTCGGCGAAATCGGGCTGATCGATGGCGATCTCGGGCAGCTTGTCGTTGGCGCGGCGCTGCAGGAGCGCCAGCGGGCCCGGCAGTCGGGCAAAACGCGGCATGATGACGATCGGCAGCGGCACCGGCGTCGGCACCTCGATGCGAAAGAGCAGACCCTGGAAGACCGAGGAAGTGCTCTTGTTCTTGCCGCCACTCCGCTGCGAGAGTTGCGCGTGGACGAGGTTGAAGCTCGTACCCCGATGCCGGCCCTCGATGAAATGCTCGAGCTGCCGGCCGTTGGCGGCACCGACCAGGCCCAGGGCCAGGAACGGGTCGACATATGTCTCGTCCGTGCCCTGCCTCGCATAGCGAAGATCGCCGAGAAAGCGGCAGAAGCTCGGCATCACCGCCTCGATCAGGCTTTCGGCCCAGGCCTGCTGCCGGCGCCAGACCAGCCAGCCGCCGAGTCCGACGGCAAGGAGCGGCAGGAGCACGAGCCAGCCTGCCTGCAGCACACCCGACAGAAAGAGAACGAAGACGAGAAGGATCGCCCCGGCCGTGACCACCGCCAACTGTTTCAGCTCGCGAATCGTCCGCTCCCGCAACCCCGAACGATCGGCCTGCAGGGCCTCGACCCGGGGCGCGATTTCGGCCCGAAACACTGCGGCGAACCCGCGCTCGAGCGCACTCGCCTCGGTGAACGACAGGGACATGGGCAGGGCTCGCAAAAGGCGGGATCAGCGGGGGCGATGATCACCTCATGGTTGCGTAGCCGGATCGGGAAGCTGGTTCAAGCGAGGCGAGACAGAGCGGGGGAAATGATTTCCCTCGAGCCCCCTTTCGATTCTCTGGGTGGCGGTGGATCAGTCGTGAGACACAAAAGCGGGGCGCCGTCAGGCGCCCCGCTTTCGGTTGCACGGCCGTTCGGCTCACGGCGTGGCGATTTGGCCGCCGCCGAGAGCGCCCAGCAACCAAAGGACGATCAAGACGATCAACAGAAGGCCGAGCACGCCGCCGAGACCCCGGGTGCCGTAGCGGTTATAGCCATAGTAGCCGCCACCGCCGCCCAGCAGCAGGATCAAAATGATGACGATCAGTATCGTGTTCATGGTTCACTTCCTATTGCAGTCCGCGGGCCCGCTCAGTCCGGATTGATCTCGGTCATCTTCACGCCTTCGACCGTCGCCCCCGCCATCAGGCCGGACTGGCCCCAGGTGACGACCACGACCGGCTCCTGCAGGGTCGAACTGGTGATATCGCCACCGGCACCGAAATCCGCGGCAACGGCCGTGACCCCGACGCCCGCCTCGAAGCCCTGCGTCTCCCGGAACGTCTCGAGCGCCTCGGCGCTATTGAAGAAGTAGGCCTGGGAGAAGGTCTGCGCGCCCATTTGGAACCCGAAACTCGCGGCGATCAGATTGTAATAGGCCGTTGTCTGGCCGCCTTCCCGCAACGCACCCGTGCCATAGCTGCCACCGATGCCGAACCCGGCCGTCGTGATGCTCGGGAAGACCAGCACGGCCACGGCGTTGTCGGCCAGTGTTCGGGCGCCGGGGGTCTGCGCATTGAGGTCGGCAATCGCCGCCGTGACATCGCGGTCGATTTGGGCCCGGTCGCTCCCTCCGGTCGTCGATCCGGAAGTGCGGGTACTCTCATTGGTGCACGCAGCACCGCCCAGGGCAACCGTGCCCAGCAATGCCGCAGTGAGCATTCGCCGAGTAAATCCATTCATGTCGTTTCCTTCCAACAGCGCTCGAAGCGCGTGATTTCGTATTTTTTTCGTACGAGTACCCGGTCACTGAACCGTGGAGCCGCGCAGAAGTTCCCGGTCGAGCCGTCGATTTTCAGATCACCCGGGTGCCCCGAGTGTGCGAGCGAGCGCCGGCCAGCCAGTCCGTTCAGGCCTTGTCGACAGCGTCGCGAACCGCATCCTTCATCCCACCGATCGCGTTCTGCACCTTGCCTTCCGCCTTGTCCGCCTTGCCTTCGGACTCGAGCTTGGCATCTCCAGTAACCTTGCCGGCGGCCTCCTTGATCGCACCCTTGACCTGCTTCGCCGAACCTTCGATTCGATCTTTGTCCATTGCCGTTTCCCCGTGACTGCAGAAGGTGGGCAGCAGTGCCGTGCCCTTTCGTTGGAACCTTTGTGTAGTCGACAGCAGATTATACCGCTAATGCACCGCCTGGAGCAGGTCGATCTGCAGGATTCGATGCTCATTCCGTCGCGCGGCGGGGTCCCCGGCTGAAGCGGTCTGCCGGCCGATAAGCGATGTTCATCAATCACTTGACAATCGAACATCGCCGTTTGCCGCAGACTCTCGAAATTGCGGCATTCCGACGCATTAAATGGCTGTGCCGGAGGCAGGGCTCAGCAGGCGGTGCGGTAGCGCTCGACGATGACGTCCAGGACCTCGGCCGGATCGCGCTGCCACCAGTTCTCGGCCGAGAAGATCTCGACCTCGACGAAGCCCTGGTAGCCGGCGTCCTCGACAGCGGCGCCGATGGCGCGAAGGTCGGCCACGCCGTCGCCCATCATGCCGCGATCGAGCAGCACGTCTGTCGTCTCGGCCAGCCAGTCGCAAAGATGGTAGCCGAGGATGCGCGCTGCCCCGGCGCGGGCGAGCTCGGCGGCGAGCGAGCCGTCCCACCAGACGTGATAGACATCGACCGCAATACCGACATTGGGGGCGCCGATCCCGAGGCAGAGATCGACGGCATCGCGCACCCTGACGAGACAGGAGCGGTCGCCGGCATAGACCGGGTGCAGTGGCTCGAGGGCCAGCTTCACCCCGCAGGCGGCGGCATGAGGTGCTGCCTCGGCCACCCGGTCGGCCACGCGCTCGAGGCTGTGCCTGAGGCCCTTGGTCCCGGGCTCGACGCCGCCCACGACAATGGTCAGCAGCGGTGCTCCGAGGCCGGCCGCCATGTCGATCGCGGCCCTGAAGTCCGCCATGACAGCTTCATGGCCGGAGGGGGCTTGCGGCCCGACGAGAAAAGGCGAGCGACAGAGGCCCACGACCTCGAGCCCCGCCGCCCGGACCCGCTCGCCGATCGCAACGGCGTTTTGGCCGATTTCCCGCCGCCAGAAGACGATCCCGCCATAGCCGCGCGCCGCGCAGGCGTCGATCACCCGCTCGATCGGCCAGCCGGCCCCGTAGCCATCGAGATTGTGGCCCAGCGTCGCCGTATTGAGCGCCAGCCGGCCGAGATCGCGGCTCGCCTCAGACGCCATAGACGGCCAGGAGCTTGCGCATGCGCGCGACCGCCAGTTCCGGATCGCGGAGCAGGCCGGAGCGGTCGGCGCGCTCGAAGATCTCGGTGAAGTAGGGCAGGGGACGCATCGCCTGCGCGCCGCCGAGCATGACGAAGTGGTCCTGAAACCCGTTGAGCCAGGCGAGGAAGACGACCCCGGTCTTGTAGTATTGCGTCGGTGCCCGAAAAATCAGCCGCGACAACGGCACGGTGGGCTCGAGGATTGCCTGAAAGCCGGCCCGGTCACCGCAGCCCAGCCGGTGCACGGCCGCTGCCGCCGCTGGTGCGATCGGATCGAAGATGCCGAGCAGGGCGTGGGAAAAACCCTCGTCGTCGCCGGCGATCAGCTCCGGATAATCGAAGTCGTCGCCGGTATACATCTTCACACCCGCCGGCAGGCGGCGGCGCATGGCGATCTCTTTTTCCTTGTCGAGCAACGAGATCTTGATGCCGTCGACCTTGGCGACGTTGTCCTCGATGACGGCAAGGGCAGTTTCGACCGCCTCCTCGAAACGCTCGGCACCCCAATAGCCGCGCAGTGCCGGATCGAACATCTGGCCCAGCCAATGCAGGATCACCGGCTGGTCGGCGGCCTCCAGCACCTCACCATAGATGCGACGGTAGTCGTCGGGGCTCCGGGCGACCCGGACCAGCGCCCGAGAGGCCATGACGACGAGCCTGCCGCCGACCCTCTGAATCGCGCCCACCTGCTCGAGATAAGCACGGCGCACGTCGTCCAGGCTGCGGGCGTCGGCAGGCTCGAGCTGGTCGGTGCCGCAGCCATTGGCGACCAGCGCATCCGGCAGCTCGGCCCTGGTCCGCCGGACGAGTTCCAAGGCCTCCGGCCAGTCGAGGCCCATGCCGCGCTGGGCCGTGTCCATGGCTTCGGCGATACCGAGCCCGAGTCCGGCCAGGTGGCGACGAAACGCCATCGTCGCCTGCCAGTCCACCGCGGCCGGGCCCGAGGGGTCGTTGGCGGTGAAGGGATCGGCGGTGACGTGGGCCGCAGCAAAAATCACCCGCGGCGCGTCCGGCCCGAGCGGTGCGGTCTCGATGGGCGTGCCGGTGAGCCGATAATCGTGCAGCCGGCCCTGGCTGTCGGGAAGCGCTATCTTCATGTCGGGTCCCTCAAAAACGGGTGACCAGCATGCCGGCATCGGCCGAGATCACCTGACCCGTCGTATAGGGCAGGCGGCCGGTGGCCAGGCTGGCGATGATCGCGCCGACATCCGCCGGGCGGCCGACGCGGGGCAGGAGCGTGAGTCCGGCCGCGATGCGCTCCTGGTAGCGCTCGATCACCGGTGCGGTCATGGCGGTCTCGATCACCCCGGGCTGGACGTCGTAGACGGCGATGTTCTCGGCGCCGAGACGCACCGCGAAGGCCTTCGAGATCATCGCCGCCGCCGCCTTGGACGCGCAATACTCGCCGCGCTCGACGGCGACCGCCTGCGCATTGGCCGAGGTGACGTTGACGAGCGAATGGAAGACGGCCGGATCGCGCGTTCGCGCCAAGAGCCTGCGGGCGAAGGCCTGCGAGAGAAAGAAGAGCGCCTTGGTGTTGACGGCGAGACAGCGATCCCAGCTGGCCTCGGTGACCGCCAGGAGATCGCCGCGCGCCAGCACGCCGACGCCGGCATTGTTGACCAGCGTGGTGAGCGGCCCGAGCGCTGCCTCGATCGCCGCCAGCGCCGTCTCGTGACCTGCTACGTCCGCAACATCGAATGGCGCCGCCACCGCCGGCACGCCGAGCGTCCGGACGCTGGCGAGTGCGGCCTCGAGTTCCGCATCCAGGCTCGGACCGTTGAGCGCAATCGCGAAGCCCTCCCGCGCCAGGGCCAGGGCCGTGGCCAGCCCGATGCCGCGACTCGAGCCGGTGACCAGCGCCACCTGACCGCCAGCCGTCATGCCCGGGCCCCCTTGCGCAGCAGCTCGCGGGCGATGATCAGCCGCTGGATCTGGTTGGTGCCCTCGTAGATCTGGGTGATCTTGGCATCCCGGTAGAGCCGCTCGACCTCGTAGCCCTGGATGTAGCCCGCCCCACCGAAGACCTGGACCGCATCGGCCGTGCGCGCCACCGCCATGTCGCTGGCGAAGCACTTGGCGATCGAGCAGGCCTTGGTGGCATCTTCCCCGGCATCGAGCTTGGTCGCGGCCGACTGCACCAGGAGCCGGGCTGCTTCGATGTCCTTGGCCATGTCGGCCAGGAGCCACTGCACGCCCTGGAACTCGGCGATGGCCTTGCCGAACTGTCGGCGCTCGGCCGCATAACCGACCGCGGCCTCGAGCCCCGCCTGGGCGATGCCCACAGCGAGTGCCCCGATGCCGACCCGACCCTTGTCGAGCACGCTCATCATGATGTGAAAGCCGCGCCCTTCTTCACCCAACAGCGCATCCGCCGGCAGGCGCACCTCGCTGAAGGTCAAAGCCCCGACCTGGCTCGCCCGCTGGCCCATCTTGTGCTCCGCGGTTCCGCGTGCCACGCCCGGCGCATGCAGGTCGACGACGAAGATCGACATGCCGCGATTGCCCTGCGCCGGGTCGGTGCGGGCAAGGACGAAGCCGAGATCGGCCACCGGCGCGTTGTGGATCCAGAGCTTGCCGCCATCCAGCACCCAGCCCGTCCCGTCGCGCACCGCCGTGGTCCGGATGCCCGAGACGTCGCTGCCGGCCTCGGCCTCGGTGATGCAGTAGGCGACCTTGCGCCGCATCGCCAGGATGTCGCCGAGCAACCCTTGCTGGGCGCCCGTGCCGTGGCGCACCAGGAGGCTGGCGATCAGCTCGACCAGCCCGCACTGATCGGCGACCGAGGCGTAGCCACGGGCCAGCTCCTCCATCACCAGCGCATAGGCCAGCGTATCCAGCCCCGGCCCGCCCAGCGCCTCGGGCACCCCGATGCCGAAGAGACCGAGTCCGGCCATCTCCTCGTAGAGCTCGGCCGGAAAGCGCCCGTCGCGATCCAGATCAACCGCCGCAGGCCGAATCACCTCGTCGGCAAACCGCCGCGCCATGTCCCGCACCTCGAGATGCGTCTCATTCATCCGACCCACCCCCGAACACGGGCTTGCGCTTTTCCCGGAACGCCTCGAGCCCTTCCTGCAGCTCGGCGGAGGCTGCGGCCACCGCCCCGGCCAGGGCTTCCAGCACGCGCTCCGTCTCCTCGCCCTCGGCGGCATTGATCAGCATCTTGGTGAGCTCGGTCGCCTGCCCACCCCTGGCCATGACCCCGCGCGCCACGCTTTCCGCTTCGGCCATGCCCGCACCCGTCGGCACCACCCGATCGACCAAGCCCAGCGCCAGGCCCTCCTCGGCGGTGAACACCTCGCCCATGAGCGCCATCCGGCGCACCACCTGCGGGCCGAAGCGACGGACGGCGCGCTGCGTGCCGGACCAGCCCGGAATGATGCCGAGCCCGGTCTCCGGCTGGCCCAATCTTACATGCGCCTCGGCGATGCGATAATCGGCGCAGGCGGCGAGCTCGAGCCCGCCGCCGAGCGCGTGCCCGTTCAAGACCGCGATCACCGGTTGGGCCAGCCGCGCCAGCGCATCGAACGCGGCATGCCCGTCGCGCACCCAATGGCGGGCGAAAGCCTCGGGCGCCTGGCCACTCCAGGCAGCGATGTCACCGCCGGCGGAAAAGGCCTTCGCGCCCTCGCCGGTGAGAATGGCCACGCGCGCCGCCGAGCGCTCGATCTCGCGACAGAGCGGCAAGAGCCCCGCCACCATCTCGGCATCGAGCGCATTCAGCTTCTCCGGCCGGCGGATCGTGAGCGTCGCGATCCCGCCCTCGAGCTTCAGCTCCAGCCGCGAATCAGCACCTCGCATCGGCGGGCTCCGGTGCCAGACCGAAGGGCTCGGGCTCGAACAAAGCCGCCGGCATCGCCGCCACATCGGGCGCGACGATCAGCGGTGCTCGGGCCTGCTCCAGGATATCGCGGCGGATATCGACGCCGGGGGCGACCTCGGTAACCACCAGCCCGTCGGCGGTCAGCCGCATGACGCAGCGCTCGGTGACGTAGGTGACCTGTTGGCCCTGGCGGATCGCCCTGGGGCCGGCGAAGGACACCTGGTCGACCTGCTCGACGATCTTGGCCACCTTGCCTTCCTGGTCGATGACGAGGCGGCCGTCTTCGATGCGCATCCTGGCCGCCGCATTGAAGGTGCCGGAGAAGACGATCCGCTTCGCCCGGGCGGTGATGTCGACGAAGCCGCCGGCCCCGGCCGTCCGGTGCGGCGTGGCCGCGAGCCTGGAGACGTTGACCGAGCCCTGGCGATCGATCTCCAGGAACGACAGGAGCGAGCAGTCGAAGCCGCCGGCCTGGAAGTAGCAGAACTGGTGCGGCGAGGCGACGAAGGCCTCGGCATTGGCGGCACAACCGAACTTGAAGGCCAACAACGGCACACCGCCGACGGGGCCCTGCTCGATCACCCAGGTGACGGCACCATGGCAGCCCTCCTCGATGAAGATGCGCGGCACGTTGGCGGAAACGCCGAAGCCGATATTGACCGCCCAGCCGGCCTTCAGCTCCATGGCGACCCGCCGTGCGATCACCTTGGCGACGTCGAATGCCGGCAACTCGAAGCTCTCCAGCGGCCGGAAAATCTCGCCCGAGATCGCCGGATCATAGAGGGTGGCCGTCGTCTGCAACTGGTCCGGGACCTCGACGATCACGTCGACCAGAATGCCCGGTACCACCACCGCTTGCGGCCGCAACGTGCCGCCTTTGGCGATCCGCTTGACCTGGGCGATGACGATCCCGCCCGAGTTGTGCGCGGCAAGCGCCATCTCCATCGCCCCCAGGGTCGCCGCCTCGTGCTCGAAGGTCAGGTTGCCGTGCTCGTCCGCCGTGGTGGCACGGATGATCGCCACATCCGGCCGAAGGGCGGGGAAATAGAGCCAGTCCTCGCCCTTGAACGCCACCCGCTCGACCAGCGGTTCGGCTCTCGCCCGGGCATTCATGGCCGAGCCCTCGAGCGCCGGATCGACGAAGGTCTCGAGGCCGACCTTGGTCAGCACCCCCGGGCGCTTGGCCGCCCCCTCGCGCAGCATGTCGAAGACGATGCCCGACGGCACGTTCCAGGCGGCCACCTTGTCGCCGGTGATCAGCTGCCAGATCAGGGGCGGCTCGGCCTTGGTCGGTCCCGAGGGAAAGGAACCACCGATGATGCGCGCCAGCAGCCCCTCTTTGGCAATGTGGTCGACGCCCAAGGTGCCGAACATGTCGCCGGCGGCGATCGGGTGGATCGCGGTGAGGTCGCGGGGCGCACCGGTCGTCGCGAAGCGCTGGCCGAGGGCCGCCAAGAGGGCGTCCGGGCAACCGAGGCCGGACGACGAATTGACCGCGATCGTCGCGCCGTCCCGGATCAGGGCCACGGCCTCCTCGCTCGTGCGAATCTTCGACATCGGCCCCCCTTCAGCCGCCCTTGCGTGTCGAGTAACCATCCGGTTACAAAATGCCCGGCGATGCCCGCCGGATCAAGCGGGCAATTCGGGGGGTGACGGTGAAGGCCGAGACCAAGCGACAGCCGCAAGGCCGGTTTCAGCCCCGGGACGCCGAAGCGACCAGGGCGCGCATTCTCGCCGCCGCCAAGCGCGAGTTCGCGCAAAAGGGCCTGGCCGGCGCCCGGGTCGACACCATCGCCGACCGGGCAGCGGCCAACAAGCGGATGATCTACCACTATTTCGGCAGCAAGGAGGGCTTGTTCCGCCAGGTTCTGGAGGACGCCTATATCGATATCCGCACGGCCGAACAGCAGCTGAATCTCGACCATCTGGCGCCGGCCGAAGCCCTGGAGCGGCTGGTGCGCTTCACCTGGGAGTACTACCTGGCCAACCCGGAATTCATCACGCTGGTCAACAGCGAGAATCTGCACCGGGCGCGGCACCTCGCGGCGTCCGAGGTGATCCACGACATCAGTCGACGCTTCGTCGGCATGGTGAAAAGCCTGCTCGAGCGCGGCGCCGAGGCCGGCGTCTTTCGCCCCGGGATCGATCCGGTGCAGCTCAACATCACCATCGCCGCCATCGGCTACTATTATTTGACCAACCGCTACACCGGCTCGATCGTCTTCGAGCGTGACCTGATGGCCGAGGATGCGCTCGAAGAGCGACTGCGCTTCAACATCGAGACCGTCATGCGGCTGGTCTGTGTCGGCAGCTGAGCCGCCTCGCCCGCGCACCGCGCCTTCGGTTTTGACAAGGGCACCCACACCGACATAGGGAATGGCTCGCGCACGTTTTCGTCCGCGCGAACAAACAAGGGGGAGGCTTCAGCATGCGTGTCGATCGACTTCTGGCGGCCGTGGCCGCGATTGCCGTTCTGGGTGCATCCCTGAGCGCCACGGCACAAACCACGCTCCGTTTCGGCCATGCCAACGGCGAGGGCGAAATCGCGGCCGACCTCTTCGTGGAGTTCGCCGAGCGGGTCGCGGCGCGGACCGACGGTGCCGTCACCATCCAGGTCTTTCCGAACGAGCAGCTCGGCCGTGAAAACGAGCTGGTGCAACAGGCGAAGGCCGGGGCCATCGACATCACCGCTCCCTCCATGGCCTCGGCCAGCCTGCTCGTGCCGTCGCTCGAGATCCCCTCGGCACCCTTCCTCTGGGCGAATTGGGAGGAAGCGCAGGCGATCATCATGGGCGACGCCATGCAGCCCTCGTTCGACGAGCTGGCGGCCGAGCACAATCTCCGGCCGTTGTCGAAGATCTGGTACTGGGGCTGGCGCAACTTCACCTTCGCCGGACACGAAGTGCACGGGCCGGCGGACATGGCGGGCTTGCGCGTCCGGGTGCCGGAACAGCCGGTCTGGATCGGCATGGTCCAGGCCTTCGGCGCCTCGCCGACGCCGGTCGCCTTCAGCGACGTCTATTCGGCGCTGCAGCAGGGTGTGGTCGACGGCCAGGAGAACCCTATCCCGACGATCTACACCCGGCGCTTCTACGAGGTGCAGGACTACGTCGTGATGTCCCGCCACATGCTGCAGAACAACATGCTGCTGATCAACACGAGCAGCTTCGCCAATCTGGAGCACGAGCACCAGCTGGTCCTGCTCGAGGAGGCGGCCCTGGTTTCCGCCCTCAACACCTCGATCCAGCAGCGCCGCGAGCAGCAGATGCTGGACGAGATCGACGCCGATCCGGACACCACGGTGATCGTCGATGTCGATCGCGAGGCGTTCGCCGCCTTGATGGTCGACGCCTACCCGGCGATGGCCGAGCGCTGGGGGCCAGATAACTTCGACCGCGTGGTCGAGGCGATCGAGGTGTTGCGCGGTCGCTGAGCCAGCCTGGCGCGGCGAGATTTCGACCTTGGACAGCTTGCGGCGTCTCGACGACGGGCTGGCGTGGGTGGAGGATGTCTTTCTGGCGCTGGCGACGGCGCTGCTGGCCATCCTCCTCTTCGCCAATGTGCTGCTCCGCTACGTTTTTCGCAGCCCCTTCGCCTGGCTGGAGGAGGGGGTTGTCGCGGTCTTCGTCTGGCTCGTCTTCATCGGCGTCTCGGCCGCGTTCCGCAGCCACCAGCATCTCCGCATCGATGTGCTGGTCCGCTACCTCTCGCGCGGCCTGGCGATCGCCGTCGGCAGCCTCGCCGTGCTGCTCACCTTCAGCCTCCTCGTCTTGCTCGTGAAGATCGGCTGGGACTACGCCCTCTTCGTCTCCGGCAACCGCACGCCGGTGCTCGGCATCTCGGCCGCCTGGCTCTATGTCGGTCTGCCCCTCGGCATGGCGATGTCGCTCGTCCATGTCGTTCGCCAGCTCGTCGACGAGGGCCCGGCCGAGGTCTTCAAGTCGGTGATCGAGACCGCCGACCCGCCGCGATCCGCGGCCTCGGACCGTCGATGACGCTGCTCCTGCTCGTCTTCGCCGGGCTGCTCCTGGTCGGCATGCCGATCGCCTTTGCGATGCTCGGCTCGGCCCTCCTCGTCATCTGGCTCGAAGGCTTTCCGCTCAGCATCTACGCCCAGAGGGTCACCTCGGGCATCCAGTCCTTTCCGCTCCTGGCCATCCCGCTCTTCATCCTCACCGGCAATCTGATGAACCAGAGCGGGATGAGCGAGCGGCTGTTCGATTTCGCCCGAGCCCTGGTCGGCCACGTCAAGGGCGGGCTCGCCCACGTCAACGTCCTGGGCTCGGTCTTCATGTCGGGCATCTCGGGCTCGTCGCTCGCCGACTGTGCGGCCACCACCCGGGTCTTCGTGCCGCAGATGGAGCGCGCCGGCTTCAGCCGCGGCTTCAGCGTGGCGCTCACCGCGGCCTCGGCGACCCTGGCCCCGATCATCCCGCCCTCGATCCTGCTGATCATCTACGGCTGGCAGGCCAATATCTCGATCGGCGATCTCTTCATCGCCGGCATCGTGCCCGGCCTCTTCATCGGCTGCGTGCTGCTCGGGCTCTGCGCGCTCCTGGCGCGGCTGCGTGGTTTCGAAGCGGACGGGCCGTTCCGCCGGTCGATCCTGTGGACGACCTTCAAGCGCTCGGTCTGGGCGCTGTTGCTGCCGGTGCTCATCGTCGGCGGCTTTCGCGCCGGCATCTTCACGGCGACCGAGGTCGCCGCCATTGCCGCCGTCTATGCGCTCGTGGTCGGCCTCGTCATCTACCGCACGCTGGGTGCCCGTGACATCGTCGAGGCGCTGGTCTCGACCGGCAAGGACACGGCCTCGATCCTGATCCTGGTGGCCGCGGCCTCACCCTTCGCCTGGATCCTCGCCCTCGAGCAGGCACCGCAGATGATGCTCGGGCTGATCACCGGGATCAGCGAGAACCCGATCGTCGTCCTCCTCCTGCTCAACGTGCTGCTGCTGGTCGTCGGCATGTT
>JAABSG010000103.1 GCA_011390475.1 Geminicoccaceae bacterium | reverse complement strand
GCACGCTGCTCGCCACGGCCCTGGCAGGCCTGCTTTCGGCACCGCTCGTAGCGCCACCCGCAGCGGCGCAGATTCCGCCCGATGTGCTGGTGGTGGGCCAAGTGGCCGAGCCTGCGACCATGGACCCGCATGTCGCGACCGCGGTCAACGACTTCCGCATCCTGGTCAACATCTACGAGGGTCTGGTTCGCTACGCGCCCGGCACTCTCGAGGTCGAGCCGGCTTTGGCCGAGAGCTGGGAGATCAGCGAGGACGGCACGGTCTATACGTTCCAGCTGAGGGAGGGCGTGACCTTCCATGACGGCACGCCCTTCGATGCCGAGGCCGTCAAGTTCAACTTCGATCGGATGCTCGACGAGGAGCATCCGCTGCATGGGACGGGCCCCTTCCCGCTCTCCTTCTTCTTCGGCGCCATCGAGGAGACCGAGGTCGTGGACGAGCGGACGGTGCGGTTTCACTTGAACGAGCCCTACGCCCCCTTCCTTTCGAACCTGGCCTATCCCACTGGTCTGATCGTCTCGCCGGGCGCGGTCGAGACCCATGTCGACGAGTTCGCCCGCAACCCGGCCGGCACCGGACCTTTCGCCTTCCGGGTCTGGGAATCCAACCGGCAGGTGGCGCTCCAGCGCAACGAGGACTACTGGAACGGCGACGTACCCCTGGCCGGTGTCGTCTTCCGCCCGATCACCGATGCCAATGCTCGCGTTTCCGAGATGCTCTCGGGCGGCATCGACCTCATGGTCGAGGTGCCGCCGGACAACGTCCAGCTCTTCGCCGACGATCCGCAGTTCGTGTTGCACGAGGAAGCCGGCCCGCATCTCTGGTTCTTGATCCTCAATACCTTGGAGCCGCCGTTCGACGACGTGCGGATGCGCCAGGCGGTCAACTATGCGATCGACAAGGAGAGCCTGGTCACCAACGTGCTGCAGGGCACGGCCACGGTGGCGGCCGGCCCCACGCCCGAGGCCTTCGCCTGGGCCTACAACGAGGACCTCGAGCCCTACCCCTACGACCCCGACCGGGCCCGTGAGCTGATCGCCGAGGCCGGCTACGCGGAAGGTGCCGAGACCGTCTTTTTCGTCACCGAGGGCGGTTCCGGCATGCTCGACCCGGTGCCGATGGGCACCGCCATTCAGGCCGATCTCGCGGCCGTCGGCATCGATGCCCGGATCGAGACCTACGAGTGGAACACCTTCCTCAACCAGGTGAATCCCGGGCTCGAGGGCAAGGCCGGCATGGCGCAGATGGCCTGGATGACCAACGATCCGGACACCCTGCCCTTCCTGGCGCTCAGGACCGAGGCGATGCCCGATCAGGGCGGCTTCAATTCGGGCTATTACGCCAATCCCGAGGTCGATGCCCTCCTGGAGGCCGCCCGCCGCGCCACCGATCAGAACGAACGCGCCCGGCTCTACAAGGAAATGCAGGCGATCGTTCAGGAGGACGCGCCCTGGGCCTTCGTCGCCAATTGGAAGCAGAACGCCGTGACCACGGCCAATGTCGAGAACTTCCAGCTCGAGCCCAGCTTTCTCTTGATCCTGAAGGACGTCAGCAAGAACTGAGTGCCGAGAACTAGCCGATGCTCGGCTACGCTCTTCGCCGACTAGCGCTCACCGTCCCGGTGCTGTTCGGGATCTCGGTGATCGTCTTTTTGGTGATTTCCCTGATCCCCGGCGATCCGGCGACGGCAATTCTCGGCGCCTTCGCGACGCCCGACAATGTCGAGCGGATCCGCCGGGAACTCGGGCTCGACCAGCCCTTGCCGCTCCAGTACGTCACCTGGCTCAGCGGCGTCCTCGAGGGCGATCTCGGCCGCTCCTATTCCTTGAACCGGCCGGTCGTCGACGAGGTGCTCGATCGGTTCGGGCCGACCCTGATCCTGGCTGGCGCCGCCCTCTTCCTCTGCAGCGTTTTCGGGCTCGTGGCCGGTGTCGTCTCCGCCGTGCGCCAATACGGCTGGGCCGACAAGGTGATCACCGTGGCGGTGCTCGTCGGCATCTCCACGCCCTCCTTCTTCCTCGGCATCATGTTGATCTTGTGGTTCTCGGTCGGCCTCGGCTGGTTTCCCACGGGCGGCATGTACGCGCTCTTCGGCGACGGCAGCATCCGCGAACTGCTCTGGCACCTGACCCTGCCAGCGACTGCCCTGGCGGTCGTCGCCACCGGTGTCGTCGCCCGGCTCACCCGCGCCAACATGCTGGAAGTGCTGCGCCAGGACTACGTGCGGACCGCTCGGGCCAAGGGCCTGCGCGAGGGCCGCGTCATCTTCCGCCACGCCTTCCTCAACGCGCTGGTCAACATCGTGCCGATCATCGGCATCCAGGCGGGCTTCGTTCTGGGTGGGGCGGTCTATATCGAATCGGTGTTCCAGTGGCCGGGCATCGGCCGGATGTTGGTCACCGCCATCTCGACGCGCGATATCCTCCTCGTCCAGGGCGGGGTCCTCGTGGTGGCCGCGAGCTTCGTTTTGATCAATCTCGTGACCGACCTGATCCAGGTCGCGCTCGACCCGAGGCTCCGGCGCGGCTGATGGCGGCGACAACCGAACAGCGGGCCGAGCCCCTGCCGCCGCGCGGCAGCACCGCCTGGGGCCGGCTGAAGCGCAACAGTCTCGCGGTCGTCGGCCTCGCCATCGTCGTGGTGATCGTCGCCCTTGCACTCGCTGCACCCATCCTGCCTTTGGCCGACCCGAACATCACCGAGCCCGCCGACCGGTTGATGCCGCCCTTCAGCGAAGGCGCCTGGCTCGGCACCGACCAGCTCGGCCGCGACATGCTCTCGCGGCTCGTCTGGGGGGCCAGGGTCAGCATCGCCGTGGGTGTCGCCGCCACCCTGGTGGCGGCCCTGATCGGCAGCACCATCGGCCTCATCGCAGCTTACTTCGGCCGCATCACCGACAACGTCCTGATGCGCGGTGTCGACATGCTGATGGCCTTTCCCTATCTGCTTCTCGCCTTGGCCATCGTCGCCGCCCTCGGCCCTGGGCTGATTAACGCGCTTCTGGCGATCGCCGTCGTCAACATCCCCTTCTTCGCGCGCTCCGTCAGAGGTGCGACGCTCGGCCTGGTCAATCGCGAGTTCATCGAGGCAGCGCGGCTCTCGGGCTTTTCCGACACCCGAATCATCCTCTCCGAGCTCTTGCCCAACGTGCTGCCGGTCATCGTCATCACCATGTCGACCACCGTGGGGTGGATGATCCTGGAAACCGCCGGGCTATCGTTCCTCGGTCTGGGTGCGCAACCGCCGCAGGCCGATCTGGGCTCGATGTTGGGCGACGGGCGCGGGCTGGTCATGACGGCCCCCCATGTTTCGGTGGTCCCGGGCGTGCTCATCCTGATCCTCGTCATCGGCATCAACCTTCTGGGCGACGGCCTGCGCGACGTCCTCGATCCCAGGCTCAAATCCGGCGCCCTGTCGCGCCCCGTGGCCCGTACCGAAGTCGCCCCGGGCCCGCCCTCCGGCAGCGGCGACAAGGGGGCGCTGCTCGAAGTCACCGGCCTCGAGACCGAATTTCGGGTCGGCCGGCGAGTGCTCAAGGCCGTGAACGGCGTCGACTTCACCCTGCAGCCCGGCGAAAGCCTCGGCATTGTCGGCGAGAGCGGCTCCGGCAAGTCGGTCACCGCCATGTCCATCCTGGGTCTTGTTCCCACCCCACCCGGCATCATCTCGAAGGGCGCGATCCGCTTTCAGGGTACCGACCTGCTGCGCCTGCCCTTGCGCGATCTGCAAGACATTCGCGGCAACCGGATTTCCTATATCTTTCAAGACCCGCTCACCACCCTCAACCCCTTGCTCCGCGTCGGCGACCAGGTGGAGGAGACGCTGATTCGCCATCAGGGGCTGAGCTCGCGGGCGGCCATGGCCCAGGCGGTCGAGCTCCTGAACGCCGTGGGCCTGCCCGATCCCCGGACCAAGGCTAGGGCCTTCCCGCACGAGCTTTCGGGCGGCCAGCGCCAGCGCGTCGTCATCGCCATGGCCTTGGCCAACCGCCCGGACCTGATCATCGCCGACGAGCCCACGACGGCGCTCGACGTCACCACCCAGGCTCGCGTCCTCGATCTCTTGAACGATCTCCGCCGGCAGACCGGGGCTGCCCTCATCTTCATCACCCACGATCTCGGTGTCGTCTCCGAGCTCTGCGAGCGGGTGCTGGTCATGTATGCCGGCAGGGTGGTCGAGAGCGGCCCGGTGGACGCGGTCTTCAACCAGCCGCGCCACCCTTATACCGCGGCGCTGCTCGCCTGTGTGCCGGTGCTCGGCGAGCCCGACCGTTCGCTCGCCGCCATCCCGGGCCTGCCGCCGGCGGTCGACGACCTGCCCCGGGGCTGCGCCTTCGCCGACCGCTGCCCCTTGGTCCTCCCCGACTGCCGGGCGCGCGAGATTTTGCTTGCCCGATCGGGCGAAGGACGGCGCAGCCGCTGCATCAGATGGCAGGAGGTGGGCCATGGCTGAACCGATCGTCGAAGCTCGAAACCTCGTCCGTGTCTTCGGCGGCGGCCGAACCTGGTACGGCGCGAAGAAACCCGAGCTCCGCGCCGTCGACGACGTCAGCTTGAGCGTTCAACCCGGCACCACGCTCGGCATCGTCGGCGAGAGCGGTTGCGGCAAGTCCACCCTGGCGCGGATGCTGACCGGATTGATCCCCCCGACCTCGGGTACGATACGCCTCGAAGGGCGGCCGATCGCGAGGCTCGAAGGGGCCGAGAAGCGACGTTTCCACCAGACCGTCCAGCTGGTCTTCCAGGACCCGCTCTCGTCGCTCAACCCGCGCAAGACCGTCAGCCAGATCCTGGCGGGCCCGCTCGAGGCCCTGACGGATCTCGATCGCACCGCCCGGCGCGAGCGGGTCCGGGCACTCATGGACGAGGTGGGCCTGCGGCCCGAATTCATCGACCGCTACCCGCACGAGTTCTCAGGGGGGCAGGCGCAGCGCATCGGTATCGCCCGGGCGTTGGCGGTCGAACCCCGGCTGATGGTGCTGGACGAGCCGGTCTCCGCCCTCGACGTGTCGGTCCAGGCGCAAGTCCTCAAGCTGTTTCGTGACCTGCAGGAACGCCGCCGCCTCACCTACCTCTTCATCAGCCACGATCTCGCAGTGGTCGAGGCACTCTCCAGCGAGGTGATGGTAATGCTCGAGGGCAAGGTCGTCGAGGCCGGCCCGCGCGACCGGGTTTTTCGCGCGCCCCGCCACGACTATACGCGAACCCTGCTCGGGGCCGTGCCGGTGCCCGGTCGCCGTCGGGCCGCCTGAGCGCAGGGTTCACCAGCCAATTTCGCTCTTTCGATCCGGTTCACGACGGACTAGGAAGACTATACCGGCATTGGCGCAGCATGATGACGGAATCGAGCGCCACCGTTCGGCGTTCTTGTCGAACCACAGAAAGTAAAGGAAACGCCGTGGTCAACCGTTCACACTTACTCAATCTTCTCGTTCTCGGGTTCGTCGTGGTCACTCTCGCCGCCTGTGGCGACACTTGGCAGGGCCTGAAGCAGGATACCGGCGAGAACCTCGAGGCGACCGGCCAAGCCGTCGAGGACGCTGGCGAGGCCGTGCAGCAATAATCGATGACCGGGCGGAGCGATGCCTTCGGCATTGCTCCGCCGAAACGATCGCCGGCATGACCCTATCGATCGATCTCCAGCGGCTACGGGCCGAGATTCTGGCGCTGGCCCGCTTCGGTGAGGCGCCGGGCCGGCCCGGGATCAATCGGCCCAGCTTTTCCGACGCCGACATGGCCGGACGACGGTACTTCATGGCGTGCTGCGCCGAAGCCGGGCTCGCGGTCGAGATGGACGTCGTCGGCAACGTGATCGCCCGCTGGGAGGTCGGCAGCGGCGCTCCTGTCTTGGCGGGCTCACATCTCGACACGGTCCCCGACGGCGGGGTCTATGACGGCCCGCTCGGCTGCTGCTCGGCGCTGGAAGCCGTGCGGGTGATGCAGGCGGCCGGGATCACGCCGGCTCGACCGATCGAGGTGGTGGCCACGGCCGACGAGGAAGGCCGCTTCGGGGGTATGCTCGGTAGCCAGGCGCTGACCGGGCAGGTCGATCCGAGCTGGCTCGAGCGTGCCGTCGATGCCGAAGGTGTGCGCCTGGTCGATGCCATGCGGGCCCAGGGATTGGCACCCGAGCGCCATGCCGAGGTCGCAAGGCCGCCCGGCAGCGTGCACGCCTTTCTCGAGCTGCACATCGAGCAGGGGCCGATCCTGGAGGCCGGCGGGCTGGAGATCGGCATCGCCACCGGCGCTTCGGGCGTCTTCAACTGGACCGTGACGCTGACCGGGGTCGCCAATCACTCGGGCACCACGCCCATGCACCTGCGGCAGGATGCCTTCGCCGGGCTGGTCACGTTTGCCGGCCGAATACATGCGATCATCGAGGCCGTCGGCGGCGAGCAGACCAGGCTGACCATCGGCAAGGTCGAGCTCGAGCCGAACTTCCCCCACACCATACCGGGCCGGACGGTCTTCTCGATCATCGGCCGCGACACGGATGAAGCCGTGATGCGCGCCATGGCCGGCGCCTGCCGTCGTGAGCTGGACGAGGCGGCCAGGGCACACGGCCTCGAGCTCGGCTTGCGCGAGGAGAGCTGGCTCGCCCCCGTGACCCTTTCCGCCGAGATCGTGACCACGCTGGAGGCCCAGAGCCGAAAGCTCGGCTACCGCACCGTCACCATGCCCTCCGGCGCCGGTCACGACGCCCAGACCATGCAGCATCTGGCTCCCTCGGGCCTGATTTTCGTGCCGTCGACCGGAGGCATCAGCCACGCGCCCGAGGAGTACACCCCCTGGCCCGACGTCGAGCGCGGCGCCAACCTGCTGCTGCACGGGATGCTGGCCCTCGCCGGCTCGTCACGCGGCTGACACCGAGCCGCCATCCACTCGTCGTCGGCCGGCGCCAACGCTTTGACGAGTGAACCCTCGCCGGTGACGGAGCGGGTCGATTTCGAAGGGGCCTTCATCGATCTCGTGCTGCAGCTCGACGACGGCCGCGATTTCCTGGCCCCGCTGACCAATCACGGCGAGCCTTTGCGCTTTGCCCCGGGGCAGTCAGTGAGCATCGGCTTTCCGATCGAGGCTGCCCTCCTGCTCGTGCCCGAGACAGCATCCCGTGCGTGCCGTCGTCCACCGCTTCGGCCCGGCAACCGGCGCCCTGGTTCTCGGTACCATGGCGCTTTGGGTGAGCCTCCTGGTCGTCTCGCCGCAGCCCTTCATGATCGACATGTCGCTCCGGCCGAACCGGCCGCCTGCCCTGTGCGGCAGGCCAGACGACGCCAGGTCGACGGGCAATGACGCCACACTCTTCACCGGCGCGCTGCACCGAGCGATCTTCTGGCGGACGATCGTCTATTACTCGACCCAAGAGGTCGAGAGCCCGACCGCCGCCATCTTCGTCCTCGGGCTGATCATCCCCTTTCGGGTCTACGAAATCCTCCGTCGACGTGAGGCCGGGCAGCGGGCGGCACTGGCCGGTTGAACCCGGCGTTCAGCCCGGCATCGGGATGCTGTGGCCCAAGGCGGGGACATCGTAGCCGCGCTGCACGCCCGGCCGGGCCGCGAGTTCTTCGTACCAGCGCTTCACGTTGGCGAACTGGCCGAGGTCGATCCCCTGCCACTCGAAGCGCGAGAACCAGGGCCAGGTGGCGAAATCGGCGATGCTGAGGAAGTCGCCGGCGAGATAGCGGACTTCACCCAGGCGCTTGTCGGCGACGCCATAGAGGCGTTTCGCCTCGTTGCCGTAGCGCTCCTCGGCATAAGGCGCCTTGCCGGGGTTGAAGCGGAGGAAATGGTGCGCCTGGCCGAGCATCGGCCCCACGCCACCCATTTGCCACATCAGCCATTCGAGCACCGGCCAGCGATCGTCCGGCTCATCGCCCATGAACTTGCCGGTCTTCTCGGCGAGATAGATCAGGATGGCGCCCGATTCGAACAGCGAGCGGCCATTGTCGTGGTCGACGATCGCCGGGATCTTGTTGTTCGGGCTGATCTTCAAGAAGTCCGGCTGGAACTGCTCGTCCTTGCCGATATTGATGGAATGAACGGTATAGGGCAGGCCGCATTCTTCCAGCATGATGGAGACCTTGCGGCCGTTCGGGGTGCTCCAGGTATAGAGATCGATCAAGGTTACGGCTCCAGATGATACGTGAGGGCGGACGGTGACCGCTCGATTGCAGATCCGTGCCGAAGTTAGGCACGTCATCCGGACTGTGGCAACATCGCGGCGGTTCGGCGTCACTCGGCGGTGCCGAGCCCGCCGCGTCATGCCGCATCATCACGAGCCCGCTTGATTCATAATTGCGTTAATTTTATAACTATCAGACGCAGCTACGTTCGACGACGAAAGGGAGATCCAGATGAACGTTCAGAGTCGGCACGTCGTGCCCGAGGTCGATCTCACGCAGAAGCCCGAGGTGACGGCCTTCTTCGACGAGGCCACCAACACCATCAGCTACGTGGTCGTCGATCCGGCTTCGAAGGCCTGTGCCGTGGTCGATTCGGTCATGGACATCGACTATGCGGCAGGCCGCATCGCCTACGCCCATGCCGATGCGATCATCGCCTTCGTGCGCGAGCACGGGCTCGACTGCCAGTGGCTGATCGAAACGCATGTGCATGCCGACCACCTCTCGGCCGCCCCCTATATCCAGGGCAAGATCGGCGGCAAGCTCGGCATCGGCGAGCAGATCACGGTCGTGCAAGAGACCTTCGGCAAGATCTTCAACGAGGGCACCGAGTTCCAGCGTGACGGCTCGCAGTTCGATCGCCTGTTCAAGGACGGCGACAGCTACGAACTCGGCACGCTGCGTGCCCGGGTCGTCCACACCCCCGGCCACACCCCGGCCTGCATGACCCACATCATCGGCGACGCGGCCTTTGTCGGTGACACGCTCTTCATGCCCGACGGCGGCACCGCCCGCGCCGATTTTCCGGGCGGCGACGCCCGTGCGCTCTACCGCTCGATCCGGCGAATCCTCGAGCTACCAGACGAGCTCCGCCTCTTCATGTGCCACGACTACGCGCCCAATGGCCGCGAGATTCGCTGGGAGACGACGGTCGCCGAGGAGCGCCTGCACAATATCCATGTCAAGGACGGCACCAGCGAGGACGCGTTCGTCGAGATGCGCGAGGCCAGGGACCAGACGCTCGACATGCCGCGGCTGATCATCCCGTCCTTGCAGGTCAACATGAAAGCCGGCCGGCTGCCGGCCCCTGACACGAGCGGCACACGATTCCTCAAGGTTCCGCTCGATACGCTCTGACCAACGGCGCGAGGAGGCAGGAACGCCAGACCGCAGAGTGCCTGGATCGCACCAGCGGCTGTGCTGTCTTCAGCCGACCTGCGACGCAACGATGAGCGCGATGGCGGCAGCGAGACCGGCGGCGGCGATGATGACGAGGCCGAAATCATAGAGGCGCACGTTTATACTCCCTTGCGTACCGTTGCGACGGTGGAGGGCGTAGGTGCTCTCCGACCACTTGTCCAATGATTCCACTGGCCGCCCGCTGCCGTGGTGACAACGCCTTGCGCCACGCCGAGCGGCTCGCCATGTGATGCTGCAGTGCACAATCGCTCTTCGGGGGGACACATGGCGAAGCGCACCGCGGCCGCGGGCCGGCCGAGCGAACCGCCGCTGGCGGCACGGGCCGAAACGGACCGCACCACACGCCGGCTGCCGCGCTACACCCAGTTCGACAGGCTCTGGCATGCCGGCCAGGCGAAGCTCACGCTCGGTATTTCCTTGCCGGCGGTAGCGGCCGCCTGGAGCGACTGGGCGTCGCATCTCGCCAACGCGCCGGGTCGCCAGCTCGAACTGGCGCAGGCGGCAATACACGCGGCCGGGCGTCTCGCGTTGTTCGCCGCGATGGCTGCGCGCGAGACGACGAGCGAGCCCTTTCCGCCGGAGGGTGACGATCCGCGCTTCGAGGATCCAGCCTGGCACCAGTTTCCCTTCAACGTCTGGGCGCAAGGCTTCCTCGCAACGCAGGCTTGGTGGGACGCCGCGACCACCGGTCCGCGCGGCGTCACGGCACTGCACGAGCGACAGCTGCGCTTCATGGCCAGAAACGCTCTCGATCGCTGGGCCCCTTCCAACCTGCCACTGACCAACCCCGAGGTGCTGGAGCGGACGGCAGCCGATCAGGGCCGCAACCTCTTGCGCGGCTTCGACTTTCTCGCCGAGGACCTGGAGCGCCAGGCGAACGGCAAGGGGCCGGTGGGCGCGGACGCGTTCGAAGTCGGCACGAATATGGCGATGACCCCCGGCCGGGTCGTCTATCGCAACGAGCTGATCGAGCTCATCCAATACACCCCCACCACCGAGACCGTGCATCCGGAGCCCGTGCTGATCGTGCCGGCCTGGATCATGAAGTATTACGTGCTCGATCTCGAGCCCGGCAACTCGCTGATCGAGCATCTCGTGGGCCAGGGCCACACCGTCTACTGCATTTCCTGGAAGAACCCGGGCGAGGCCGACGCCGAGCTCGGGCTCGACGACTATCGACGGCAGGGCGTCCTGGCCGCCCTCGATGCCGTCAGCACCATCCAGCCGAGTACCAAGGTGCACGGCGTGGGCTATTGTCTCGGCGGCACCATCCTCGCGATCGTCGCTGCAGCCATGGCTCGAGACGGTGACGAGCGCCTCGCATCGATGAGTCTCCTGGCCGCCCAAACCGATTTCAGCGAGGCCGGGGAGCTCATGCTGTTCATCGACGAGAGCCAGATCGCCTATCTCGAGGACATGATGTGGGAGCAGGGCTATCTCGACACCGAGCAGATGGCCGGCGCCTTCCGTTTGCTCCGCTCGAACGATCTCGTCTGGTCCCGGATCGTCCGCCAATACCTCATGGGCGAGCGTGACGGCATGAACGCGCTGATGGCCTGGAACGCCGACGGCACACGGATGCCGGCCAGGATGCACGGCCAGTATCTGCGAGCCCTTTTTCTGGAAAACCGGTTGAGCCGCGGCCGCTATGCCGTCGACGGCAGGTCCATCGCCCTCACCGACATTCGCGCGCCGATCTTCGCCGTGGGCACCGAAAAGGACCACATCGCGCCCTGGGAATCGGTCTACAAGATCCGCCTCTTGACCGACGTGCCGGTCACCTTCGCGCTGACCAATGGCGGGCATAATGCCGGAATCGTCAGTCGCCCGGACCACCCGCGCCGGCACTACCGGCTCGACACCATGCCGGCGGATGCGATCTACCAGCCACCCGAGCAATGGGTCGCCGGCCGGGAGCTTGAGCCCGGTTCCTGGTGGGTGCCCTTTCAGGCTTGGCTCGCCGAGAGGAGTGGCGAGCGGACCCGCCCACCGACCATGGGCGCGCCCGAAAAAGGCCTGCCGCCACTCGATCCGGCCCCCGGCCGCTATGTCCGTGAGCGCTGAGAAGCTTCGCAGGAGCAACCGGATTTTTTGCCTCGATTGATCTGAATCAACCTTGGCGTTGGCCTTTGCCTCATGAGGGATGGTCGACGATCACCCGACGCCCTGTCGGGCACGAATTGTCCAGGTGCCGGCACTTTCTGGTCGAGACTCGAGGGAACGGATCATGTCGAACAAATTGCTGATCGAAGCCAGTCTCCTGAGCTACGACGCCTACGCTGCTGCTGCCGATTATACCGGATCGGCTGCTGTCCCTTTGCTGTCGACCGGCAACGCGGTGATGCGCGGCTGGACGCCCCTGGAACTGGGCGGACTGGTCCCGGGCGGGGTCGACGCGAAGGACCTCGCCGCCCTCGTCGGCAATCCCGAGCTGCTGCCGCCCGGCGTGATCACCAGCGCCGTGCACTTCTACGAGGGCCAGCTCGAAGGGCGGCAAACGCTCGCCATCGCCTTTCGCGGCACCGACGAGGGGGCGGACGAGTTCGGTTTTCAAGGCACGCAAGTGGCACCCGGGGTTTTCGGGTGGGATCTCTATTTCGCCGCACATGCCCAGTCGGTCGGTGCGGCCCTCGGGCATGCCATGGCCGCCGGCACGATCGAGCAGGTGCTGATCACCGGGCACAGCCTGGGGGGGGATCGTGGCCGAACTCACCGCGGCCCGCCTGCTCGGTGCCGAAAGCCCGCTGGCGCCGCTTGCCGACAACACCCTGATCGTCACCTTCGGCAGCCCGGGCTCGACGGAGAGTGCCGAAAATCTCAACCAGCTCAACATCGTGCATACCGACGACTTCGTCGCCCAACTCTCGGCCTCGAGCCCGCTCTTCGAGGCAGCGGGTGTCGGTCGCGAGGGCACCGATCTCGCGGTCGAGCGCCCTGAGGCGCGCCTGCCGAACTTCGACCCGGCTGACCTCGCCTCGTTCGAGGCGCTGGCAGCGGCGCTTCAGGATCCGCGCCTGTTCATCGAGCATCGCCTCGCCCTCTATCTCGATACCGCAGAGCTGCTCGACAGTGCGGAGGCCTTCGTGCCGACCGTGCGCGACGCCGCTGACGACCTCTTCCGTTGGCTCGACGTCGACATCGATCGCACCGTTGTCGGCACCGAGGGCAGCGATATCATGCGGGGCGGCACCGGCAACGATCTGATCTTCGCGCGCGGCGGAGCGGATCTCGTGTTCGGCCAGGGCGGCGGCGACATCCTGATCGCGAGCGACGGCAACAACCTCATGCAGGGCGGGGCCGGCAACGACCGCTTTCATGCGGGTAGCGGCAACAATCTCGTCGACGGTGGGCCCGGTATCGACACCGCGATTTTCGACGGAGCGCGCGACGCTTTCTCGATCTTTGCCTTCGGCAGCTTTGCCAAGGTGAGCCGCGGAAACCCCGCGCCCGAAAGAACGGTCCTCGGCAGCGTCGAGATGCTCGCGTTCGACGACGTCACACTGGCGCTCGCCGGGGGCAAGTCGACGCCGGTCGCACCGAGTCTTGCCGCCAGCGTCTCGGTGGACGATCTGGTGATCACGAGCGAGGTCGTCTGACGAGGCGCGTCGCCAATCGCCCTCGGCCCGTTGACCCTGGGCGCGGCATGGCCTAACCCATCAGCGAGTCTTTTCGCACTGCAGCAAGGGATTGCGCGATGGCGACCGACGAGACGATGGCCATGCCGGTCAAGGCGCAGGATCACGAGGTCTACAAGCGGCTGATCGCGGCTACCGAGAGGCTGGCGCCGGCACGCACGATCGTCGCCCATCCCTGCGACGCCACGTCGCTCGAGGGCGCCCTCGATGCGATGGACGCGAAGATCATCGAGCCCGTCCTGGTGGGCCCTAGAGCCCGCATCGAGGCGGCGGCGGCCAGCATCGGCCGCTCGCTCGACGGCATCGAGATCGTCGATACCGAGCACAGCCACGCCTCGGCCGAAAAGGCCGTTGCCCTGATTCGCGAGGGTGCCGGTGACTTCTTGATGAAAGGCAGCCTGCACAGCGACGAGCTCTTGGGGGCGGTGACCAGCCGGTCGACCGGGCTCAGGACCGAGCGACGGATCAGCCACGTCTTTGCCATGGCGGTCCCGACCTACGATCAGCCGCTCATGATCACCGACGCCGCGGTCAACATTTTCCCCGATCTCGATGCCAAGCGCGACATCGTCCAGAACGTCATCGACCTCGCGATTGCGCTCGACCTCGATCCCAAGGTCGCGATCCTCTCGGCGGTCGAGACGGTGACCCTGAAGATCCCGTCGACCATCGATGCCGCGGCCTTGTGCAAAATGGCCGAGCGCGGCCAGATCACCGGCGGCAAGCTCGACGGCCCGCTGGCCTTCGACAACGCAATCAGCCCGGAGGCGGCAAAGATCAAGGGCATCGTCTCACCGGTGGCGGGCCAGGCCAACATCCTCGTCGTACCGGACATGGAGTCCGGCAACATGCTGGCGAAAAACCTGACGTTTCTCGGCAATGCCGACGCCGCCGGCATCGTCCTCGGGGCTCGGGTGCCGATCGTGCTCACCAGCCGGGCGGATACGCCCCGCGCCCGGATGGCGTCGTGTGCGGTGGCGGCACTCTTCGCCGACCATCGAGCGACACACAAGCCGATGGTCGGCAGCTGACCGGTGGTGGGCAGCCCAGTCGGGCGCTGCCCACCATGGGTCACCCTATTGGACGGCCGTGGTCGCCTCCTCGGCGGCAGCCTCGGTCGCGGGCGTCAGGTCCTCGGGCTCCAGTGCGGCCAAGAGCTTGGCGCACAGATTGGCG
>JAABSG010000012.1 GCA_011390475.1 Geminicoccaceae bacterium | reverse complement strand
GTCGATCAGTTCTCAGCCGCGATAGTAGCGGCGGGCGCGGCGCTCGGCTTCGGCCGCGGCCTCCTCCGGTGTCGCCTGTCCGGCGCAGACGGATGCCACCATCTGCACCATGACGAACTCGGAGAGCACGGCGGCACTGGCCTCGCCGACACTCCCTTTGTAGCCGTCCCACAGCGAGTCCGCGATCACGCTCTTGAAGGCGTCGTGCTTCGGGTCGACCGTCCAGATGTCGGAGTTCTCGTAGGCCTTGAGCGGATGGCCCCAGTAGCCGATCGAGGCTTGCAGCCACTGATCGTACTGCTCATGCTCCATCATGAACTGCAGGTAGCGCTTTGCCGCGTTCGGATAGGACGTGAAGTTGAACACCATCGAGTTGACCATGAGGCAACGCTCGGTCGAGTGGCCCACCGGACCGATCGGCATGCGGGCATGGAAGGTGTCCTCGGCGATCTGCTGGATCCGTGCATCGTCCGAGTTCTTGGCGGCGTAGTAGATCGAGATGCCGTTCTGCGTCCAGCTCACCTGCCCGTCGAGATAGGCCTTGTTGTTGGCCGGATCGAGCCATGCCAGGGTGCCCGGGATGAAGGTGTCGTAGAGCGCTTTGCCGTAGCGCAAGGCCTCGATGGTCTCGGCGCTGTTGATGGTGACGTTGTCTTCCTCGTCGACCATGTGGCCGCCGAAGGCCCAGACCAGCCAATGGCACCAGGCGTTCGCGTCGCCCACGGCGTTGCCGAGCGCCAGCCCGCCGGGGTTGCCCATCGAATGCAGCTTCTGGTTCATCTCCAGAAAACCGTCGACGTCGCCCGGGACCGTGTCGTAGCCGGCCTCGCCGAGCATCGACTTGCGGTAGCAGATGCGTCCACCCGAGGCGCCCATGGGCATGGCGATCCAGCGCCCGTCCGAGGTGCCCATACGCTCCGCCAGCGGGTACCAGCCGCCGTATTTCTCGCCGAGATAAGTCGCGATATCGGTCAAATCGAGGGCGCTGTCGGTGAACTTGTGCGGATCGTCCGACCACGCCAGCACCACGTCCGGACCCTGGCCGACATTGGCGGCAACGGCGGTCTTCGGCCGCAGATCCTCCCAGCTCTCGATATCGATGCGCACCGGAACCCCGGTAATGGCGGAGAAAGCCTCGGTGTTGGCGAGGAAGAGGCGCTCGTCACCTTCGACGAACCTGGCCGGGCGCAGCACGCGCAATTCCGCGCCGTCTTCGATCGGCAGATCGGGTGCCGCCACATCGTTGGTCGGGATCGCTGCGCTGAGCGAGGTGCTACCGAGCAGCGCCGCAGCGCCGACCCCGGCACCCAGCTTCATGGTGTCGCGTCGCGTGAAACGGTTGGTCATCTCGTGCCCCCTGGCAACGTTTTGATTTTGTCTAAGAGGTATCACCTCTTGGCAGGGGAACTTGCCTCAGATCGGCAATGCCTGCAACAAGCCGATGCATATCGGGTCCAAATTGTTGGCCCGTCATCAATCCCAGGGGGGGGAGCAACCTTGCGTATTCTCATCACCGGTGCCGGCGGCTTCATCGGCCGCAAGCTCACCGAGCGGCTCCTGGCCGACGGCAGCGTCGACGGCCGCAGCATCGAGCACGTCACCGCGGCCGACCTCTTCGGCCTGGAGCAGCTGGCGGACGATCCGCGGCTCACCAAGACGGCGCTGGACATCACCGATCACGTGGCGACCGCTCAGCTGATCGCCCCAGGCTTCGACCTCGTCGTGCATCTGGCCGCCATCGTCAGCGCCAATGCCGAGGAGGACTTCGATCTCGGCTACAAGGTCAACATGGATGGCACCCGCTACATCCTCGAAGGCCTGAGAGCGCTGGGCACCACGCCCAGGCTGATCTTCGCCTCGACGCTCGCCGTGTTCGGCGGGCCGGTGCCGGCGGCGCCAGCGCTGATCGGCGACGACTTCCACCTGACCCCGCAGACCTCCTACGGCACGCAGAAGGCGGCATGCGAGCTGATGGTCGCCGACTATACCAGGAAGGGCTTCATCGACGGCCGCTCCTTGCGCCTGCCGACCATCGTCGTCCGCCCCGGCAAGCCCAACAAGGCGGCCTCGACCTTCGCCAGCTCGATCATTCGGGAGCCGTTGGCGGGGCAGGAGGCGATCTGCCCGGTGGACCTGGATTCGACCATGTACATCCTCTCGCCCCGGCGGGTGATCGACGCCTTCGTCAAAACCGCCGAGCTGCCGTCCGAAGCCTTCGGCCAGGTCCGCAGCCTGACGTTGCCCGGCATCGCGGTCCGCATCGGCGACGCGCTCGACGCCTTGCGCCGCATCGCCGGCGATGCGGTGGCCGACCGGGTGCAACAGGTGCCCGACCCCAAGATCCAGAAGATCGTCGACGGCTGGCCCTACAACTTCGCCTCGAAGCGCGCTCTGGCGATGGGCTATGCCGCCGACAGCTCGATCGACGAGATCATCGAGGCGCACATCGCGGACGAGCTGGGCGGCAAGATCGCCGGCTGAGCTTGTCGCCTCGGCGCCGGTGCTATTGCATAACCTCAAATGTATAGCGTTGGAGTCGGGCCATGCGTGTCGCCAAGTGGGGCAACAGCCTGGCTCTCAGGCTGCCCGCCAAGGTGGCGAAGGAGCTCGAGTTCGTCGAGGGTGACGAGGTGGAGCTGCGCGCCACGGGCCCAAGGACGTTCGAGGTCGCCAGGGACGCCGAGCGCGAGTGGGCGCTCGAGGCGATGGCGCGTATCCGCGCGCGCAGTCGGCCGCTGCCGCCCGGCTAGAAATTCGATCGGGACGACGCCAACGAGCGGGGTGGCCGCGACGATCCCGACGAGCCTCGATGACCGCCGAGGCGTTTTTCGATACGAACGTCGTCGTCCACGCCTTCATCACGGCCGAAAAGCGGAGCGCCGTTGCCGCATCGATTTTGGCGGACGGCGGCGTGGTCAACGTTCAGGTGTCGAACGAGTTCGTGAACGTCGCGCGCCGCAAGGACAGGCTGTCCTGGGCCGACATCCGCGAGTCCCTGGCAGTACTCCGGACTAGCCGTGGCGAGCCCCGCCCCCTCACCGCGGCCATCCACGCAGCCGGAATCGCCATCGCCGAGCGTCACCACTACCGCCTCTACGAGGCGTTGATCATCGCTGCCGCCGTCGATGCCGGCTTGGGGTCGGGACTCTTTCCCGCCAGCAATCCATGACGAAAAGTAACGGTGGGGCGCGGGGAGGATCATCCTCCCCGCTCTTTTTCTACTCACGCGGCAAGAGGAAAATCGCGGTGCCCATGGCGAGGCTGCCGAAGGTGACGGCGAAGCCGGCGCCGACGAGGATCAGCGCGGTGAGTTCGATGCCGTTGCCGAAGAGCAGGTGCCCGAGATTGGCGACGTTCGAGCCGATCAGGAGGCCGAGCAGCAGCCAGCCGCCCAGAATGCCCATCAGGCAGTTCTTCGCCAGATAGAGCAAAAGGAGTCGATCCCGAGCGTGCATGGCGGCACTCCCCCGCTGCCGGCTGATGTGGGATCGGCCAACCTGCCGCCTGACCGACCCCGATACCGGGAGATGGCACCGAATCGGCACCGATCAATCCGCCGTGTCGTGCGCTGCGTAGGCTTTCGCAATCGCTCGAGGGAACGACATGACCGATCTGCCGACCAGCTTCGCCGACCGCGAGGCGCTTGCGGACTACCTCCGCCAGGCGTTCGCCGACTTTGCCGAGGGTGACGCGCCGCCAGCCACGCTACCGGGCGGCCGGCGGGCGGCCGAGCCACTGCTCGAGGCTGTTGACCCACCGCTTTATGCGCGAACCCGCAACCATCTCGACGGTGCCGTTACCCGGCTCTCGCCCTATCTTCGTCATGGCATCGTGACGCTGGCCGAGGTCCGCGACCGGGCGCTGGCGACGAGTGGCGAGCGGGCGGCGAAGCTGGTCAACGAGCTCGGCTGGCGCGACTACTACCAGCGCGCTCATGCCAAGCTCGGCCAGCGGGTCTGGGAGGACCAGGAGCCCTCGAAGACCGGGCTCGATGCCGCCGATTACGCCTCGGACCTACCGCCCGAGGTCGAGCGAGGCGAGACCAGCCTCGCCTGCATCGACGCCTTCGCGCGGGACCTCGCCCGAACCGGCTATCTGCACAACCATGCGCGGATGTATGTCGCGGCCTATGTCGTCCACTGGCGCCGTGTGCGCTGGCAGGCCGGGGCCGCCTGGTTCCTTCGCCACCTTCTCGACGGCGATCCGGCCAGCAACAACCTCTCCTGGCAGTGGGTCGCCAGCACGTTCAGCCACAAGCCCTACATCTTCAATCGCGCCAATCTCGAGCGGGCCACCGACGGCCGCTATTGCCGGGACTGCCCGAGCGCCCGCGACTGCCCCTTCGCCGGCAGCTACGAGGAGCTGGCGGCGCGTCTTTTTCCCGAGCTGGAGCGCGTGGCATGAGGGCGATCGTCTGGCTGCACGAGGACGGGCTTCGCCTCGACGACTGTCGGGAACTGCCGGCCCTCTTCGTGTTCGACGACGCGCTGATGCGCAGGCTCGGCTACGGGCTGAAGCGGATCACGTTCATCTACGAAACGCTGGTCGAGCTCGAGGTCACCATCCGCCGCGGCGACACAGCTTCCGAGGTCCAGCGCTTCGCCGCCGAGCACGGGGCCGAGACGCTCCGCCTGCGCCCGACGGTTTGCCCGGAGCGCCTGGCGATCATCGCCGACCTCGCCCGGCACTTCGCTATCGACGAGCTGCCCGAGCCGGTCTTCGTCACCGCCCCCGAGCGCCTCGATCTGAAGAGGTTCTCGCGCTACTGGCGCCGGGTGGGTGCGCAGGCGATGCTGCCGACGGCGAAGCAGGGGTGAGGACGAGCCGCATCGGTGTGGCGATGATCCCGTCCTGCTCGCCCACCGCGGCGATCGGCCGGAAGCCCAGCCGCTCGTAGATCGGCAGGGCGTAGACCGAAGCGTTGACCGTGAGGTCGCCGACCGGCGGGTCGGCGGCGAGGAGGTGCGCGGTCACCGTGCGGATCAAGCACCGCGCGATGCCTCGGCCCTGGTGCTCGACGGCCGTGAACAGGAGCGTCAGGTGGTCGATGCCGTCGGGTCGGTCGTCACGGCAGCCCAACTCGGCGTAGCCGACGGCCGTGGCCTCCTGCACCGCACACCAGGCGACCGAACCCTGCTCGAGCCGGGAGCGCAGTGCCTTTTCGGTCACGTAGAGGCGAAAGGCGACGCGGCCGACGTCACCGAGCGTGGGCGCGATGAACCGGGCGAAGCCGGGCTCGATCAGCCGGGCGACCGCCGCGGCATCGGCGGGTGTCGCCCGGACCACGGCGAGGGCTGCTGGGCCGGCAGCGTCAAATCCCTTCGACAATGGTGATCTCCACGACGCCCCCACCGTCGCGGCGAAACTGCGCCGCTGCCTGGTACTCGGGCGAGTCGAAGCAGTCGCGGGCGGCGTCGAGGCTCGGGAATTCGATCACCACGAACCGGGTGAAGTCGGAGGCCCCCTCGAGCATCTCGTGCCGCCCGCCACGGGCCAGGACCTTGCCGCCGAAGCGTTCGAGGATGCCCGGCACCCGGCTCGCATAGCGGGCATATTGCTCGGGCTCGTTCACTCGGGCCCTGGCCAACCAATAGGCGGTCATTTGTCTTTCTCCCTTCGGATCACGCGGCCGGCATGCTAGCCGTTGCGATGGTGCGAGACCATTGCGGCGCGCCGGCACTTCTCGCATAGACTGACACGAGAACGAGCGATCACGTCGCGCCGCCGAGAGCGGCCGAAATCGGGAGGACACCATGCGTCTTCGACCACTGCCATCAGCAGCGCTGGGGCTGGCACTGGGACTCGCCGGCTCGCTGGCGAGCGGTGCCGCCATGGCCCAGGGCGGTCCCTTCGACAACGAGACGACGACCGAGCTCGCCCGCCTCTGCGCCTCGCCCGTCCCGACCGAACGCGATTTCTGCTTCGGCTTCATGCTGGGTGCGGGCCAGTTCTATACCGAGATGCTCAGGGCCGAGGTGATCCGGCCGCTCGCCTGCCCGGACCCGGTGCCGACCATCGAGGAGATGCGCCTGGGCTTCATCGACTGGGTCGCCGCCAATCCCGAAGCGGGCGACTCCCGGGCCGTCGACGGCATGATGCGGGCCGCCGCCGAAATCTGGCCGTGCACATGAGCCGGCCACAACCTGGAGCGCCAATGACAGTGAGCAAAGGGACCATGACCAGGATGCACCGTACCACCGGTTTTGTCGCCGGCATCGCCGCCATCGCCCTTTTGGTCGCCGGTTGCGAGTCCGTCGACACCGACGAGCGCACGACCCAGCGCGCCGGCACCGGGGCCGCCATGGGTGCCGCCGCCGGGGCCGCCGTGGGCATCGCCACCGGCGGCTTTCTCGCCAAGACCATCGCGGGTGCCGCCATCGGCGGTGCCGGCGGCTTCATCTACGACCAAGTCCAGCGCGAGCAGGATCGCGACGACTGACCATCGCGCGCGACCGAGACAACAGAAACCACCATCAGGGAGCCTCTCATCATGCGTCTCAAGGGCAAGCGGGCCTTGGTCACCGGGGCCGCCTCCGGGTTCGGCCGTGCGATCGCCGAAACCTATGTGCGCGAGGGGGCCAAGGTCGCCGTCGTCGACATCAACGGTGATGCCGCGGAGGCCGCCGCGTCCAGGATCGGCGAGCGCGCCATCCCGATCACCTGCGACGTCGCCAAGGGTGACCAGGTGAAGGCCGCCGTCGAGACGTGTCTCAAGGCCATGGGCGGGCTCGACATCGTCGTCAACAATGCCGGCGTCAGCCACAAGAACCGGCCGATGCTCGAGGTCGGCGAGGAGGAGTTCGACCGGGTCTTCGCCGTCAACGTCAAGGCGATCTACCACATGGCGCACGCGGTGGTGCCGCATTTCCGCGATCATGGCGGCGGCGTGATGATCAATGTGGGCTCGACCGCCGGCATCCGCCCGAGGCCCGGGCTCACCTGGTACAACGCGTCGAAGGCCGCGGCCAATCTGATGAGCAAGTCGATGGCGGTGGAACTCGCCCCGGATCATATTCGGGTCTGTGCGCTCGCCCCGGTGATCGGCGAGACGGCGCTGCTCGAGACGTTCATGGGGGTGCCGGACACGCCCGAGAACCGGGCCAGGTTCGTCGCCACCATCCCCCTGGGCCGGATGAGCCAGCCCCAGGACATCGCCAATGCGGCGCTCTGGCTCGCCTCCGACGAGGCCAGCTTCATCACCGGCGTCGTGCTCGAGGTGGACGGGGGGCGTTGCGTCTGAGGCATCGCCACCCACGTTAGAGGCGCGGCGTCGATCGGCCCCGGTCGGCACCGTCTCGGCTCAGGCAGCGGCGAGGGCTTGCCCGGCCGCGGCATCGAACGATCTTGCATCGGGCGGTGGTCGAGCGGCATAACCGCCGGGCACCGTCGAATGCCAAAAGTCCAGGAGGAAGACTTGCCACGCGAGGGCTCCGTTATCGACGCCGAAAGCCAGCTCGGCCTGCCCGATCACCCCGACCATCCGCTCGACGTGCGCCAGACGTTCGGCATCGACGCGGACATGCGGGTAAAGGGTTTCGGCCAGCGCACCGACTACGTGCCGGAGATCGATCCGACCTATCAGTTCGATCGACCGACGACGCTCGCCATCCTCGCCGGTTTCACGCACAATCGTCGCGTGATGATCCAAGGTTATCACGGCACCGGCAAGTCGACCCATATCGAGCAGGTGGCGGCCCGGCTCAACTGGCCCTGCGTGCGGGTCAACCTCGACAGCCACATCAGCCGCATCGACCTGATCGGCAAGGACGCCATCGTGCTTCGGGACGGCCAGCAGGTCACCGAGTACCGCGAAGGTATCCTGCCCTGGTCGCTGCAGCATCCAGTAGCGCTGGTGTTCGACGAATACGATGCCGGCCGGCCGGACGTCATGTTCGTCATCCAGCGGGTCCTGGAAGCGCAGGGCCGGATGACGCTCCTGGATCAAAACAAGATCCTCCGCCCGCATCCCAGCTTCAGGCTGTTTGCCACCGCCAACACGGTGGGTCTCGGCGACACGTCTGGGCTCTATCACGGCACCCAGCAGATCAATCAGGGGCAGATGGACCGCTGGAGCGTGGTCGTCCAGCTCAACTATTTGCCGCACGACGACGAGTGCCGAATCGTTCTGGCCAAATGCCCGCGCTACGATACCGCCGAGGGCAGGAAGACCATCGCTTCGATGGTGCGGCTCGCCGATCTCACCAGGTCGGGCTTCATCGCCGGCGACATCTCGACCGTCATGTCGCCGCGCACGGTTTTGACCTGGGCCGAGAATACCGAGATCTTCGGCGATGTGGGCTTCGCCTTTCGCGTGACCTTCCTCAACAAATGCGACGAAGCGGAGCGGTCGATCATCGCCGAGTACTACCAACGCTGCTTCGGCAAGGAGCTCCCCGAATCCGCCGCCAATCTTCTGGTCGCCTGAACGCGAAGGTGAGGCGCGGGTGAAGGATCGACTCGACGTTTTCGAGCGCGTACTCGGGGCCACGACGCGGGCCATTGCCGAGGAGCCGAAGCTCGAGTTCACCCTCAGGGCCGGCAATCGTCGCGCACCCGCGGGCGCCGGTGTCGGCGACGTCGTTCGGGTGGCGCCGCCGCGCCAGGACATGCCGCTGGGCGAGATCGCGCGGGTGCGTGGCGAGGCCGATAGTCAGGCGCTCAGGCGGCGCTACCACGACGACACCCTGCACCGCCGCATGGTCCCCGACGGCGAGATGGCCGGCCTGCTGTTCGACGGGCTCGAGCAGCTCAGGGTCGAGCTCGTCGGCGGCCGCGACATGGCCGGGGTCAAGGCCAATCTGGAGGAGCTTTTTCGCCGCAAGACGAGCGAGGCATCCTCGGTTGCGCAGGGCCAGGCCGCGGACGCGGCAGCGGCGGGCCAGGACGCCACGGTCGCCGAGATCGTCGAGCTCTACATGCGCGAGCGGCTGCAGGGCTATCGGTTGACCGAGCCGCAGACCCGCCAGCTCGATGCCTGGCGCGACTGGCTCGACGGCAAGGTCGAGGCCGTGCTGCCCGAGCTCGACGCCAAGGCCGCGGACCAGGACGCCTTTGCCCGGCGGGTGCGCGAGCTGATGACCGATCTCGGCCTCTCCGATGCGCTCGCCGAGGAGCCAGAACCCGATTCGGCCGACGAGGACAGCGACGAGGACCAGACCGAGGACGGCCCGAGCGAGCCCTCGACCGGCGACGACGACGAGGGCGCCGAGGAGCCGCAGCGCGCCGATTCCCAGGAGAGTGCTTCCGAGGAGCGCTCCGAGGAGGACATGGCGGCCGAGGAGGCGGCAGAGAGCGACGATCAGCTCCAGGAGGGTGCCGAGGAGGACGCCGGCGAGGACCCGCGCACCAACCAGCCCAAGGAGCTGCCACCCGGCGCCCGGCACGAGGGCTATCGCGTCTTCACCACCCAGTTCGACGAGATCGTGAGCGTCGCCGATCTTTGCGGGTCGGGCGAACTGCAAAGGCTCAGGGCCCAGCTCGACACCAATCTCTCGCGCTTCGAGGGCATGATCGGGCGCATCGCCAACCGGCTGCAGCGCAAGCTGATGGCCCAGCAGCAACGCAGCTGGGACTTCGACCTGGACGAGGGCATCCTCGATGCATCCCGCCTCGCCCGGATCATCATCAACCCGACCGTTCCTCTCTCCTACAAGATGGAGAAGGAGACCGAGTTCCGGGACACCGTCGTCACCCTGTTGATCGACAATTCGGGTTCGATGCGTGGCCGGCCGATCGCCGTTGCCGCGATGACCGCCGACATCCTCGCCCGCACCCTCGAGCGTTGCGGCGTGAAGGTCGAGATCCTGGGCTTCACCACCCGCGCCTGGAAGGGCGGCCAGGCCAGGGAAGCGTGGCTGAGGGCCGGCAAGCCCGGCAATCCCGGCCGGCTCAACGATCTCCGGCACATCGTCTACAAGCCCGCCGACGCCCCCTGGCGCCGCTCGCGCCCCAATCTCGGCCTGATGCTCAGGGAAGGGCTACTCAAGGAGAACATCGACGGCGAGGCCATCCTTTGGGCGCATAACCGCCTCTTGGGCCGGGCCGAGCAGCGCCGCATCCTGATGGTCATCTCCGACGGTGCCCCGGTCGACGACAGCACGCTCTCTGCCAATCCGGGCAACTACCTGGAGAAGCACCTGCGCGAGGTGATCGAGTGGATCGAGACCCGCTCGGAGGTCGAGCTCCTGGCGATCGGCATCGGCCACGACGTCACCCGCTACTACAGGCGGGCGGTGACCATCTCCGACCCGGAGCAGCTCGGCGGCACGGTCCTCGGCCAGCTCTCCGCCCTTTTCGACACCACCCGCAAGGCCGCTTGAGGCGACCGCACGCACGGGCTTTCGGGCCCCAGTTTTGGACAACGCCAATGGCAACGAGCAGCACCGTCCCCGTCGGCGTCGCAGGGGGCGCCGCGACCGGCGTTCCAGTGGGCGTCGAAGTCACCCGCGGCGATCGGGTCGAAAGCCGGCATCGCGTCTCGTTCGTGGTGGCCGATGCGGCGGGCGTGGTGCGCCTCGCCGTGGGCGATCCGGACGCCCGCGTCTTTCCCCGCTCGGCGGTCAAGCCGATCCAGGCGATCCCGCTGATCGAAAGCGGGGCCGCCGACGCCTTCGCCCTGGATGCTGCCGAACTCGCCATGGCCTGTGCCTCGCACGGCGGTGAGGAGGGCCATGTCGAGACGGTCGGGGCCTGGCTGAAACGGCTCGGCCTCGAGCCCGAGGATCTCGCCTGTGGTGCCCACCTGCCCTCGCACAAGCCCACGGCCGCCGCCATGCAGCGGGCCGGCAGGACGCCCACGCGGGCGCACAACAACTGTTCGGGCAAACATACCGGCATGCTGACCACGGCGGTCCACCTGATGGAGCCGACAGAGGGCTACGAGCGTCCCGATCACCCGGTCCAGCGGCGCATCCGCGCCGTGCTCGAGACCATGGCCGGCGAGACCATGCCGCCACCGCCCGGGGTCGACGGCTGCGGCATTCCGGCTTGGACCGTCTCGCTGCTCGGCCTCGCCCGCATGGCCGCCCGCTTCGCCGATCCGGCCGATCTGGCCCCGCAGCGCCGGGCCGCCGTGCATCGCCTGGCAGCCGCGATGCGCGGCGAGCCCTGGTACGTCGCGGGCTCCGGCCGGCTCTGCACCGAGCTGATGCAGGCAGCGCCCGGGGTCCTCGTCAAGACCGGGGCCGAAGGGGTCTTCTTCGCGGCCCTGCCGGAGCTGGGCTTGGGCATCGGGCTCAAGGTGGAAGACGGCAGCGCCCGGGCGGCCGAGCCGGCACTCATCGCCGTCCTCGAGACCCTGGGGGCCCTGGACGAGCGGGCGCTGGAGGCACTCGACGCCTTCGCCAACCCGACCTTGCGCAACCACGCGGGCGACGAGGTCGGCGAGATCCGCGTCGTCGCCGGCTGGCCCACCGCCGCCTGACCCCTGACGCAGGTGATCCGCATCGGCATCGACGAGGTCGGCCGCGGCCCCCTGGCGGGGCCGGTGCTGGCCGCGGCCGTGCATCTGCCCGAGCCCATCCAGGGTCTCGCCGATTCGAAATGCCTGAAAGTGACGGAGCGCGAACGGCTGGCGCTCTCGATCCGCAGTAATGCGGTCTGGGCCCTGGGAGCGGCCTCGGTTGCCGAGATCGACCGGCTGAACATCCTGGCCGCGAGCCACCTCGCGATGCGCCGGGCGATGCGCCGCCTGGCCCGGCACCTCCCGGGTCAGGCTTACGAGATCCTGGTCGACGGCCATCTCGATCCCGGCCTCGGCTGGCCGTGTCGCTGCATCGTCGGCGGTGACGGCCTCGAGCCGGAAATCGGCGCCGCCTCGATCCTCGCCAAGGTGGTCCGCGATCGGCTGTTGGCCCGGCTCGGCGTCCGCCACCCGGGCTACGGCTTCGAGCGGCATGCCGGCTATCCCACGGCGGCCCACCGCGCAGCCCTCGAGGCGCTGGGCGCCTCTGTCCACCACCGGCGGAGCTTCGCGCCCGTGCGACTTGCGCTCAATAACCGAGCATCGCCGTCCAGAACGCATCCCTGGCCATGAAGCTTTCGGCCGAATCGTTCGGGTAGACCGCGAGGTAGAGAAAGGCGAAGCCCGGCAGCGTGGTCATTTCGGCCTGCAGGCTGGCGAAGCCACCCCGGCGCACCCACTCGACCCCGGCGTCTTGATGCTCGCTATCGCGCGAGAGGAGGAGGACCAGGGCATGATGCGCACCGACCGCCTCGCCCTGCTCGGCCAAGAGGATGAGGATCGAGGTCATCACCGCGCTGCACATGGTGGTGTATTCGAGAATCGCGTGGCTGGTCGCCAGCGTATAGGGCTGCCGATTGATCACCGCGGTGATCTCGTCGTTGGAGAGCAGCCGGCGCGCCTCGCCCCAGATGAAGTCGTCCATCAATCGCGCCCGGTCGGACCATGGCAGGAACTGCAGCCGGGTGGCGAGGCGCTGCGAGTGGCCGACGGCCGTCCGCCAGCCATTCGGCACCTGGTCCTTGAGAAAAGCCTCGCAGCTCGGCTTCGGCCCTACCATGAGCCGGCACCTGCCGACCGGCCGCGCCGGCCGGCGTCGCTCGTTCGCCCGCCGGCGCTCCCCTGCGGTGCGATCTTGCCCTTGGTCATCATGCCAGCCTCTATGCCAATCGGACAGGCTCTCGGGCCCGGTCCTGTGCTGCCCCGCGCGTTCGCCGCTCGACCCGAAGGCCGTCCTCGATGATAATGGCGCTCATGACGATGCATCGACGCGCCCGCTGTCCCCAACCCCGATGATAGAAAAAAGAGCGAGCGCTGCAACCAAAATTTCAACCCTAGGTTGCTGATGACAACTTCTCCGGAAACCCTGCCCGCCCGCCGCTCAGCCGCCGTCGCCAGTACCCCGGCCCAGGCACAGGCAGAGCGGCCGAGCCCGATGATCGCCCAGTACCAGGCGACCAAGGCGGCCCATCCGGGCGCGCTCTTGTTCTTCCGCATGGGCGATTTCTACGAGCTCTTCTTCGAGGACGCCGAGCGCGCTGCTCCTGCCCTCGACATCGCGCTGACCAAGCGTGGCCAGCACGCGGGCCAGGACATCCCGATGTGCGGCGTGCCGGTGCACTCGGCCGAGACCTATCTCGAACGGCTGATCAAGGCCGGCTTCAAGGTCGCGATCTGCGAGCAGGTCGAAGACCCGGCCGAAGCGAAAAAGCGCGGTGCGAAAAGCGTGGTCAAGCGCGAGGTGGTGCGCATCGTCACCCCCGGCACGCTGACCGAGGAGAGCCTGCTCGACGTCAAGCGCAACAACTACCTGGCCGCCATCGCCCGGGTCGGCGAGGCGCTGGCCATGGCCTGGGTCGACATCACGACGGGCACCTTCCAGACCGAGTTGGCCGACCCCGGCGATCTCGGCCCTCTCCTGGCCAGGCTCGAGCCCGGCGAGATCCTGATCGCCCGCCCCTTGGCCGAAACCGCCGAGGCCGCCCCTGCCCTCGCCCCCTGGCGCACCCGGCTGACGATCCTCGAGCCCACCGCCTTCGACAGCATTGCGGCCTCGAACCGCCTGGAACGCCAGTTCGGTGTGAAGACGCTCGAAGCCTTCGGCCGCTTCGAGCGCGCCGAGATCGCGGCTGCCGGCGCCATCCTCGACTATCTGACGCAGACCCAAAAAGGTCTGCTGCCCCGCCTCGACCGTCCGCAGCGCATCGAGCCCAGGGCGTGCCTCAGGATCGACCCCGCCACCCGCCGCAACCTGGAATTGCTGACGAGCCTCGACGGCAAGCGGCAGGGTTCGCTTCTCGCCACAATCGACCGCACCCGGACCGGCGCCGGCGCCCGCCTGCTCGCCGAACGGCTCGCCGCCCCTCTGGCGACCCTCGAGCCGATCCGAGCACGGCTGGCCGAGGTCGCCGGCTTCGTCACCGATGCGGCTGCCCGCGAGGCCTGCCTCGAGCGGCTCGCGGGTGTCCCCGACATCGCCCGCGCCCTCTCGCGCCTCGTCCTCGGCCGTGGCGGCCCGCGTGATCTCCGCGCGCTGGCCATTGGCCTCGGCGCCGCCCGCACGCTCCAGGCCGGACTGAAGGTTCGCGAGCCGGCCCTGGCTGGCCTCGCCGCCAAGATCGGCGACACGGCGAGCCTGGTCGAGCGTCTCGACAGCCTGCTCGAGCCCGCCCCGCCCCACCTTGCCCGCGACGGCGGCTTCATCAAGCCGGGTGCCGTGGCCGAGCTCGACGAGCTCCGGGCGCTGCGCGACCAGGGACGTCGCCACATCGCCGCGCTCGAGGCCCGCTTGAAGGACGAGACCGGCATCCCGTCCTTGAAGATCCGCCACAACAACATGCTGGGCTACTTCATCGAGGTGACGGCGACGCACAGTGGAAAGGTGCCCGAGAGCTTCCAGCGGCGCCAGGGCATGGTCAACGCCAGCCGCTTTTCCACGCCCGAGCTCGTCGAGCTCGAAGCGAAACTGAGCACGGCTGCCGAGCAGGCCCTGGCCCTCGAGCTGAAGCTCTTCGAGGCGTTGCGCGAAACCGTACTCGCCGAGGGCGACACCGTCTCGGCAACCGCCCGAGCGCTGGCCGAAATCGACGTCGCGGCGGCCATGGCCGAGCTCGCGGTCGAGGCCGACTGGGTGGCCCCGGTGCTCACCGAGGGTGTCGACTTCAGGGTCGAGGGCGGCCGGCATCCCGTGGTCGAGGCGGCGCTCACCGCCGCGCGCCAGCGCTTCGTCGCCAACGACTGCCGGCTCGAGGCGGCCGAGCGCCTCTGGCTGCTGACCGGCCCCAACATGGCGGGCAAGAGCACGTTCCTGCGGCAGAACGCGCTGCTCGTGGTGCTGGCGCAAATGGGCAGCTACGTCCCGGCGAAGCACGCCACCATCGGCCTCGTCGACAAGCTCTTCAGCCGGGTGGGTGCGGCCGACGATCTCGCCCGCGGCCAATCGACGTTCATGGTCGAGATGGTCGAGACCGCCACCATCCTGAACCAGGCGGGCGAGAAGAGCTTCGTCATCCTCGACGAGATCGGCCGGGGGACGGCCACCTATGACGGCCTCTCGCTCGCCTGGGCCGTGGTCGAACACCTGCACGAGGTCAATCGCTGCCGTGGTCTCTTCGCCACCCACTATCACGAGCTCACGGCACTGGCCGCCAGCCTCGCATCCCTCGGTGCCTTCACCGTCCGGGTCAAGGAATGGCAGGACGACGTCGTCTTTCTCCACGAGGTGATCCCAGGGACGGCCGACCGCTCCTATGGCCTCCACGTGGCGCGGCTCGCCGGCCTGCCCATCGCGGTCCTCGAGCGCGCCCAGGCGGTGCTCGAGCGGCTCGAGGCCGGCGAGGCCCGGGCAGCACCCGCCGAGATCGCCGACGACCTGCCGCTGTTTCGTGCCGCGGCCAGGCCCGCGAGCGCCAAGCCCGTCAGCGTTCCGGCGGAACTGACGGCGCTTGCCGAACGCCTTTCGGTAGTGCATCCAGATGACCTTTCGCCACGCGCGGCCCTGGAGTTGCTTTATGAGCTCAAAGCGATCGCCGATGTTTCCTGACCCACGCGTCGGCCGCTGGACGGCTGGGCTCCTCGGGCTGGCGCTGGCCTGGACACTCGGCGCCTTCCCGTTGCCGGCCCAGGCCGAGGAGGCCGGCTTCGACCGCGCCGTCCGGCAGCTCGCTGGCCACTGCGCCAGGGGCCCGGCCACCACTTGCGCGGAACGCGCCTTCGAGCTCATCGATGCCAACGATGACGGCGTCGCCGAGATCGAGGAGCTGCAGCGGCTCGACGTCCGCCTGCGCGTCTGGGCCGGTGCCAATGCCGAAGAGCTGCAGCCTATGGATCTACGGGCCCTGCAGCTCGGCTTTCTCCTGGTCGACACGATCGGCATCGAGCGCGGCATGATGCTCTACGACGAGGACGGCGACGGTGCCCTGAGCCTCGAGGAGATGACCGCCGACCTCGTCCTCGACGGCCGCCCCTTGCCGGAACTCGTCCGCTCCCGCGAGATCGTCGACTGGCCCTCGCTCCGCCGCCGCTTCGGCGCCACGGCGATGATCTTCGACTATCTCGACATCCGCTGAAGGCGGGCTTCGCCTGGGTCGGGACGGCCGCCGATCGTCGAACCGCCGACGGTCGGCACCGCTTCGATGATCGGGCCTCTCGTGGTAAAGTCCCCATTGCCGGTGGGTATGGGAGAGGGGGATGCCGTACTTCGATCTCGGAACGTATTGTCGGCAGATCACGACCACGTCGAGCGACGCCCGGCGGTGGTTCGATCGAGGGCTGGTCTGGCTCTACGGGTTCAACCACGAGGAAGCGATCGTCTGCTTCGCGAAGGCGCTCGAGGCCGACAGTGCCTTGGCGTTCGCCCACTGGGGGATCGCGCATGCCGCAGGGCCCAACTACAACCGCCCCTGGGAGACTTTCGAGCCGGCGGACAGGGCTCGGGCGCTGACCAGGGCGCGCCGGGCGTTGGCGGCGGCTTCATCACTTCTCGATCGGGTCTCGCCCTCCGAAAGACGGCTGCTCGAGGCGGTCCGGCACCGCGTGCCAGAAGCGATGGTCGAGGATTTCGCGCCCTGCAATGACGCCTATGCAGCGGCCATGCGGGACGTCTACCGGGCCCATCCGGACGATCTCGACGTCACCGCGCTGTTCGCCGAAGCCTTGATGAACCGCACCCCCTGGCAGCTCTGGGACCTGCCGACGGGCCAACCGGCCCAGGGTGCCGATACGCTCGAAGCCAAGGCGGTGCTGGAGCGGGCCTTCGCCGAGGTCGATGGCGCCTGGGGCCACCCCGGCTGCCTGCATATGTACATCCACCTGATGGAGATGTCGCCGCATCCCGAGCTGGCGCTCAGGCACGGCGACCGGCTGAGCACGGCAGTGCCGGATTCCGGCCACCTGATCCACATGGCGACCCACATCGACGTGCTCTGCGGCGACTACCAGAACGTCGTCGCCCGCAATGCGCTGGCCATCGCCGCGGACCGACGCTTTCTCGATCATGCGGGACCGGACAACTTCTACACGGTCTACCGCTGCCACGACTGCCACTTCCACACTTATGGGGCGATGTTCCTGGGCCAGCCCGCAGCGGCGCTCGCGACGGCCGACGCGCTGATCGACATGCTGCCGGCATCGCTGCTCGCCGACTGGGCCGACTGGTTCGAGAGCTTCGTGCCGATGAAGCAGCACGTGCTGATTCGCTTCGGCATGTGGGAGGCGATTTTGGCCCAATCGCTGCCGGAGGACCCCGAGCTCTTCTCGATGACCACGGCGGTGATGCGCTATGCTCGAACCGTTGCGCTCGCGAATGTGGGCAGGATCGCCGAGGCCGAGGCCGAGCGGGAGCTGTTCTTCGCGGCGCAGGGCGCCGTGCAAGAGAGCCGGATGCTCTTCAACAATACCTGCCGCGACATCCTGAAGATCGCCGAAGCGATGCTGGAGGGCGAGCTCGAGTACCACAAAGGCAACCCTGATGCCGCCTTCGCCCACCTGCGTCGGGCGGTCGAACTCGATGACACCCTGCCCTATGACGAGCCCTGGGGCTGGATGCAGCCGGCGCGCCACGCGCTCGGTGCCCTGCTGCTCGACCGGGGCCGGCTCGACGAGGCCGAGGCGATCTACCGCGCCGATCTCGGGCTGGACGAAACCCTGCCCCGCGCTTGCCGGCATCCGCGCAATGTCTGGAGCCTGCACGGCCTGCACGAATGTCTCACCCGACGCGGCGAGACCGTCGAGGTGCGGCACGTGCGCCTGGAACTCGACCAGGCCCTGGCACGGTCTGCAGTGCCGGTGCGCGCCTCCTGCTACTGCCGGCGCAACCTGGCCGCCTGATCGACCGGGACGGCCGGGGCGACCCCGGGACGGAAGCCGCCCCTCGGCCCTCGGCCGCTCAGGCGGCGACCTGGGTCTCGCGGGCGGGGATCAGGAGCTTGGCCTCGCCGACCAGCACGTCCTTGCCGGCGACCTGACAGATCGTGTCCATGGTCACCCGGCGCTTCTCGCGGTCGATGTCCCTGACCGTGACGATGGCCCGGACGGTCTCGCCAGTGCGCACCGGGGCCAAGAACTTCATCGTCTGGGCGAGATAGACGCAACCGGCACCGGGCAGTTTGGTGCCGAGCGCCGTCGAGATCAGGCTCGCGGTCAGCATGCCGTGGGCGATGCGCCCCTTGAACGGCGTGCCGCCGGCAAACTCCTCGTTGAGATGCACCGGGTTGGTATCGCCGGAGACCCCGGCGAACATCAAGATGTCGGCGTCGGTGATGGTTTTCGCGAAAGATGCGCTCATCCCGACCTGAAGTTCGTCGAGCGCATAACCATAGTCGGACATCGAGCAGCTCCTTTTATCGGCCCAGTGCGTCGCGGCCCCGGAGCCAGAGGCGCCGGCCTTGCCGTTGCGGCATGTCGCCATTCGTGCAACGCAACATGCCGTTCATGCTGCGCTGCATCAAGTGGCAATCCATTCGCCAGCCGCAAGGAGTAGAGCAGACAGGTGTGAAGAAAGCATTGACGATGCCGGCGCCGCTGCGCACATCCTCCCTGGTTCAGCAAGGAGGGGCGATGCAGGCGCTCGAGGCGATCCTCACGCGGGTGACGGTGCCGCCGGTCAAGATGGGCGAGCCGGGACCGGATGATGCGGCACTAGGTCGCATGCTGGAAGCGGCGGCAGCAGCACCGGACCATGGCAAGCTCCGCCCCTGGCGCTTTCTCGTGGTGCGCGGCGAGGGCCGGGCACGGCTCGGTGAGCTGTTCGCGGAGGCCCTTTTGCGCGAACGGCCGGCGACGAGCGCCGCCGAAGTCGAGAAGCAGCGCACAGCCCCGAAGCGGGCCCCATTGATCGTCGTCGCCATTGCCCGGATCGATCCGGACCACCCGAAGATTCCGGCCTGGGAGCAACAGGCCTCGGCGGCCTGCGCCGTCCACAATCTGCTGCTCGCGGCGCACGCCATGGGCTTCGCCGGCAAATGGGCCACCGGCGGCAACGCGGCGTCGCCGATCGTCCAGAGCGGGCTCGGCCTTGCGGCGAACGAGGGGATAACCGGCCTGCTCTACATCGGCACCGCGCTCGAACCGCAGCCCGCACCAGCGCGGCCGAGCCCCGTCATGATTGCCAAGGCATGGCCCTGAGCCCCCGCCACCTCGCCGCAGCCGCCCTCGGCATCACCCTCGCAGCCTGCGAGACCGCCCCTACGCTCCAGGAGGTCCAGGCCTTCGACACGGCTGCTTGCGACGCTGCCGGGTTCGAGGCGGGCAGCGACGCGCACGGTCTCTGCCTCCTGCTGCAATCGACCAACCGGCGGTTGGAATCGGTCGAGCGACGGCTGAACTTCATCGAACTCGACGTACGCTCCTTCGGCCGGCTCGGCTTTTGCCGCGATTCGCGCTGCTGAGCCGCCGAGTCGAGCTGCGCACACACCCGCAACCGACTCCACTCGCCGCCCGGCGTCTCGATGCGGGCCCCGGCGGTAAAAACCGATGGTCGTCGTCCAGCCTTTCGGTGCGATTGACGCAACGCCCGATTGCGGGCGATCGACCGGCAGGCGACCGCTCGGCGATGGCACGAGTTCGCTCGGCGATCGCCGCAGCGGCCGACTCGATGACCGGCTGCGTTCCGAGTGCCTGACCGAGACGTTCACGCGGCGTTGCATGGGCCCGTGATCGACCGTCGGCGCGGCGCCGACCGCAAGCCGACCGGAGGTTCACTCGCCACCCCGCGGGACGGCGAGGCTCCCGAGGGCGAGCAGAGGCGCCCACCTGCTTCGTCGTGGCGCGAGCGCCTCCCTCGCGGAGCCATGGCATTTGCGCGGCCCTCCGGGGCTGCCGCAGCGACGGCCGATCGGGTCCTCGCATCGGCAAAGCACGGTCGATGAAATGCCTCGCAGACGTCTCGGTCGGGCTCTCAGCGCCGAGGGTCGGCTCTGATCTCGGCGAGCTCGGTGAGCACCATCGCTCGGCTCGGCGGCTCGAGGTCGGCCCAAAGGGCCATGCCGAGCCTGATGCGGGCGGCACGGATCGGCGGATGGTAGGGGCCGAACGCGTAGGCGTTCTCGAGCGCCCGAGCGGCGGTCTCGGCCCTTTCGCCGAGCGCCTCGGCCATCGCCAGATGGTACCAGGCAAAATGGTCCGCCGGGGCCCGGGCGAGAGCCGCGCGCAGTGCCTCCTTGGCCGCAATCACGTCGTCGCGCCGGTCGAAGCTGTCGACGTCCGGATCACGCGCGCGACGCAAATGCACCTGGCCGAGCTCGCGTCTCGCCCGATTGTGCTCGAGCGCCGCCAGCGCCTCGCGGCGCGAGGTGAAGGCCCGCAACAGCCCCGTCTCGGTGAGCGCTCGGCCCTCCTCGATCGCGGCGATCGCAGGGTTGCCGGTCAGGGCGGCCCCGTGATGCCGCAGCGCCGGCCACGCCAAGCCGGCAAGCAGCAGAAAAAAAACCAGCAAGGCCGAGGCGAGAGGATCGAGGCGGTGACTGCGCATTCGCGAACCCGGCTCACCTCGCGCTGCCCGACCTCGCCGGTCGACCGATCGGCCGGCACCTCTCGCCGACCCTGCGTCTCTCGACGACAAGGCCGAACGTCAGTTCGGGCTGATCGACTGCCCGACTCCGACGCGCTCGCCGCCACCGCCGCCTCGACCGGCGCCGCCCGTCGAGGCCCTGACCAGCGTCATGCCGATCTGGGGGCCGGCACCCATGCCGCCATTGCCGAACGGTGTACCCTGGACGTTGCCGGCCGGTGTGCCGGGGAGGTTGCCGACCGGCGCCGTGGTGTCGGCTGCCACGATCGCCCCGCGCACCGCATTCTGGTTGGCCATGTCGATCAAGGGTGAGGTCGAGGCGGCAACGAAAGCACCGAAGACCGCGGTTCCCTGGCCACCCGGCACATCATTGGCGGCCATCGTGGAGGCGTTGGCAACGATCGCCTCGACCAGCGACGGCGAGCCTTGGGCCCGAACCAGAACGGCCTCGGCGGCGGCGTCGCCGGCGGCCGAGGCCGTCATCCCGGGCAACCCGCCGGCCGCCGCCAGATCCTGGGCCGCCATCACCAGAGCCACGGCGAACTCGGCTTTGAACTCCTCGGTCGCACCGAGCTCGAGCAGCACGGTGGCGAGTTCGTCGAGGGCTACCGCGAGCGGGCGATCCTGCGCCAGATCCTGCAGCACGGTCGCGATCGTCGCCTGCATGGTCGCCTGGTTGCCCCAAGCCGCATCGCCGAGCGTGGCTCGCTGGCTGTCGGAGACGGCGTGTGCCGCGGTGGAGAAACCGATCGGCAGCGCCAAGCCAGCCGCCAGGGAGAATGCCAGAAGAGTGTGTCGTCGCATGGAAAGCCTCGCTCGAAAGGGGTGGAGATCGCTTCCGTCGCACATTGGTAGCACTGGAAGAGCCAAAAATCTATCAAAAGGCGAATGTCGTCTGGAGTTGTTCGCCACTTCCGGCGATTCTAGTCCCAATGTCTTAAGAAATGCCTAAGCTCGCCGCAAAACGCCTCTCGCTGGCGCGGCCGCTCGGGCGGCGTGGCCGGAGCGGTCGGCCGGCATTTGCCGAAGCTCGCTGGATAGGCTAACGACCGCCGCCGAACGGGTGTCGGCGTTGCCATCGCTCCACCCCCACCATGCATCGCAAAGGGAACAACCGCATGCGGGCTAGCGGCCGTGCTGCCGACGAACTGCGCGAGATCGTCCTCGAGCCGGGCTGGAGCCCCTATGCCGAGGGCTCTTGCCTCGTGAAATTCGGCAACACCCACGTTCTCTGCTGTGCCACGATCGAAGAGAAGGTGCCGCCCTTCATGCGCAACAAGGGGCGCGGCTGGGTCACCGCCGAGTACGGCATGCTGCCACGCTCGACCCACAGCCGCTCCGCGCGCGAAGCGGCGCGCGGCAAGCAGAACGGCCGGACCATGGAAATCCAGCGGTTGATCGGTCGCAGTCTGCGGGCCGTCACCGATCTCGAAGCCATGGGCGAGCGCCAGGTCATCGTCGATTGCGACGTTCTGCAGGCCGATGGCGGCACCCGCACCGCCGCCATCACCGGCGCCTATGTGGCCCTGCACCAGGCGCTTGCGGGCCTCGTCGCCAAGGCGCTCATCCCGGTCCTACCATTGACCGACGAGGTGGCCGCGGTTTCCTGTGGCATCGTCGGCGGCCAGGCGCTGCTCGATCTCGACTATGCCGAGGACAGCACCGCAGAGGCCGATTCGAACTTCGTCCTCTCCGGCCATGGCGGCCTCGTCGAGGTGCAGATGACGGCCGAGGAACGACCGGTCACGGCCGAGGAGTTCGCCGTCCTGAACGCGCTGGCGTCCGCCGGCATCCGCAACCTCGTCGAGCGGCAGCGGACAGCGGTCGCGGTGGCCCGAGCGCGATGAGCCGACGTCTCGCCGCCGACACCCTGGTGCTCGCCTCGCACAACCCGAAGAAGATCAGGGAGTTGGAGGGGCTGCTCGCCGGCAGTGGCATCGAGGTCCGTTCGGCGCGGGACCTGGGCCTTGCCGAGCCCGACGAGACGGCGCCGGATTTTGGCGGCAATGCCACAATCAAGGCGATGGCGGCGGCGGCGGCCACGGGCCTGCCCTGCCTCGCCGACGACAGCGGGCTTTCGGTCGACGGCCTGGACGGGGCGCCGGGCGTGCGCTCAGCCCGCTGGGCCGGGCCCGAGCAGGACTATCCGGCGGCGATGGCGCGGATCAGGGAGGCGCTCGCCGCCCGCTTCGGCAGCTTCGCCGCCGCCGACAAGCGGGCGGCGTTCTCGACCGTGATCTGCCTCGCCTGGCCGGACGGCGAGTGCCTCTATTTCGAGGGCCGGGTCGACGGCACGCTGGTCGAGACCCCGCGTGGCGAGGGCGGCTTCGGCTACGACCCCATGTTCGTGCCGGACGGCGAAAGCCGTACCATGGCCGAACTCACACCGGCGGAGAAGGACGCGCTCAGCCATCGCGGCCGGGCGATGCGGGCCTTCGCGGCGGCCTGCCTGCCCGAGCGCTAGCGAACCCTTGCTCTGCCGACCCCGTTGCCCATATACGTCGTGTCGCGATATGGGGCCGTAGCTCAACTGGGAGAGCGCCTGCTTTGCAAGCAGGAGGTCGTCGGTTCGATCCCGATCGGCTCCACCACTTTTGCCGGCGAGCGATGGCCGGCCGTGTCAGCCGGCGTTCGCCACCGCCCGGGTCAAGGCGCGAAAGTCGTCGACGAGCTGGCCGGTCACCGGGCCTACTTGATAATGGCGGTCGTCGATGGCGCGGACCGGGGTCACCTCGGCGGCCGTGCCGGTGACGAAGATTTCCTGCGCCTGGTCGATTTCTTCCGGCATGATATGCCGCTCGATCACCTCGAAGCCACGCTCTTTGGCGAGCCCGATCACCGTCCGCCGGGTGATGCCGTCGAGAAAGCAGTCCGGGGTCGGGGTGTGGATGGCGCCGTCGATGACGAGGAAAATATTGGCCCCCGTCGTCTCGGCAATATAGCCGCGATAGTCGAGCATCAGGGCGTCGCCGAAGCCCTTGGATTCGGCGTCGTGCTTGCAGATCGTGCAGATCATGTAGAGCCCGGCGGCCTTGCTCTTGACCGGGGCGGTGTTGGGCGCCGGGCGCTGGTAGAGAGCGCGGGTCAACCGGAGATCGCTGTAATAAGCGCCCCATTCCCAACTCGCGATGGCGACGTTGATCTTCGATTTCTGCGCCGAAACCCCCATCTGCTCGGAGCCGCGCCAGGCGACCGGCCTGACATAGCAATCGGCGACGCCGTTCGCGGCGATCACCGCCTCGGTCGCGGCGTCGAGCTCGGCTGCGGTGTAGGGGACGTCGAAGCCCAGCAGCTTGCCGCTGTCGATCAGCCGCTGGCTGTGCTCGGTGAGCTTGAACACCCGGCCGCCATAGGCACGCTCGCCCTCGAACACGCAGGAGGCGTAATGCAGGCCGTGGCTCAGCACATGCAACGTCGCGTCCCGCCAGGCCACCATCTCGCCATTGAGCCAAATGTAGCCGTCGCGTGCGTCGAATGGGATGATCTCGGCCATGGTCCAGGCTTTCTACTCGGCCTTCCCGCTTGAAAATGCAGGTTTTTTTCAGGGGAAAGCCGGGGTTTTTCAGGGGTTGTGATCGCTATCACCGGGCCCCATAAGTGTCAATGCGAGGTCCGCCGTGCGAGCCCGCTCGTTGTTGCATGGCTGGGACGCATTGGCCGGGACGGATGGGCTGGGACGGATGGCATGGACCGCCGGAACGGCGGCGAGCCGGCTCTACCCTTTCGAGAGCTGTGGAAATGGAACCCATGATGCAGGCGCAGCGCGCGCAGAACCCGCTCTTCTTGCGCGATGCGGAGCTCGAGCGGAGCCTGGCACTCTTGACGCTCTTGCAGCTCGAGCTGGAGGCCGCGATCGATCAGACGCTCGGCCGGCAGCAACTCGAGCCTGCGGATGCGCAAGTGCTCGCCCAGATCGACCAGGCCGCGGCCGGCGGCGAACCGGCGACCGCGGCCGAGCTCGCCACCTTTCTCGGCTGGACCAAGCAGCGCATGTCGCGGCGCCTCCTGACCCTCGTCGGCCAGGGCCTGATCGAGCGCCGGCCGTCGCCCACTGACCGGCGCAAGCAGGAGGTCTTGCCGACCAGCCTCGGCAGCCACCAAGTGGCCGCGTTCAAGAGCCTGCAGAAGCGGCATCTGCGGCGGATCTTCCGGCGCGCCGGCGCGGCCGACGTCGCCGGCTTCCAGAATGTGTTGGCGGTGGCGGCGCAGCATGCCGGACGGGCTCGCCAGGCGGCGTTGCCGGCCGGCACCTTCTGGCCGACGCTCCCGAGGCTCGGCTCGGCGGACGGTGCAGCACCGCGAGCTGCACCGTCCGCCGAAGCCCGTGTTGCGGCGGGCGAGACCCTGTTCGGCGACGAGCGGTGAGCGATGTGGCGCATCTTCTCGTGGTCGACGACGACGAGCGGCTGCTGGCCCTCCTGCAGCGCTTCTTGACCCGCAGCGGCCACATGGTGAGCGTCGCGCTCGATGCCGAGGCGGCGAAGCAAAAGCTCGCCGGCCTCGATTTCGACCTCGTCGTCCTCGACGTCATGTTGCCCGGGCAGAGCGGGATCGAGCTCACCACCGAGCTGCGCCGGACCCGCGACCTGCCGATCCTGCTGCTCACCGCGAAAGGCGAGGGCCGGGACCGGATCGCCGGGCTGGAGGCCGGCGCCGACGATTATCTCGTCAAGCCGTTCGAGCCGCGCGAGCTGCTGCTCAGGATCGCCACCATCCTGCGCCGGACACGGCCGCAAGCGGCGGCGGCAGGGCCACCGCAAGTGCTGCGCTTCGGCCCTTTCAATTTCGATCTCGCCAGCCTGGAGCTGACCCGTGGCGAGGGCGATGTGGTGCACCTGACGTCGGGGGAGCTGGCCTTGCTTCGGACCCTGGCCGAACGCGCCGGGGCCCCGATCAGCCGAGCCGAGCTCGGCGATCTCTCCAACATCAAGGGCAACGACCGAGCGGTCGACGTGCAGGTGCTGCGGCTCCGGCGCAAGCTCGAGGACGATCCCAGTCAGCCGCGCCACCTCTTGACGGTGCGCGGCGAGGGCTATGCGTTGCGGACGGGGCGCTAGGGTCGGATGCGGCCGGGACAAGGCGAGCTGGGGCGGATCGGCGGCTTCATCAACCGCACGATCGTGCCGCCATCCTTGCTCTGGCGATCGATCCTGATCGTCGTCCTGCCGCTCATCATCCTGCAGATCGTCTTGACCGTCATCTTCTACAATCGGCACTGGGACGTGGTGACCCGCTGGCTCGCCAGCGGTGTCGCCGGCGAGGTGGCGCTCGCGGTCGAGCTGCTCGACGAGGCCGCGACCGCCGAGGAGCGGCGCCGCATTCTCGCCCGGTTTCGCCAGTTCCACGATCTCAGGCTGTCGCTGGAGCCGGACGGCGAGCTGACCGCCGCCGTCGAGCGCGCCGGCATCAGCACCCGCCGCCTCAGCCACATCGACAACAAGGTCGTGCAAGGGTTCGAGGAGCGGCTGGCCAAGCCGTTCGCGATCGACCTCCGCTCGGAGATGCCGGGTTTCGTCGTGGCCTATGTCCAGCTCGATTCCGGCCTGTTGCGGGTATTGGCGCCTGCCAATCGAGTGACGGCCACCACGACGAGGCTCCTGCTCTACTGGATGATCGGCGCATCGCTGGTCCTCATCACCGTGGCGATCTACTACGTTCGACTCCAGGTGCGGCCGATCGGCGAGCTCGCACGGGCGGTAGAGAGCTTCGGCCGTGGCGAGGATGTCGGCGATTTTCGCCCGCGCGGCCCGAGCGAGATCCGCCGTGCTGCCGCCGCCTTCAACCTGATGCGCGAGCGCATCATTCGCCACATCGGCCAGCGCACCGAAATGCTCGCCGCCATCAGCCACGACCTCAGAACGCCGCTGACCAGGATGCGGCTCGAGCTCGAGATGTTGGCCTCGGACGACCCGATGGCGCGCGAGCTCGAGGCCGATGTCGACGACCTGATCCAGCTGGTCGACACCTATCTGGCTTTCGCCCGGGGCGAGGAGGGCGAGACGGCGGAAGTCGTGCCGCTCGAGCCGCTGCTCGAGCAGATGGCCCAGCGCGCCCAGCGGGCCGGGGCCCAGACCGAGCTCGAGGTGGCGGACGGCATCACGACCACGCTCAGGCCCTTGGCGATTCGCCGTTGCCTCGCCAACCTCGTCGACAATGCCAGTCGCTATGGCAAGTGGGTCAAGATCGCCGCCGAACGCACCGCCCGCGATATCCAGATCACCATCGAGGACGACGGCCCCGGCATCCCCGAGGCCATGCGCGAAGCGGTGTTCCAGCCGTTCTATCGAATCGACACGGCGCGGCGGCGGCAGACCGGCGGCACCGGTCTCGGCCTCAGCATCGCCCGCGACATCGTCCTCGGTCACGGCGGCGATCTCAGCTTCGAGACCGGCAGCAAGGGCGGTGCCAAGGCCGTGTTACGGCTGCCGGCCTGATGCCGGCTGATCGCGACGATCCTAATGCGCGTGGCCACTAATGCGCGTCAACGGGGCGCATGTCGTGCTTGCGGATCACCGCCATCGCCAGAGCCCGGGTGGGGGCCACGGCAAGGGGTGTCCCGTCGGCGGCGAAGATGCCGTAGCAGACCTCGCCCTCGTCGTTGATCGGCAGGACATAGGCCACATCGGCGATCAGCGCGCACCAGTGCTCCTTGGTGACCAGCCTTGGTGCGGCATCCGACTCGGGCAGGGAATTCATGGCGTCGCTCTCCGCGCACTGGCATCTAGAGAGCCGACAATACGCCGGGAGATGTGAAGATGGGGTTAACGGGAACGTCACTTCAGGCTGCATCACCAGAGCTGATCCTGGCCTCCGGCAGTGCGGCGCGCGCCCTGATGCTACAGGGTTGCGGTCTCGCTTTCGCTGTCCGTCCGGCGCCGATCGACGAGGACGAGCTGCGTTCGGCCCTTTTCGCCGAGCAGGTGGCGCTCGCCGATGCCGCAACGGCCCTGGCCGAGCTCAAGGCGCAGCATGTGGCGGCACGCATACAAGGAGACGTCATCGTCATCGGCGCCGACCAAATCATCGAGCAGGACGGCGTCTGGTTGGACAAGGCCGCCGACCGCGCCGCCGCCAAGGCCCGCCTCGAGCAGCTCGCCGGCAAGACCCACCAGCTGGCCTCCGCCGTTGTCGCCTTTCGCGGTGGTGCGCGCATCTGGCATCATGTGGGCATCGCCCAGGTCAGCCTGCGTCCGGCATCGCCCGAAGCGCTCGACGCCTATCTCGACGCCGCCGGCGACGCCGTCCTGCGCTCGGTCGGCGGTTATGAGCTCGAAGGTCTGGGCGCGCAGTTGATCAGCGCCGTCCGCGGCGACCACTTCACCGTGCTCGGCCTGCCCTTGTTGCCGCTGCTACAGTTCCTCCGCGACCAGGGGGTACTCTTGCGGTGACCCTCCTCGTCATCGGCCTCACCGGCGGGATCGCCACCGGCAAGAGCCGGGCGGCGCGGTTGTTTCGTGGCTTCGGCGTGCCGGTCTTCGACGCGGATGCCGCGGTGCACGCGCTCTTCGCCGCGGGCTCGCCCATGGTCGACGCGGTCGACGCGGCGTTTCCGGGTACGCGCGACGCCGCCGGTGCCATCGATCGCCGGGTGCTCGGTGGCCGGGTCTTCGACGATCCGGCGGCACTCCGGCGCCTCGAGTCGATCGTCCACCCGGCGGTCCGCGCGGCCGAGCGGCGCTTCCTCCAGCGGCTCGCCCGCTACGGCTTCGCCATGGCGGTCCTCGACGTGCCGCTGCTGCTCGAGACCGGGGCGGAGGGGCTGGTCGATTGCGTGGTCGTGGTCGATGTGCGCCTCGAGATGCAAACGGCGCGGGCGATGGCGCGACCAGGGATGACGGCAGCCAAGCTCACTGCCATAAGACGGCAACAACTGCCGGGGCCGGAAAAGCGTCGTCGTGCCGATTTCGTCCTGCCCGCGGGCTATGACCGGGGGGCCAGTGCGTCTGGCATCGCTGCCCTTCTGGATCGGCTCGACGACTGGCCGCGGCGGGCCTGGCCCGCGGCTTGGTTGCGTCAGTAAAGTGGGAGAGATCGGCCGATGCGCGAAATCGTCATGGACACCGAGACCACCGGGCTCGACCCTGCCCAAGGCCACCGCATCGTCGAGATCGGCGCCATCGAACTGATGCATCACGTGCCGACCGGCCGGCACTACCACCAATACATCAACCCCGAGCGCGACATGCCCGACGAGGCCTTTCGCGTGCACGGCCTCGGCACCGATTTCCTCAAGGACTTCCCGGTCTTCACGGCGATCGTCGACGGCTTTTTGGACTTCATCGCCGACAGCCCGCTCGTCATCCACAATGCCAGCTTCGACCTCCGGTTTCTCAATGCCGAGCTCCGGCAGGTCCGCCGGCCGCTGCTGCCGAACGCGCGCGCCATCGATACCCTGCCCATGGCGCAGCGCAAGTTCCCGGGCTCGCCGGCCAATCTCGACGCGCTCTGCCGCCGCTTCAATGTCGACGGCTCGGCCAGGAAGCTGCACGGCGCCCTGCTCGACAGCGAGCTCCTGGCCGAGGTCTATCTGCATCTCATGGGCGGCCGCCAGGTCGATCTCGGCCTCGCCGTGCAGGGTTCTGCCAGGCGGGAGCGGGTCGCCGTCGCCGCCACCTCCCGGCCCCGTCGCCACTTCACCGTGCCAGCGGACGAGCTCGCCGCGCACGAGGCTTTCGTCGCCCAATTGAAGGACCCGGTCTGGCACCGCTGAGCGGACCTGCGACGGGCCTGGGCCTGCGACGGGCCTGGACCTGCGACGGGTAAGCGCTTTGCCTGATCGCCGCCGTTCGACTAGAACGACGCAACGCAGCAAAAAGCCGGGTGGAGGGAACGACCATGGCCAAGATCGAGGTAAAGAACCCGATCGTCGAGATCGACGGTGACGAGATGACCCGGATCATCTGGCAGATGATCAAGGACAAGCTGGTGCTGCCCTATCTCGACATCGAGCTGCTCTACTACGACCTGGGCATGGAGAGCCGCGACGCCACCGACGACCAGATCACCATCGACGCCGCCGAAGCGATCAAGAAGCACAATGTCGGCGTCAAATGCGCGACGATCACGCCGGACGAGGATCGCGTCAAGGAGTTCAACCTCAAGAAGATGTGGCGGTCGCCCAACGGCACGATCAGGAACATCCTGGGCGGCACCGTGTTTCGTGAGCCGATCATCTGCCAGAACGTACCGCGGCTCGTGCCCGGCTGGACCCAGCCCATCGTCATCGGCCGTCACGCCTTCGGCGATCAGTACCGCGCCACCGACTTCCTGGTGCCGGGCAAGGGCAAGCTCACCATGCGCTTCGAGCCCGAGGACGGCTCAGAGGCCACGGAATACGAGATCTTCCAGTTCCCGAGCGCCGGTGTCGCCATGGGGATGTACAATCTCGACGACAGCATCCGCGATTTCGCCCGGGCCTGCATGAATTACGGCCTGATGCGCGGCTGGCCGGTCTACCTCTCGACCAAGAACACCATCCTCAAGGCCTATGACGGCCGCTTCAAGGACCTCTTCGAGGAGGTTTTCCAGGCCGAGTTCAAGGACAAGTTCGCAGAATCCAAGATCACTTACGAGCATCGCCTGATCGACGACATGGTGGCTTGTGCGATGAAGTGGAACGGTGCGTTCGTCTGGGCCTGCAAGAACTACGACGGCGACGTCCAGTCCGACACCGTGGCCCAGGGCTTCGGTTCGCTCGGCTTGATGACCTCGGTTCTGATGACCCCGGACGGCAAGACGGTCGAGGCAGAAGCCGCGCACGGCACGGTCACCCGCCACTACCGCCAGCACCAGGCCGGCAAGGCCACCTCGACCAACCCGATCGCCTCGATCTTCGCCTGGACCCGCGGCCTCGCCTATCGCGGCAAGCTCGACGGCACGCCCGAGGTCGAAAAATTCGCCGCCACCCTGGAGAAAGTCTGCATCGACACCGTCGAGGGCGGCAAGATGACCAAGGACTTGGCCCTGTTGATCGGCCCGGACCAGCCCTGGCTCACCACCGAGCAGTTCCTCGATGCCCTCGACCAGGGCCTGCAGGCGAAGATGGCGGCTTGACGGTTGTTTCGCGGTCGGCGCTGATCGGCATCGCCCTGATCTCGGCCATTGCCGGTCGGGCGCTGGCCCAGCCGGACACCCCGCCGGTGGCACCCGTGCCGCCCATGGACCCCGTGGAACTTCCGGATGGCGGACAGCCGGACGACACCGTGCCACTCTGGGAGATCGGCGTGGTCGGTGGCGGTGGCTATCTGCCGGACTACCCGGCGGCCGACCAGAACCACCCGCGCGGCATTGCCCTGCCCTACGCGATTTATCGTGGTGATTTCTTCCGCGTCGGCGATCGCGGCGTGGCACGCGGCATCTTCGCCGATTCCGAGCGCTTCGAGCTCGATCTCGGCATCGATGCCGCGTTTCCGGTCGATTCGGACGACAACGACGCCCGCGAGGGCATGGACGACCTCGACTATCTCTTGGAGGTCGGACCGCGGCTCACCTATCGCTTTCTGCTACCGAGCCATCGCGACGACTTCTACTTCTCGCTCGCCGGCCGCGCCGTCATCTCGACCGACCTCGCCAATTGGCGCTACGAGGGCATCACCGTGGCCCCACGCCTGACCTACTCACGCAACCGCATCCTCGATCGCGACTTCAACCTCGTCGCCTGGCTCGAGCCCCTCTTCGGCTTCGACGGCCTCAACGACTACTTCTACGAGGTCCGCCCCGAAGACGCCCGCCCCGGCCGGCCCGCCTTCGACGCCGACGACGGCTATCTCGGCACCGAGCTCAGCCTCGGCGTCTCCTACGGCTTCAGCGAAAGGCTCCGCCTCTTCGGCGGCGTCCAACTCGGCTACTGGAACCACTCGGCCAACGACTCGAGCCCGCTCCACCGCGACGACCTCACCATCGGCGTCGGCGGCGGGCT
>JAABSG010000001.1 GCA_011390475.1 Geminicoccaceae bacterium | reverse complement strand
CCAGGGCGACCCGCTGCTGCTGGCCGCCCGAGAGCTCCTTGGGGTAGCGCTCGGCCATCTGCGGCAGCTGCACGAGTTCGAGCGCCGACGTCACCCGCCGCTCGATCTCGGGCTTGGCGACACTGCGATAGCGTAGCCCGAAAGCGACATTGTCGAAGACCGTCTTGTGCGGAAAGAGCGCGTAGTTCTGAAAGACGAGCCCGAGATTGCGCTTGTGGATCGGCACGTCGTTGATCAGCCGGCCCTTGATCCGGATCTCGCCCGCCGTCGGATCGAGCAGCCCCGCGATCATCCGAAGCGTCGTCGTCTTGCCGCAGCCGGATGGCCCGAGAAGCGTGACGAAACCGCCCTCGGGGATGCTGAGCGACATGGGCTCGACAGCCTTGAAGCTGCCGAACGACTTGGCGACATCGACGAGCTCGACAGCAGGTGTGCTCAAGGATCAGCGCTCCAGTCGGAAAGACGGGCGCCCCGCTCGCGACAGCGAGGCGCCCGGGCTGGCGAAACCGGCTCAGAAGCCGCGCTGGACGCGGCTGAAGGTCTCCGACCATTCCTGCTCGTTGCCATTCCAATAGGCCGGCTGGGCGAAGGTCAGGCCGTCGAGCGTGCCGCTCGGATCGAAGGCCGGCAGGGTCGGGATCTTCTCGCCCAGATCGACCTTCTGCGGATCGAGCGCCGGCGGGTAGTTCTGCCCCTCGGCAACGGCGATCGAGGTCTCGGGTGCGAGCATGAAGTTCAAGAGCTCCTCGCACGCCTCCATGGGCGAGCCCTTGATCACGAAGAGGCATTCCTGCCAGCCGAAACCGTTCGGCGGGTCGTAGTAGCCGATGTCGTGACCCTGCTCCTGCAGCGCATAGATCCGCCCGGACCAGCCCTCGGTGACGTAGATCTCCTCCTCGGCGAGCAGGCTCATCAGCTCGGCCCCGGAGCCCCAATATTTGAGCGCCAGATCACGATGCTGGCGGATGGCGTCCCAGACGGCCTCCATGTCCTGGATGTCGTTGGGGTCCTGATCGGTCGCCAATGCCGCCATCCAGATCCGCGTGCGCCACTCGCCCCAGCCGCCGATCTTGCCGGCATAGGCATCGTCGATCAGGATCCTGGCCCCCTTCTCGCGCATCTCCTCGTCCGAGATATGGGCGCGGTTGTAGGCGAGCCCGGTGGTGCCGTAATTGTAGGGCACCGCACTCAGCGTTCCGTCCGTGATCTCGCGAAAGACGTTCACGAGCTTCGGGATCAGGAACTCCATATTCGGGATGTTGTCTTCGTTCAGCTCCGTCGTCAGCTCGAGATTGTGCCAGCGCGCATAGTCGAAGACGCCGGAAAGGTGGGCGATGTTGAACGCACCGGGTTGGCTGGCCCGGACATTGGCGAGGTATTCGTCGGCGCCACCGAACGTGCCGTCGACCACGGTGATCCCGGTGGCCTCGGTATAGGGGTCGAACGCATGCTGGCGAAAAGCCTCGGAGACCACGCCGCCCCAGCCATCGAAGCGCACTTGGGTCACATCCTGCGCCCTGGCGAGCCGTGCGAAGGGCGTGTGCAGTCCCGAGGCGAGGCCAGCCGCCCCGATCAAGCCCAGGAACTGCCGCCGCTCGAGCCCGCCGTTCAAATAGCGCTCGCGAAGTCTCTCGTATCGTCGTGTAGTGTCCATTAGGCGTCTCCCTTGCCTGTTTCGATTCGTGCGGCTCAACCGCCGCGCTTCATGGCCATGCGCCGGGCAATGGCCGCACCCAAGAGCGGCACGCCGACCGTCAGCACGATCATCACCGTGCCCAAGGCGTTGATCTCCGGGCTGATCGAATGACGCAGCATGGCGAAGATCTGGGTCGGCACCGTTTCCACCCCGCCCGGCTTCCAGAAAAGCGTGCCGGTGATGTCGTCGAACGAGATGGTGAAGGCAAAGAGCATACCCGCGAAGATGGCCGGTGCCAAAAGCGGCAGCGTGACGGCGAAAAACGTCTGCCGCGGCGAGGCCCCGAGGCTCAACGCCGCCTCCTCGTACTCACGGCGGATCCCGACCAGCCGCGCCTGGACCACCAGGATGACGAAGGGCAGGGTGAAAATGACGTGGCCCATCAACAGCAAGAAAAAGCTCTTGGGAATGCCCAGCACCTGCAAGAAGAGCAGGAGCGCCACCGCCAGCACCACCTCGGGAATGAGGATGGGCGCGATGAGGACGACCGCGATCAGGTTGCGGCCCGGAACTTGGTAGCGAACCATGGCGAGGCTGGCGAGCACGCCCAAGGTAGTCGAGATGATGGCGGTGAGCGTGCCCAGGAGGAACGAGGTGCGGAACGCCCGGAGCACCGCCTCGTTCTGCCAGAGCGCCTCGAACCAGCGCAGCGACAGCCCGGTCATCGGAAACGAACCGAACTGACTGGCATTGAAGCTCAAGAGCACGACCACGACGACCGGCAGGAACATGAAGACGTAGACCAGGATCGCATAGGCCCTGATCAAGCTCCAGCCGCTGGGCAAGAAGTGCCGCATCAGGCGAGCCCCCGGGAGAGCTGGCTCATGCCCATGAAGTGATTGTAGACCGCGACCACGGCACCCAAGACGAGCAGCAGCAAGAGTGAGAGGGCGGAGCCCATCGGCCAGTTGAGCTGGGTGATGATCGCCTCGAAGACGAGATTGGCGAACATCGCATCCCGGGGTCCGCCCAGGATCAAGGGCGTGATGTAGGTCCCGGCCGCGAGGACGAAGCACAAGAGCCCGCCAGCGGCGAGTCCCGGCAAGGATAGCGGCAGGGTCACCTCGCGAAACGCTTGAAAGCGCGTGGCGCCGAGGGAGCAGGCGGCGTCCTCGAGGCTGCGATCGATCCCCTCGACGCTGACATAGACGTTCAACACCATGAACGGCAGCAGGAAGTGAACCAGCCCGAGGATCACCGTGGCCTCGTTGTAGAGCATCTGCACGGGTTCATCGACGATGCCGAGCGACAGCATGACCGTGTTCAAGGCCCCCGAAACGCCCAGGATGTTGATCCAGGACATCGTCCGGATGATGTAGCTGATCCAGAACGGCAGCATTAGCAGGAGCAGCAAAATCGTCCGGTTGCCCCGGGCCCGGGCGATGAAATAGGCGGCCGGATAGCCCAAGACCGCACAGAAGATGGTGGTGACGAAGGCGATCCTGAGCGTGGCGAAGAGGATGTAGCGATAGAACGGGTCGGTCAGCGCCTGCTGCCAGTTCTGCGTCGAGAAGGTGACCTCCACACCGCCCACCGCCGTCCTCAGCCAGAACGAGTAGACCACGATGAACAAAAGCGGAATGAACAGGAGCAGCGTGATCGCGGTCAGAGCCGGCGACAGCAAAATCCAGGGCTGTCGCCGTTCGCGCGCCTCGACCGACATGGGCAACACCTCGCTGTTGCAATGGCGGCGACTGTGCCGGTGCTCGGGGCATTCATCAAATAGATGATTGGAATGGCAGTTATAGCCTGAAAGAATGGTGACCATGGCCAGACCGCCCGAGCCCGCCCTCGACACCGTGCCACGCCCCGAGCCCGCGCCCACCGACCGGGCCGAGCGGCTCGCCCGCGAGCTCGACTGGAACCTGCTCCGCACCTTCATCGCCTTGGCCGAGGCCGAGAGCGTCACCGCCGCCGCCGAACGGCTCCGGCTCAAGCAGCCGACCGTCTCGAATGCCCTCAAGCGCCTCGAAGCCCGGCTCGGCCGCCGCCTGCTCGACCGCGGCCCCGGCCGTTTCGCGCTGACCGAAGCCGGCCACGAGCTCTACCGTGAGGCAGTCGACATCCAAGGGGCCATCCTCCGCCTCGACACGGCCATGCGCGAGATCAAGGAGGAGGTGCAGGGCCATGTGCGGATCGCCATGGCGAGCCACGTCGTCTGCCCGCTCTTCGATGCCGCCCTCGCCGCCTTCCACAGTCGCCACCCCAAGGCGACGCTCTCGATCGACGTCATGAGCAGCCGCTATGCGATCGAGAGCGTGCTGGCCCGGCGCAGCAGCTTTGCCGTCTGCCTCGTCCACGAGAAGAGCCCGAAGCTCGACTACCGAAGACTCTACCGCGAGTTTTTTGGCCTCTTCTGCGGCCCGGGCCACGAGTTCTTCGGCCGTACCGGCGTCGAGGCCAGAGACCTCGCCGGCGAGGCCTCGGTCTCCTTCGTCACCGACCAGATGCACGACGCGCTTCGCCCGGTGGCCATCCTGCGCGCGTCGCTCGGGCTCGAGGACCGGGTGGTCGCCACCTCACCGCATCTCGAAGAAGTCCGCCGGCTGATCATCGCCGGCCTCGGCATCGGCCCGTTGCCAATTCACGTCGTCCGCCGCGACGTCGAGGACGGTCAGCTCTGGCGCCTGCCGCCCTACGACGACCCCCCGGCCATCGACGTTCACGTCGTCGCCAACCCGGCCGCCCGCTGCAACCGCGCCGAACAAGCGCTCCTGGCCGAGATCACCCATCGCATCGACGAAACACCGATCGACGCACGCACTTACTACTGATGTGGAGAGCGGAGACGCTGGAGCGGGCGATGGGAATCGAACCCACGACATTCAGCTTGGGAAGCTGACGTTCTACCTCTGAACTACGCCCGCCCCGCACCCTCACTGATAAGCCGGAACCGGCCGGTTTGGCAATAAGTTAAGAGTGGAGAAGATGTTCTTCCCCACACCCCAACGTCTTTTTTGGCGCCGGCGCAAAGTCTCGAGGGGGCGCGGGGGAAATCATTTCCCCCGCATCCTTCCCTTAAGCAGCCTTGCTCTCGGCCGCCGTCACGATGTCCGCGATGTCGTCCATGATCCGAGCGATCGCGAAGTCCTTGGGCGTGTAGACGCGGGCGACGCCCATGGCCAAGAGCGCCTGTTTGTCGTCGGGCGGGATGATGCCGCCGACGACGACCGGGATGTCGCCGATGCCGGTCTGGCGCATGCGCTCCAGCACCTCCTTGACCAAGGGCAGATGCGAGCCCGAGAGGATCGAGAGCCCGACCACGTGCACCGCCTCCTCGAGCGCCGTGCCGACGATCCGGGCCGGTGACAGCCGGATACCCTCGTAGACCACCTCCATGCCGGAATCCCTGGCCGCGACCGCGATCTGCTCGGCCCCGTTGGAATGCCCGTCGAGCCCGGGCTTGCCGACCAGGATCTTCAGCCGCCGGCCCGTTGCCGCCGCCAGCGCATCGACCTTGGCGCGCACCGGCGCCAAAGCGTCGTCGTCACCCTTGGTGTCGGCTCCGGCAATGCCGGTGGGGGCGCGATACTCGCCGAACACGCGGCGCAGCGTCTCGGCCCATTCGCCCGTGGTGACCCCGGCATGGGCGCAAGATATCGAGGCCGGCATGACGTTGCGGCTTTCCCTGGCCGCGGCCTCGAGTTCGACAAGGGCCGCTGCTGCCGCAGCCCCGTCGCGCCGCGCCCGGTGCGCCTGGAGCCGCTCGATCTGCTCCGCCTCCGCCTTGGGATCGACCGTCATGAACCCGCCATCCTCGCCCGTGGTGAGCGGCGAGGGGGCGGTCTCGGTGTAGCAATTGACCCCCACGACCTTCTGCGCCCCGGACGCGATCGCTTGCACGCGCAGCGCACTGCTCTCGACAAGCCGGCTCTTCATGTAGCCGGAGTCGACCGCGGCGAGGGCCCCGCCCAGCGCATCGATCCGCGCGAGCTCGGCCGTAGCCTCAGCCTTCAACGCCTCGACCTTGGCATCCATGACATGGCTGCCGTCGAAGATGTCGCCGTACTCGAGCAGGTCCGTCTCGAGCGCCAGGATCTGCTGCAAGCGCAACGACCATTGCTGATCCCACGGTCGCGGCAGCCCCAGGGCCTCGTTCCAGGCGGGAAGTTGCACGGCCCGGGCGCGGGCCTTTTTCGAGAGCGTGACGGCCAGGGTCTCCAAGAGAATGCGATAGACGTTGTTCTCCGGCTGCTGCTCGGTGAGGCCCAGCGAATTCACCTGCACGCCGTAGCGAAAGCGCCGGAGCTTTTCGTCCTCGACCCCGTAGCGGTCACGGGCGATGGCGTCCCAGAGATCGACGAAGGCCCGCATCTTGGCGAGCTCGGTCACGAACTTGATGCCGGCATTGACGAAAAAGCTGATCCGCCCGACCACGGTCGGAAAGTCCTCGTCCGGCACCTGCCCGCCCGCCTTGATCGCATCGAGCACGGCAATGGCCGTGGCCAGCGCATAAGCCAGCTCCTGCACCGGCGTCGCACCCGCCTCCTGCAGATGGTAGGAGCAGACGTTGGTCGGATTCCACTTCGGCACTTCTTTATACGTGAAGGCCACCACATCGGCGATCAGGCGGAGCGATGGGGCAGGGGGGAAGATGTACGTGCCGCGGCTCAAATACTCCTTGATGATGTCGTTCTGCACCGTGCCCTGCAGCACCTTGCGATCCACACCCTGCCGCTCGGCCGCGGCAATATAGAGCGCCAGCAGCCAGGGCGCGGTGGCGTTGATTGTCATCGAGGTGTTCATGCGCTCCAACGGGATGTCCCGGAACAGCACTTCCATGTCGTCGAGCGAGGTAACGGGCACCCCGACCTTGCCGACCTCGCCTTTAGCCAGAGCGTGGTCGCTGTCGTAGCCGGTCTGCGTCGGCAGATCGAAGGCCACCGAAAGCCCGGTCTGGCCGCGCTCCAGATTGGTGCGAAAGAGCGTGTTCGAGGCCGCGGCCGAGCTGTGCCCGGCATAGGTCCGAAACAGCCAGGGCTTATCACGTAAAGTGTTGGCAGCACCACTCATGACCATCTCCAACACCTCTTCTCTGTTGCTTCAACACATTGCTAGCCGCCGAAAGGGCACGCAATCCGGTGCGTCGTGCGCTAACATTCTTGCTGCGCCGCCGTCAAAGCATTTATGGTGTTGACATCGATGGCTGTCAAAAGCAGCCTACTGCGATGCAGCAAGCGCTCCAACACTTGTCTTGCATCGCAGCAAATGTTCAACACCGGGAGCCGACCGGGCCCACCTCGAGAGCCCGGCAAGAGCAACGGACCAAAATGCCATGCCGCAGACCTCCGCCGTGCAGCCGAACAAAGTCGAGACCATCATCAAGAAGTTCGGCTCGCAGCAACGCGTCGCCGAGCTCTTGGGCATCTGGCAGACCGCTGTCAGTGGCTGGGTCCGTCGTGGTGCCATCCCGGCCAAGCGCCAAGAAGAGCTGCTCGCCATCGCGAGGCGGGAGGGCATCGACCTCTCGCCCGTCGAGTTCTTCGAATCCCTCGCCACCGGCACCCATGGCCGGCCGCTGCCACAGGCCACCGCCCGCCACGAGATGCAACCGTCAGCCGCCCAATCGTCACCCGTTAAAGAGAAAGTCGCCGCCATGACGTCCACAGCCCAGGTCATTCCGATGAAGCCGGAGACGACGCCGACCCCCACCGGCCCCGTCAAGGACCTCTACGACGTGGGCGAGATCCCGCCCTTGGGCCACGTGCCGGCCAATATGTACGCCTGGGCCATCAGAAAAGAGCGCCACGGCGAGCCCCTGACCTCGATGCTGGAAGAGGTGGTCCCGACGCCCGCGATCGGCGACGACGAGGTGCTGGTCCTGGTGATGGCGGCGGGCGTCAACTATAATGGCGTCTGGGCCGCCTTGGGCGTCCCGCTCTCGCCCATGGACGTCCACAAGCAACCCTACCACGTGGCGGGCTCCGATGCGGCCGGCATCGTCTGGGCCGTGGGCTCGAAGGTCAAGCGCTGGAAGGTCGGCGACGAGGTCGTCATCCACTGCAACCAGGACGACGGTGACGACGAGGAGTGCAACGGCGGCGATCCGATGAACTCGCCCTCCCAGCGCATCTGGGGCTACGAGACCACCGACGGCTCCTTCGCTCAGTTCTGCAAGGTGCAGAGCCGCCAGCTGATGCCTCGGCCGAAGCATCTGACCTGGGAAGAGGCTGCCTGCTACACGCTGGTCCTGGCCACCGCCTATCGCATGCTCTTCGGTCACCAGCCGCACATCCTCAAGCCCGGCGACAACGTCCTGGTCTGGGGCGGGGCCGGCGGCCTGGGGTCCATGGCGATCCAGATGATCGCGGCCTCGGGCGCCAATGCGATTGCCGTGATCTCCGAGGAGGACAAGCGCGAGTTCGTGCTGTCGCTCGGGGCCAAGGGGGCGATCAACCGCAAGGACTTCAATTGCTGGGGCGAGATGCCCGATCCCATGGACACCGAGGCCTACAACGCCTGGGTCAAGGAAGCGCGCAAGTTCGGCAAGGCGATCTGGGACATCACCGGCAAGGGCAACGACGTCGACATGGTCTTCGAGCACCCGGGTGCTTCGACGTTCCCGGTCTCCGCCCTGGTCTGCAAGCGGGGCGGCATGGTGGTGATCTGTGCCGGCACCACCGGCTACAAGCTCACCGTCGACGCCCGCTACCTCTGGATGCGGCAAAAGCGCCTGCAGGGCAGCCACTTCGCCAACTTGAAACAGGCCTCGGCGGCGAACAAGTTTGTCCTCGACCGCCAGGTCGACCCCTGCATGTCCGAGGTCTTCAGCTGGGCCGACATTCCCCGCGCCCACATGAAGATGCTCAAGAACCAGCACAAGCCCGGCAACATGGCGGTGCTGGTCAGTGCGAAGCGCCCCGGCATGCGCACCTTCGAGGAAGCGGTGGAGGACTGAGCCTTGGCCATCGCCCTATCAACCGTCGAGACCGCGCCCTCGGGCGATATCTGGACGCAGACGGCGGCCGCCCTCGCGGCCACCGACCAGCTGTTCGATGCGGCCAAGGACGCCGTCCGCCGCGTCGTCGCCCCCACCGGCCGCATCGATGCAGCCCTGCTCGACCAGGAGCAGTTCGCGGCGCACGGCCTCGCCTGGCTCGAGGTCTACCGTCAGGCCCTGCGCCAGATGCGCGGCTGGGCCGAACGGCTGGACGGCGAGGGCAGCCTCGGTGAGCTCGAACGGCTGATGCTCGAGGCCGCCTTCGGCGAGTATCTGGCGCGCATCCAGGGCGGCATCCCGATGAGCCAGGTCGAGGTCGTGCGCCCCCGCGATCTCTATCTGGGTGAGGCCGCCATCCAGGCCTTCACCAGCGACCCCGCCGTCCGCTCGCTCATTCAAGGCGGCAATACGGCAGTGACCCGCGCCCGCATCGCCGAGCTCATCGACGAGGGCGATTTCGGCCAGTGGGCGCTCGGCGACGAAACCCTGGACATGATCAGGGAACAGTTCCAACGCTTCAGCGACGACAAGGTGATCCCCCACGCCCATGGCTGGCACGAGCGCGACGAGCTCATTCCGCTGCCGCTGATCGAGGAACTGGCCGAGCTCGGCGTGTTCGGCCTGACCCTGCCCGAAGAATTCGGCGGCCTCGGCCTGGGCAAGGTGGCGATGTGCGTCGTGACCGAGGAACTCTCCCGCGGCTATATCGGCGTGGGCTCGCTCTCCACCCGCTCGGAAATCGCGGGCGAGCTGATCCGCCTCGGCGGCACCGCCGAGCAGCAAGAGCGCTTCCTGCCGAAGGTCGCGTCCGGCGAGATCATCCCGACAGCCGTCTTCACCGAACCCGACACCGGCTCAGACCTGGCGTCCCTGAAAACCCGGGCGGTCCGCGATGCGGACGGCTGGACGATCACCGGCGCCAAGACCTGGATCACCCACGCCGCCCGAGCCGATCTCATGACCGTGCTCTGCCGCACCCGCCCCGAGGAGGCCGGCTACAAGGGCCTCTCCATGCTGCTCGCGGAAAAACCCCGCGGCACCGACGCCGATCCCTTCCCGGTCGACGGCCTCAGCGGCGGCGAAATCGAGGTCCTGGGTTATCGCGGCATGAAGGAATACACCCTGGGCTTCGATGGCTTCAGGGTCGCCGGCGACAATCTCCTGGGCGGCGTCGAAGGCCAAGGCTTCAAGCAGCTCATGGCCACCTTCGAAGGGGCGCGGATCCAGACCGCCGCCCGCGCCGTCGGCGTGGCCAGAAACGCCCTCGAGCTCGGCCTCGCCTACGCCAAGGACCGCATCCAGTTCAAAAAGCCGCTCACGGCCTTCCCCCGTGTTTCCGGCAAGCTCGCCTGGATGGCGGTCGAGGTGCAGATCGCCCGCCAGCTCACCCTCTTCTCGGCCCGCGAAAAGGACGCCGAGCGGCGCTGCGACCTGGAGGCCGGCCTCGCCAAACTGCTTGCCGCCCAAGTCGCCTGGGCCACCGCCGACAACGCGCTCCAGATCCACGGTGGCAACGGCTACGCGATCGAGTATCCGATCAGCCGCGTGCTCTGCGACGCCCGCATCCTCAACATCTTCGAAGGCGCCGCCGAGATCCAGGCCCAGGTCATCGCCAGGCGGCTGCTGGAAAGCTAAAAAAGCCAATAAAAACAAGAAGATGTGGGGAGGCGACACCTCCCCACGCCCCACCGTCACCTTGCGCAGGTGGCAGGGCTACGCGTGGTGCTCAGTGTCGAACGACGATCAACGCCGGCGCGCCGCTACCAAAATACCAGTAGGGCGTCGGGAGTTGTACCTGTCCGAACTCTCCAGCCCCTCCCAGGCCGTCCCCATCGCTGAACGCCAGGCCGCTCTCGCCCCCTCCGAGCCCGAAATGATCTGCCTCTTCCGCATGCCTGTCGTCATGGAATGGGCCGGACGCGACTGCTCCCTCGACGAGGTCGTCTTCGAAATCGTGACCCCACGAAATGGGCCACCACCCGGGCCTGGACGACGACATCGTCCGCTGCATGGAAGAAAGATGATCAAATCCCTCGACCACCTCGTCCTCACCATCACCGACCCCGAATCCACGAGACGGTTCTACGAAGCGGGCCTCGCCATGACCTGGACCACCTTCACGACCCCTGACGGCCAAACCCGTGAAGCCCTCGGCTTCGGCAGCCAAAAAATCAACATTCACCGCAAAGGCCACGAATTCGAGCCGAAAGCCACCCACCCGACTCCAGGCTCGGCCGACCTCTGCTTCCTGACCGACACCCCGATAAACGAAGTCGCCCGGCGCATGACCGAGCTCGGCTTCCCCGTCCTCGAAGGCCCAACCCCCAAAACCGGCGCCACCGGCCGCCTGACCTCCCTCTACTTCCGCGACCCCGACGGCAACCTCATCGAAGTCTCGAACCAGGTCTGAGCCGGAAGCGGCCTCGCGGCCGCCAGGGAAGATCGCAGGGAGGCGAGCCTCCCTGCGCTTCTTCTTACCCTAGGCCTTCGCACCGTTCGCGCGACCTACCCCGCGAAGCGGCCCGTGTCGTCACGATCGCGGTCGTAGCGTTTCGTGAGCGGAAATGGCGGCAGCCAGGATTCGCGACGGACGGTCCAGCTTTCGTAGGTCGGAATCAGTTGGTCGGGGGCGTCCAGGGAGCCGAGGTGCACTTCGATTTCGTCGGTGCTCTCGGCAAAAACGGACGAGCCGCAGCGCGGACAGAAATGCCGTCCGGCCCAGTCGCGCGTCTCGCCTTCGATCGTCACCGCATCCTGTGGGAACACTGCCGCGGCATAAAAGAAGGCGCCATGATGCTTGCGACAGTCCAGGCAGTGGCAAATGCCGACCCGGTAGGGAAGGCCCGACGCGACGAGTCGGACGTTGCCGCACAGGCAACCGCCGGTAAACCGGTCCATGCTGTGTCTCCTCATATACAGCCATTCCGCTAATGGGTCGGGGGAACAGTCTTTGGGGCACGAGTTCCCTTTCGACCACCCTCGCGCCCACCCGCACCACTGCAAAGTTTCGGGGAGGCCGGCGGGGAGGCAAGCCTGCCCGCCATCTTCGTTTTCACTTGGGGGGAGGCCAGCCTGCCCGCCATCTTCTTCCCTTCCACTCGGCAACCAAGCCTGCCACTCCGGGCTTTGGTAGTCGATCGACGTGACGATGCGGGGGGAGGGACGAATGCGGGATCGTGACGAGAGCGGATCGGACGAGCCGGAGGCGGAGCGGGAGCGGTGGCTGACGCTGCAGCAGCTCGAGGCATGGCTGGAGGCGCCGATGATCGTGCTCTCCCTGATTTGGCTGGTGCTGGTGCTGGTCGAGCTGGTCTGGACCACGTCCGGCATCTTCCAGTTCTTCGGCACGGCCATCTGGATCGTCTTCATCGCCGAGTTCCTGCTGCGCTTCAGCCTCGCGCCGCGCAAGCCACGGTTCTTGCGCAACAACGTCGTCACCATCGTGGCCTTGGCCGCCCCCGCGCTCCGCTTTCTCAATGCGCTACGCTTCTTGCGCCTGGCCCGCGGGCTGCGTCTGGTGCGCATCGTCGGCACGGCCAATCGCGGCATCAACGCTTTGCGCCGGAGCTTCGACCGGCGCGGCCTCGGCTATGTGCTCTTGACCACGGCGATGGTCATTGTCCTGGGTGCCGCCGGGATGATGACCTTCGAGCCTGCGACCGAGGTCGGTGGTGGCTTTACCGGCTATGCCGATGCGCTCTGGTGGACGGCCATGCTGATCGCTACGGTGGGCTCCGATTTCTGGCCCGAATCGCCCGAGGGCCGCATGCTCACCCTCCTGCTCTCGGTCTACGGTCTCGCCGTCTTCGGCTACATCACCGCCAGCCTCGCCACCTTCTTCATCGGCCAGGAAGCCGAGGCCCCGGAAAGCGAAGTCGCCGGCGCCTCCGAGATCGAAGCCCTCCGCCAGGAGATCGCGCTGCTCCGCGAAGAGCTCCGCGACGTCAGGCGCGAATAGGTCGAACGACGCCCCCCACGCTTCCACCACCACAAAGTACCGGAGGGGCCGACGGTGAGGCAGCGCCTCCCCGTCGTCTTTTTCACGAACCCTGGGGGCATCCACCGTCTCCCCGCCATCTTCTTGCTCCGAACGGCTCAACCGCCTATGACGACGGCCACAGCGTTTTGCCACGGATTCCACCCATGCAAGCCTTCAATACCCTGACCGGGATCGCCGCCCCCTTGCCGATGATCAATGTCGACACCGACATGATCATCCCCAAGCAGTTCCTGAAGACGATCAAGCGGACCGGGCTGGGTCAGAATCTCTTCGACGAGATGCGCTACGACCAGGCGGGCCGGGAGCAGCCCGACTTCGTCTTGAACAAAGAGCCCTACCGGAAGGCCGAAATCCTCATCGCCGGCGACAATTTCGGCTGCGGCTCGTCACGCGAGCACGCGCCCTGGGCGCTCTTGGATTTCGGCATCCGCTGCGTGATCGCCCCCTCTTTCGCCGACATCTTCTTCAATAACTGCTTCAAGAACGGCATCTTGCCGATCGTGCTGCCGAAGGAGACGGTCGAGCTGCTGATGAAGGAGGCCGAGAACGCCGATGGCCGGCCCTTCACCGTCGATCTCGAGAGCCAGACCATCCAGCGTCCGACCGGCAACGAGCCGATCCATTTCGACGTGGATGCGTTCAGCAAGCACTGTCTCCTGAACGGCCTCGACGATATCGGCCTCACCATGGTCAAGGCCGAGGCGATCGACGGTTTCGAGGCGAAGCAGAAGGCCGGCCAGTCCTGGCTCTACGCCGGCACTGCCGCCTGACCTTTCCTTTTTTCGACGTAGGTTTCAGATGAATCAGGTCGGCAATCTTCTGCTCCTGCCCGGCGACGGCATCGGCCCCGAGGTGATGGGCGAGGTCGAGCGGGTGATCGGCTGGCTCGGCGATCGGCAGGGCATGAAGTTCGAATGCGAGCGCGATCTCGTCGGTGGGTCCGCCCTCGACGCGCACGGCCTGCCCTTGGCCGAGAGCACGCTGGGCCTCGCCAAGGCGGCGGACGCGGTGGTCTTCGGTGCCGTGGGCGGCCCGCAATACGACGCCAACCCCTTCCACCTGAAGCCCGAGCAGGGCCTCCTGCAGCTCAGGAAGGAATTGGACCTCTTCGCCAATCTCCGCCCCGCCATGGTCTTCCCGGCGCTCGCCGAGGCCAGCTCGCTGAAGAAAGAGCTGGTCGAGGGCCTCGACATCCTGATCCTCCGCGAGCTCACCGGCGGCGTCTATTTCGGCGAGCCGCGCGGCATCGAGACACTGCCGGACGGCACGAAGCGCGCGGTCGATACCCAGGTCTACACGACCCCGGAGATTCGCCGGATCGCGGCAGTGGGCTTCGAGCTGGCCAAGAAGCGCCGCAACCACGTCACCTCGGTCGAGAAGGCCAACGTGATGCACACGGGAGTCCTCTGGCGGGAAGAGGTGACCAAGCTCCACGCCGAGGCATTCCAGGACGTCGAACTCGCCCACATGTACGCCGACAACTGCGCCATGCAGCTCGTCCGCCGGCCCAAGCAGTTCGACGTGATCGTCACCGACAACCTCTTCGGCGACCTGCTCTCGGACGCCGCGGCCATGCTGACCGGTTCGCTCGGCATGCTGCCCTCGGCATCACTCGGTGCCCCCGACCAGGCCGGCCGCAGGAAGGCGCTCTACGAGCCGGTACACGGCTCGGCGCCGGACATCGCCGGGCAAGGCAAGGCCAATCCCTTGGCCATGCTGCTCAGCTTCGCCATGACGCTGCGCTACTCGTTCGACCTCGGCCTGGAGGCGGATCGGCTGGAGAAAGCCATCGCCAGCGTCCTCGACCAGGGCTACCGTACCCCCGACATCATGCAGCCGGGCATGCGCGAGGTCTCGACCACGGCCATGGGTCAGGCCGTCCTCGATATCCTCGACGCCTCGCTCGGCTGAACACCAGGAATCGACCCCATGGGCTATCGCGTTGCCGTTGCCGGCGCCACCGGCGCCGTCGGCCAAGAGATACTCAACATCCTCGAGGAGCTGCGCTTTCCGGCGGACGAGGTCATCGCCTTGGCGTCGGAACGCTCGGTCGGCAAGGAAGTCTCGTACGGCGACGACAAGCGCCTGAAGGTCAAGGACCTCGCCACTTTCGACTTCGAGGGCGTGGATCTCGGCCTCTTCTCGCCGGGTGCCGCCATCTCGGCCGTCCAGGCGCCAAGGGCCGCCGCCGCCGGCTGCATCGTCATCGACAACACCTCGCAGTTCCGCATGGACCCGGATGTCCCGCTGGTCGTCCCCGAAGTCAATCCCGAGGCGCTCGAGGGTTTCAGGGCGAAGAACATCATCGCCAATCCCAACTGCTCGACCATCCAGATGGTGATGGCCCTCAAGCCGCTCCACGACATCGCCCGCATCCGCCGGGTGGTCGTCTCGACCTACCAGTCGGTGAGTGGTGCTGGTCAGGAAGCCATGGACGAGCTCTTCGAGCAGACCAAGTCGATCTATATGAACGCCAAGAGGGAGCCTTCGGTCTTCACCAAGCAGATCGCCTTCAACTGCATCCCCCGGATCGACAGCTTCATGGAAGACGGGTCGACCAAGGAAGAGTGGAAGATGATGGTCGAGACCAAGAAGATCCTCGACCCGGAAATCGAGGTCGCCGCCACCTGTGTGCGCGTCCCTGTCTTCGTCGGCCATGCCCTGGCCCTCAACGTCGAGTTCGAGGAAGCCCTCGACCCAGAGGACGCGCGGGCCGCCCTGCACGAGTTCAGCGGCATCCTGGTCGTCGATCGCCCCGAGGACGACGAGTACGTCACGCAAATCGACTGTGTGGGCGATCACGCCACCTTCGTCTCGCGCATTCGCCAGGACACGACGGTGCCGCACGGCCTGCAGCTATGGGTGGTGGCGGACAATCTGCGGAAGGGTGCAGCACTCAACACCGTGCAGATCGCCCAGGCGCTGATCGAGGAAGGCTACATCTGAGGCCACCCACCGAGCCGACGTCACTCGGGGACAGCGCATGCGCGACGCCGCCGCTGCCGGCTGCCTCGCCCAACCACGATGCGCGGCCCGAGGCGACAGAGCCCTCGCTGCTCATCCTCCATTACACCGGCATGGCCACCGCTGCCGCGGCCATTGCCCGCCTCTCTGACCCCGCGGCCAAGGTCAGCGCACATTACGTCATCGACGAGGACGGCACGATCCTGACTCTCGTTCCCGAGACCCGGCGGGCCTGGCATGCCGGGGTATCCGCCTGGCGCGCGATCGACGACGTCAACGGCCACTCGATCGGCATCGAACTCGTCAATCCGGGCCACGAGTGGGGCTATCGCGCCTTCCCACAACCGCAGATCACGGCCCTGATCGACCTCGCCGGTGCCATCGTCGACCGCCATGCATTGCCGGCCGACGCCGTCATCGGTCACAGCGATGTGGCACCAGCGCGCAAGACCGACCCGGGCGAGCTCTTTCCCTGGGCCGAACTCGCCGGGCACGGCCTCGGCATCTGGCCACCGACCGCCACGCCGACCGCCGTCGACCCCGCCACGGCCTACGCGCGGCTCGCCGGTATCGGCTACCGCTTCGATTTGCCGAACACCCAGCCGACGCAAATCGTCGCCGCCTTCCAGCGGCATTGGCGCCAGGCCCGGGTCGATGGCCGGCTCGATCCCGAGACCATGGGCCTGATCGCCGCCGTCGCCCGCTTGTGCCAGGGCGACGCCCGGCCTACATGACCGTCGGGTGCGTGGCGGTCGGGTGACCGCTCGGCACGTCGCCGGGCAATCGGTGACGCGCCGGGAGGAAAGTCCGGGCTCCACGGAAAGACGGTGCCGGGTAACACCCGGCGGGGGCAACCCCAGGGAAAGTGCCACAGAGAGCAATCCGCCCGCCGGGATGCTGCACCTTCGGGTGCTGCCATCTGCGGGTCAGGGTGAAAGGGTGCGGTAAGAGCGCACCGCGCTTCCGGCAACGGCAGCGGCACGGTAAACCCCACCGGGAGCAAGACCGAATAGGAGCGGCGGCGTCTTCGGACGCGACCCTTTTCCGGGTTGATCGCTCGGGTAGGTTGCGCGAGGCGCGCGGCAACGCGCGTCCTAGATGAATGGTCACCCCTCGACCCCGATCGAGGACAGAACCCGGCTTATAGACCGCCACGCACCCGCCTTCGCGGCTCATTCGGGCCCTGGCCATCAGTGAGCGCCCGTGGCATTGTCCCACGGCGTTTCCGTCCCTGGTTTATCCACAGTTTGCGACGGGTTTTGCGGCACTTATCCACAGAATTATTCTTGACACGCTAATGCCAACTTGTTTCAGTAAGTTACGATAACTCTTTGTCGTTGCATCTGAGACACCCGACCTTGACCCTGGGAGAAGCGGCGGGTAGGGTTGTGCAACCTGAGCGGTCAAAGAATGTGATCCGAGTGCAAGTCAAAGCCGAGTAGTTTCAAATGATCGACCAGCTACCCCTCGCGCTTTATCTCATGTTTTGATCATTTGACACTTGCTATCAATATTCGCGTTTTGGTAGAATAAATTTTCCGAGATCGCTCGGCGGTGAGATAGGCGCGGCTTGGGCCGAAGTGGGATGGCGAAAGCTGATGGGCAGCAGGTTTATTGACAGGACTGAGCCGAATTCTCGCTGTTCGAGGGCAGCCAGCGCGATGCTGACGTGCGGACGCGCAGCGGCGATCGGACGGGCATCGGCGATGCGGCCGCGCCACGACCACGACGCGGGCTTGTGGACCGTTTGCGCGGCGATCGCAAGCATCGCGTCTCGGCCCGTCGAGGGCGGTCGATGAGCCATGCCCCCGTCCTCCTCGAGGCGATGCTGAGCGCGCTGGCCCCGGCCGCGGGCGACCTCTTGGTCGACGTCACATTCGGCGGTGGCGGCTACAGCCGGGCCATCCTCGCTGCCGCCGACTGTCGGGTGATCGGCCTCGACCGAGATCCGGCGGCCGTCGCTCGTGGTCGCGCACTCGCCGCCGAAGAACCGCGCTTCACCATGCTCGAGGGCGCTTTCGGTGAGCTCGAGGCGCATCTCGCCGGCATCGGCGTTGCGGCCGTCGACGGCCTGGTCGCCGATCTCGGGGTCTCCTCCTTTCAGCTCGACGAGCCCGAGCGCGGCTTCTCTTTTCAGGCCGAGGGGCCGCTCGACATGCGCATGGGCGCCACGGGCGAGACCGCGGCCGAGCTCGTCGACCGACTGGACGAGCGCGAGCTGGCACGGCTCTTCTTCAGCCTCGGCGAGGAGCCGGAGGCCGGACGCATTGCCCGGGCCATCGTGGCACGGCGGGCGCTGCGGCCGATCACGACGACCGCCGACCTCGCGAGCCTGATCGCTGCGACCAAACGCCGGGTAAAGCCCGGCCGCACGCCCGCGACGCAGGTGTTCCAGGCGCTCAGGATCGCCGTCAACGACGAGCTCGGCGAGATCGATCGCCTGCTCGTTGCCGCACCGGACCTCCTGCGTCCCGGCGGCCGCCTGGTGCTCGTCGCCTTCCACAGCCTCGAGGATCGGCGGATCAAGCGCTTCATCGACGACTTGAGCGAACGCCGCGCGAAGCCGTCCCGGCACCTGCCGTTGGTGGCCACGGCCCGGCCCAAGCTTCGCTGGCTCGAGCGCAAGGTGATCAAGCCCGGCGATGCCGAGGTGGCGCGCAACCCGCGGGCGCGCTCGGCCCGGCTGCGCGCCGCCGTCCGGCTGGCCGACGACGAGGATCAGGCAGGGGCAGGAGACGCGAACCCGGTTCCGGCCTGGAGGTTTGCTGCATGATCCAGCGCTACGTCCCGATCCTCATCATCCTGATCATCCTCGCCGCCACCAGCCTCTTCAACGTGAAGTACGCGGTGGTCGCCGCCGAGGGCGAGATCTCCCGGATCGAACAGGAGATCGAGGCCGAGCGCTGGCGGCTGAGGACGCTCGAAGCGGACTGGGCGCACCTCGCCCGGGCCGATCGCTTGGCCGCCCAGGCGCGGGCGTTGGGCATGGCGCCGGCGACCCTCGAGCGGGTCGTCGAGGCCCGGCAGATCGGCGACTACCGCCTGCTGCAGCTCGCCCGCCAGCCGCGCCAGGCCGAGCTGCCGGAAGGCGATCTCTTGGAGTTTCGGGTCAAGCCGGTGACGGCTTTTGCCTTGCCCAGCCTGAGCGGACGCACCGATCCTCTTGGCCAGGGCTGGTGACGGATGATGGGTGACCGGCGGTGAGCGAGCACGACAAGCAGCGCATGAACGGCATCGGTGCCGTGCGGCTCAGGCTGCTCGCCCTCTGCTTCGTCCTGGCGTTCATGAGTATCGGCCTGCGTCTCGTCGACATGGCCACCGCCGGCCAGCGCACCGTCACCGCCGGCCCGAGCCAAACCGAGGACGGCGTCGAGCTGCGTCGTGCCGCCATCCACGACCGCCACGGCGAGCTCTTGGCGAGCAACATCGTCACCCTCTCGGTCATCGGCGATCCGCTTCTCATGAACGACCCCGAGACCGCGGCCATCGCCCTGGCCCGGGTCCTCGACGGGGTGAATGCCGCCGAGCTCAACGCCCGCTTCGCCCGGGGCGGTCGCTTTGCCTGGGTCAAACGGCAGATCTCGCCGGCCGAGCAGGCCGCCGTCCTCGAGCTCGGCCTGCCCGGTATCGGCTTCCAGCTCGGCGAGCGGCGGGTCTATCCGCGCGGTCGGGAAGCGGCCCACGTTCTCGGCTTCGTCGGGATCGACAACCAGGGACTCGCCGGAATCGAGTACGGCCTCGACGCCGCGCTCCAGGGTGGCGCTGCCTTGGGCAAGCCCGATCTCGCCCTCTCGCTCGACCGCCGTGTTCAGCGCATCGCGCATGCGGCGACCAAGGCCGGTGTCGATCGATTCTCGGCCGAGGGCGCTTGCACCATTGTTCTCGACGTCGAGACCCGCGAGGTCCTGGCCCTCGTCAGCCTGCCCGACTACGACCCCAACCGCGCCGAACGGGCGCCGCCCGAGGCGCGCCGCAATCGTTGCACCGGCGACGTCTACGAACTCGGCTCGCTGTTCAAGGTGGTCAGCGCCGCGATGGCGCTCGAGAGTGGCGACGTCTCCATCTACGACCGCTTCGATGCCTCGGAATCCCTGCGTATCGGCCGCCACAGCATCCGCGACTTCCGCGGCCACCAACGCTGGCTCTCCGTACCCGAGGTCTTCGCCTACTCCTCCAATATCGGCACGGTGAAGATGACCTTCGCCGCCGGCGGCACCGAGGCGCAAAAGCCCTTTCTCGACCATCTGGGACTCTTCAGCCGGCCGCAGCTCGAGATCCCGGAGACCACCCAGCCACTCGTCCAGGAGCGTTGGCCCGACATCGTCGCGGCCACCGTCTCCTACGGCCACGGCATCTCCGTCTCGCCCTTGCAGTTCACCGAGGCAGTGGCGGCGCTGGTCGGTGACGGCAAGCGCCTGCCCGCAACCTTTCTCCGCCGTGATCCCGAGACGTTGCCGACGATCCTGGAGCAAGCGCCGACCGTCGTCTCCGAACGCACGATCAAGGACCTGCGCTGGCTGATGTGGCTGACCGTCGAGCGCGGCACCGGGGCGAATGGCGGCGTTCAGGGCTACATGGTCGGCGGCAAGACCGGCACTGCCGACAAGCCCACCGGTAGTCGCCGCGGCTACGACGGCAGGGCCGTCATCTCCTCCTTCATCGGCGTCTTTCCCGCCGACACTCCGCGCTATGCTGTCCTTTCGGTGCTCGACGAGCCCAAGGGCGACGCCGAGACTTATGGCTTTCGCACCGGCGGCTGGACCGCGGCACCCGTGGTCTCCCGGATCATCGCCCAGGCCGGCCCGCTCCTCGGCGTGCCCAAGAAATCGCCCGAGATCGAGGCCGCCTTCACCGACCGGCTGCAGGTCATGCCGGTCATGAACGGCCGCACGCGACGGATGGAGGACGGCTTTGCGGCTGCCAGCCTTACTCGCTGAGGAAGCCAGGCGCTTCCCCGAAGGCACCCGTCCGGCGGCAACGGACGGCAACCCGCCGCGCGTCCTCAACCTGCAGGACGTGACCATCAAGGGCATCGCCTCCGACAGCCGCAGCGTCGAGCCGGGCCAGCTTTTCGCCGCCCTCTCCGGGACCCAGGCCGACGGCCACATCTTCATTCCCGAGGCGCTGAAAAAGGGTGCCGTGGCCGTCCTCGGCAGCCCCAACGCCGAGGCTTATGCCCAGCTCGTCCCGGTGATCATCGACGCCAACCCGCGCCGCCGCCTGGCCCGGCTCGCAGCATCCTTCTTCGGCAGCCAGCCGGCCTTCGTCGCGGCCGTCACCGGCACCAACGGCAAGACCTCGATCGCCAGCTTCACCCGGCAGATCTGGGATCGGCTCGGCATCCGCGCCGCCAGCCTCGGCACGCTCGGCCTCGAGAGCGCCGGCCGCTGGCCGAAGAGCTCGCTCACCACGCCCGATGCCATCACCCTGCACCGCCTCGCAGCCGAGCTCGCCAAGAGCGGGGTCGACCACCTCGTCGTCGAGGCCTCGAGCCACGGCCTCGACCAGGAGCGGCTTTCCGGCCTGACCATCCAGGCTGCCGCCTTCTCCAATATCAGCCGCGACCACTACGACTATCACGGCAGCTTCGAGGCCTACCTCGCGGCCAAGGCGCGTCTGTTCAGCGAGTGCCTGGCCCCGGGCGGCACGGCCGTGCTCAACGCCGACAGCCCGGAGTTTTCGCGGCTGGCCGAGATCGCTCGGAGCCGCGGTGCCGAAGTGGTCGATTTCGGCGCTGGCGCCCGGCAGCTTCGCCTCCTCGACCGCCGGCCGGAACTTACCGGCCAGATCCTCGAGATCGAGGCCATGGGCAAGCGCCACCGCTTCCGCTCCGGCCTGGTCGGTGCCTTTCAGGCGCACAACGTCCTGGCCGCCGTGGGCTTGGCGGTGGCCGGCGGCGCTCCTCTCGACCTGGTGCTCGAGGCCCTGGCGGAACTCCGGGGTGCGCCCGGCCGGATGCAGCTCGTGGCCCGCCACCCCAAGGGTGCCCCGGCCTTCGTCGACTACGCCCACACCCCCGACGCGCTGGCCAAGGCCTTGGAGGCGCTGCGCCCGCACACCAAGGGCCGGCTCGTCGTGGTTTTCGGCTGCGGCGGCAATCGCGACAAGGGCAAGCGCCCGCTGATGGGCAAGCTCGCCGCGGAACTGGCCGATCTGGTCTTCGTCACCGACGACAACCCGAGGAACGAGGACCCGGCCGCGATCCGCTACGAGATCCTCGAGCCGCTCGGCCGCGATGCCGCCAAGGTGATCGAGATCGGCGATCGGGCGGCGGCGATCCGCGCCGCCTTTGCCGCCCTCGAGCCAGGCGACGTGCTGGTCGTCGCCGGCAAGGGCCACGAGGTCGGCCAGATCGTCGGCGACGAGACCCTGCCTTTCGACGATGCGAGCGAGATCAAGGCGGCGCTGGCAGCTCTCGAGGACGCGGCATGATGGCCGATGTCGCAAGGGGCCCGGCCAACGGCAACGTGGCGCCGCTCTGGCAGGCGGTCGACGCCGCGGCCGCAACCAGCGGCCGCAGCCGCCGCGACTGGAAGGCCACGGGCGTTGCGATCGACAGCCGCACGCTGCAGCCGGGCGAACTCTTCGTCGCCTTGGACGGCCCCAATCGCGACGGCCACGCCTTCGTCCAGGACGCCCTGGCGCGCGGGGCCGCCGCCGCCGTCGTCACCCGCCGCCCCGACGACGTCGACGAGGACGCGCCGCTCTTGATCGTCGACGACACCCAGGCCGCGCTCGAGGGCCTCGGCCGCTTCGGCCGCAATCGGTCGAGCGCCAAGGTGATCGCCGTCACCGGCAGCGTCGGCAAGACCAGTACAAAGGAGATGCTGCGGCAGGTGCTGCTCGGCTTCGCCACCTGCCACGCCAGCCGGGCGAGCTACAACAATCACTGGGGCGTTCCCTTGACCCTGGCCAACCTGCCGCCCGAAACTGCCTTCGCGGTCAGCGAGATCGGCATGAATCACGCGGGCGAAATCAGCGCTCTGACCCGCATCGCCCGGCCGCACATCGCCTTGATCACCGCCGTGGCCCCGGCGCATCTGGCGTTTTTCAAGGACACGGCCGGAATCGCCGACGCCAAGGCCGAGATTTTCGAGGGCCTGGAGCCGGGTGGCATCGCCGTGATCAACGCCGAGACCCTGCATAGCGACCGCCTGCGACAGGCAGCCCAACGCTACGCTGCCGAGATCGTCACCTTCGGTGCATCCACCGACGCCGACATCCGCCTCGATCACCTCACCAGTGAAGCCGACGGCAGCCGGGTCGAGATCGCCATCGCCGGGCGCAAGCTCAGGCTGCATCTGGCAGCCCCCGGCCGGCACTGGGCGATGAACGGCCTCGCCGTCCTGGCGACTGCCTATCACCTCGGCCTCGATCTCGACCGCGCGGCCGAGCGCCTGGCCGGTATCCGCCCCGTCGCCGGCAGGGGCGCGATGCGCGAAATCGCCTGGGGGACGGGGACCATCCGCCTCCTCGACGAAAGCTACAACGCCAATCCAGCCTCGATGGCGGCCGCCATCGACGTGCTCGGCCGTCAGCCCGGCCGCAAGATCGCCGTCCTCGGCGACATGCTGGAACTGGGCGACACCGGACCGTCCCTCCACGCCGGCCTGGCCCAGCCCTTGGCCGAAGCCGCCGTCGACCTTGTCTTCACCAGCGGCCCCTCGATGCGCCATCTGCACGACGTGCTGCCCGAGGCGCAAAAGGGCGCCTGGGCCGAGGACAGCCGGCGCCTGGCCCCCGAGGTCGCCCTGGCGTTGGCGGCCGGCGACGTCGTCCTGGTCAAGGGCTCGCTCGGCAGCGCCATGCGCCACGTCATCGAAGCGCTCGAAGCGCCCTCCACCGTCACGGCGGAGGGCTGAAGCGATGCTCTACCACCTCCTCGTCCCGCTGGCCGACCAGTTCACGCTCTTCAACGTCTTCCGCTACATCACCTTCAGGAGCGGCGGCGCGGTGATGACCGCGCTCGTCATCTGCTTCGTGCTCGGCCCCTCGGTCATTCGCTGGCTGAAGAAGAAGCAGCGCGAAGGCCAGCCGATCCGCGAGGACGGCCCGGAATCGCACCTTCTGACCAAGAAGGGCACGCCCACCATGGGCGGTGTCCTGATTCTCATCGCGATTGCCATCTCCACCCTGCTCTGGGCCGACCTCAGCAACGGCTATGTCTGGGTGGTCCTCATCGTCACCCTCGGCTTCGGTGGCATCGGCTTCGCCGACGACCTGATGAAGCTGACCCAGCGCAGCTCGTCCGGCCTCTCCGGCCGCTACAAGCTGCTCTTGCAGGGCATCATTTCACTGGCGGCGGCGATCGCCCTGATGAGCTTCACGCCGGCTCCGCTCTCGACCTCGCTCGCCATGCCCTTCTTCAAGGACCTCCTCGTCCCCTTGGGCCTGCTCTTCCCGGTTTTCGTCGTCTTCGTCATCGTCGGCGCGTCGAATGCCGTGAACCTCACCGACGGCCTCGATGGCCTCGCCATCGTGCCGGTGATGATCGCCGCCGGCTGCTTCGCCTTCATCGCCTATCTCGTCGGCAACGCGATCTTTTCGAATTACCTGGGCATCCCTTTCGTCCCGGGCACCGGCGAGCTCGCCGTCTTCTGCGCCGCCATGGTCGGCGCCTCGCTCGGCTTCTTGTGGTTCAACGCGCCACCCGCCATGGTCTTCATGGGCGATACGGGCTCGCTCGCCACGGGCGGGGCCCTGGGCACCGTCGCCGTTGCCGCCAAGCACGAACTGGTCCTGGCGGTCATCGGCGGCCTCTTCGTCCTCGAGGCCGTCTCGGTGATCGTCCAGGTCGCCTCCTTCAAGCTCACCGGCAAGCGCGTCTTCCGCATGGCGCCCCTCCACCACCACTTCGAGAAGAAAGGCTGGCAGGAACCTACCATCGTCATCCGCTTTTGGATCATCGCCACCATCCTGGCGCTGATCGGCCTGTCGACCTTGAAGCTGCGGTGAGGGTAGGATGACGAGAGAGCGAATCGGTATCCTCGGCATGGCCAGAAGCGGCATGGCAGTGTTGCGGGACGCCCTCGCCCAGGGCCAGGACTGCCGCGTCTTCGACGACAACGCCATCACCTTGGCCGAGGCGGTCGAAGCCGGCGGCAGCAAGGGCACGCTCGACGATGTCCGGACCCTCGATGCGCTGGTCGTCAGCCCCGGCGTGCCGCTCCATCACCCGGCCCCGCACCCGGTGATCGAGGCCGCGAGCCGCCATGGCATCGAGCTCACCAGCGACATCGATCTCTTCGCCGAGCGCTTGGCCGGCCGCACCGTCATCGGCATCACCGGCACCAACGGCAAATCGACCACCACGGCGCTGATCCACCACCTCCTGGTGGCATGCGGCCGCGACGCGCTGATGGGTGGCAATATCGGCAAGCCCGTCCTCGACCTCGACCTCGGCGCTCCCGGCCGGACGTTCGTTCTCGAGCTCTCCTCCTACCAGCTCGATCTGGCGACCCGGATCGCCCCACGCGTGGCCGTGTTGCTCAACATCACCCCCGACCACCTCGACCGCCACGGCACTTTCGACGCCTATATCGAGGCCAAGCGCCGGCTCTTCACCCTGCAGCCCGAAGACGGCATCGCCGTCGTCGGCGTCGACGACGCCCCCTCCGAGTCCATCGCCGACGACCTCGAAGCCAGGGGCCGTCGCATCATCCGCATCAGTGCGGCGAGCGAGCCCGAGCGCGGCGTCTACGCAAGAGGCACCGAACTCGTCGACGCCACCGGCGACACCCCGTGCACCGTGGCCGATCTCGCCGGAATCCCGAGCCTCGAAGGCCGCCACAACCGCCAGAACGCGGCAGCGAGCTACGCCGTGCTCCGTGCCCTGAACGTGCCGGCTGCCGATGCCGTCCGCGGCTTTTCCACCTTCCAGAGCCTGCCGCACCGCATGGCGACCGTGGCCAGCACCGGTCGGGTCCGCTTCGTCGACGACAGCAAGGCCACCAACCCCGAAGCCGCGATCCCGAGCCTCTCTAGCTTCGCCGACATCTTCTGGATTGCCGGTGGCAAGCCCAAGCCCGGCGGTTTCGCCGCCCTCTTGCCCCACCTCGCCGCCGTCCGCGGCGCCTGGCTGATCGGCGAGGCAGCCAGCGAGATCGCGGCGACCCTGCCCGAGACCCTACCGGTCGAGAGTGCCGAAACACTGGAGCGCGCCGTCCCGGCCGCCTTCGCTGCCGCCCGCATCAGCCAAACCACAGCACCCGTCGTTCTCCTCGCCCCCGCCTGCGCCTCTTTCGACCAGTTCGCCAACTACGAAGCCAGGGGCGATGCGTTCGCCGCCCTCGCCCGCGAACTCGCCGCCCGGGAGCTCGCGGCCAAGGAGCTCGCCGGATGAGCGCCTTCGCCCGCACCGATCGCTCGCTTTTGGGTCAATGGTGGTGGACCGTCGACCGCCTTCTCCTCGTCGGCATCGGCATCCTGGTGCTGATGGGGGCGATCATGGTCCTGGCGTCGAGCCCACCCATTGCCCGTAATCTCCGCCTCGATGGCATGCATTTCGTCATCCGCCATTTCCTCGTCCTGGTCCCGGCGGCACTCTGCCTGTTCGCCGTCTCGCTCCTCGCGCCGAGGGGCGTGCTCCGGCTCGCCACCATGCTCTTCGCCGCCGCCGCCGGCCTGACCATCGCCACCCTCTTCTTCGCTCCCGAAATCAAGGGCGCCACCCGCTGGCTCTTCATCGGCGGCCAACAGCTGCAGCCGTCGGAATTTCTCAAGCCCGGCCTCGCCGTGGTCGTCGCCTGGCTGCTCGCGAGCAAACCCGGTCTGAAGGGCCTGCCGCTGTCGCTGATTCTCGTCGGCGGCACGATGGCCGTGCTACTGCTGCAGCCCGATCTCGGCATGGCGGCCGTGGTGGCGAGCTTCTTCGCGGCCCAGCTGTTCGTCGCCGGCCTCGGTTGGCTGCCGATCATCCTCCTGGCTGCCGTCGGCGTCGGCGGGCTGTGGAGCGCCTACACGCTGCTGCCGCACGTGCGCGACCGGATCGACGGCTTCCTCGACCCCGCGGCCGAGATCTACCAGGTCGAGCGTGCCCTGAGCGCGGTCAAATCCGGCGGCCTGTTCGGCCGCGGCCCTGGCGAAGGTGTCGTCAAATTCCGGCTGCCCGAGGCTCATTCCGATTTCGTCTTCGCCACCGTCGCCGAGGAGTTCGGCATCATCGCCTGCCTCGTGATCGTCGCCATCTTCGCCTGGCTCGTGCTGCGCGCCCTCTGGCGGCTGCAACTCAACCCCAACCGCTTCGTCCAATTGGCCGCCACCGGGCTGATCGCCCAGTTCGGCCTGCAGGCGCTGGTCAACATGGCGGTCAACGTCAATCTCGTTCCCACCAAAGGCATGACCCTGCCCTTCATCTCCTACGGCGGCTCTTCGCTGCTGGCCGTCGCGATCACCATGGGCATGCTCCTGGCGCTGACCCGCCGCGGCGCCCGGCTGGAGCCCATTCCATGACCGCAGCAACCGCCTCGGGCCCGATCCTGATCGCCGCCGGCGGCACTGGCGGCCACATGTTCCCGGCCTTGGCGCTGGCCCGCAGCCTGCTCGAGCGCGGCGAGCCAGTGGCCGTCGTCACCGACGATCGCGGTGCCCGCTACCTGCCCGACGACATCGACCGCCACGTGATCAGCGCCGGCAGCCCCACCGGCGGTCTGAAGGCCAAGCTCGCCGGCATTCTCGCCCTCTTGCGCGGTACGGTGCAATCGCTGGGCCTGATGCGCCGGCTGGCCCCCCGGGCCACCGCCTGCTTCGGCGGCTACGCCTCCGTGCCGGCCGGCCTCGCCGCGTGGTGCACCGGCCGGCCGCTGCTGCTCCATGAACAGAACGCCGTCTTCGGCCGCGCCAACCGCCTGCTCGCCCGCTTTGCCCGGACCGTCGCCCTCAGTTTCGAGGGGACGAGCCATGTGCCGCGACACGGGCCGGCCCTGATCGTCACCGGCAATCCCGTCCGCCCGGGCTTTCGCCTGGACGCGGCCGCCTTCACCGCGCCTGCCGCCGCCGAGGCTTTTCGTCTCCTCGTCATCGGCGGCAGCCAGGGTGCCAGGATCTTCAGCGACGTGGTGCCCGAGGCCGTGGCCCGCCTGCCGGAAGGCTTGCGCCGGCGCTTGCGCATCCAGCAGCAATGCCGGCCCGAGGACCTGACCCGGGTCTGCGAGCGCTACACGACCGACGGGATCGACGCCGAGGTCACCGCCTTCTTCAAGGACATGCCGACCCAGCTCGCCCAGGCGCATCTCCTGGTCAGCCGCGCCGGCGCCTCGAGCCTGACCGAGATCATGGCCATGGGCCGGCCTTCGATCCTGGTTCCCTACGCCGCCGCGGCCGACGACCACCAGCGCGCCAATGCCGAAGCCCTGGCCGCGGCCGGCGGTTGTGTGCGCATTCTTCAGCCCGACTTCGATGCGGCGACACTGCTGCAAGAGCTCGAGGCTCTGATGACCGACCCGTCCCGGCTCCAGGCCATGGCGACCGTCGCCCGCGCCCACTACCAGAGCGACGCCGCGGCCAGGCTGGCCGATGCCGTTCTCGCCCTGCTGCCGGAACAGGCGCGGGTCGGCCGCGAAGCGGCCTCGACCACGCCGGAGGCCGTGCAATGAGCCCGGTGGCCAACGCGACCGCGCGCAGCCTGCGCGTCCAGCCACTGGATACGGGTGCCATCCACTTCGTCGGCATCGGCGGCATCGGCATGAGCGGCATCGCCGAAATCCTGCTCGGCATGGGCTATACGGTGCAGGGCTCGGATGTCAGCGACAACGCCAACGTGCAGAGGCTGCGCGCCAAGGGCATGACGATCGCCGTCGGCCATGCGCCCGAGAACCTGGGCGAGGCCCGTGTCCTCGTCGTCTCGACCGCTATCAAGCCCGACAATCCCGAGCTCGAGGAAGCGCGGCGCCGCCGGCTGCCGATCGTGCGGCGCGCCGACATGCTGGGCGAGATCATGCGCCTGCACCCCTCGGTCGCGGTCGCCGGCACCCACGGCAAGACCACGACCACGGCCATCGTCGCCGGCCTCTTCGATGCCGCCGGGCTCGAGCCCACCGTGATCAACGGCGGCATCATCAACGCCTACGGCACCAATGCGAGGCTCGGCGAGGGCGACTGGATGGTGGTCGAGGCCGACGAGAGCGACGGCAGCTTCCTGCGCCTGCCCGCGACCATCGGCATCGTCACCAATATCGACCCCGAGCACATGGAGTTCTGGGGCGATTTCGAGCGGGTCAAGGCGGCATACCAGGACTTCGTCGAGCGGCTGCCCTTCTATGGCGTGGCCATCCTCTGCATCGACCACCCCGAGGTCCAGGCCCTGGTCGGCCGGATCACCGACCGTCGGGTCCGCACCTACGGCTTCAATCCGCAGGCCGACATCCGCGCCACCGAGCCGGTCTCGGACGCCAAGGGCTCGCGCTTCGACGTCTTCATCCGCGATACCGCAACCGGCGAAACCCGCCGCTTCGTCGACTTCACCCTGGCGCTGCCCGGCCACCACAACGTCCAGAATGCCTTGGCCGCCATCGCCATCGCCGACGAACTGGGGATGACCGAGAACGTCGTCCGCGCGGCGCTTGCCGGCCTCGGCGGGGTCAAGCGCCGCTTCACCGTCACGGGCGAAGTGGGCGGTATCACCATCGTCGACGATTACGGCCACCACCCGGTCGAGATCAGGGCCGTGCTCGAGACCGCCCGGCAGGTGAGCCAGGGCCGCGTCATCGCCGTCGTCCAGCCGCACCGCTACAGCCGTCTCCAGGACCTGTTCGAGGCCTTCTGTACCTGCTTTGCGGACGCCGATGTGGTTCTCGTGGCGCCGGTCTACGCCGCCGGCGAAGCCCCGATCCCCGGTATCGACCGCGATGCCCTGGTCGAGGGCCTGACCCGCCACGGCCAACGGACCGCCCTCGCGATCGAGGGGCCGGACGATCTGCCCGGCAAGATCGTCGAGATCGCAAAGCCGGGCGACCTCGTCGTCTGCCTCGGTGCCGGCACCATCACCCAGTGGGCCAACGCGCTTCCGGACATGCTGCGCGCCGCCAGGGCCGGAGGTGCCGGCGCATGAGCGAAACCCGCGGCAACCTCCGCCAGAACGTCCCGCTCGCCCCTCTGGCCTGGTTCAGGGTCGGCGGCCCGGCCGAACGCCTGTTCCAGCCGGCCGACGTCGAGGACCTGGCAGCCTTCCTGGCAGCGACGCCAGCGGACGTGCCCGTCCTGCCGATGGGTGTCGCCTCGAACATGCTGATCCGCGACGGCGGCATCGCAGGCGTGGTCGTCCGCTTCGGCGGGCCCTTGGCCAAGGTCGAGGTCGAGGGGACCACGATCGTCGCCGGGGCCGGCGCCCTCGATCAGCGGGTGGCCCAAGTGGCCGAGCGTGCCGGGCTCTCGGGCATCGAGTTCATGATCGGCATCCCCGGCACCATCGGCGGCGCCGTGCGGATGAACGCCGGCGCCTTCGGCGGCGAGACGCGGGAACGGCTGATCTGGGCCGAGGCCCTCGACCGCAAGGGGACCCTGCACCGGCTGACCAATGCCGAGCTGGGTTTCGCCTACCGCCACTCCGCGCTGCCCGAGGACTGGATCGTGGTCCGCGCCGCCTTCGCCCTCGAACACGGCGATCCCGCCGCCATCAAGGCCCGCATGGAAGCGATCAAGGCCGAGCGCGAGGCCGCCCAGCCGCTCCGGGTCGCTACCGGCGGCAGCACCTTCAAGAATCCCCCGGGCCACCGGGCATGGCAATTGATCGATCTGGCCGGCTGCCGGGGGTTGACCCGAGGGGCGGCCATGGTCTCCGATAAGCACTGCAACTTTCTCATCAACACAGGCAGTGCCACGGCCGCCGACCTCGAGGCGCTCGGTGAGACCGTGCGGGCTCGTGTCTTGGCTCAGAGCGGCATTCGCCTCGAATGGGAAATCAAGCGCCTGGGCAAAGCCGCCCCCGCCCCCGAGACGGCGACGGCAGCGTCCGGCCTGTCCGATACCAATGGAGTGCCTTCATGAAATCCCACGTTGCCGTCCTGATGGGCGGCCTTTCCGCGGAGCGCGACGTCTCGCTCGTCTCGGGCGAAAATTGCGCCGCCGCCCTGGAGGAAAAAGGCTACCGCGTCACCAAGATCGACGTCGGTCGCGACCTCGCCGCTCGCCTGGCCGAGGTGAAGCCCGACGTCGTCTTCAACGCGCTGCATGGCCGCTACGGCGAGGACGGGCGGGTCCAGGGCCTGCTGGACCTCATGGCCATTCCCTACACCCACTCGGGTGTGTTGGCCTCGGCACTCGCCATGGACAAGCCCATGGCGATGCGGCTCTTCCGCAGCGCCGGCCTCGTCTGCCCCGAAGGCTTCGAGATCGAGTTCGAGGATCTCCAGGACGGCCCGCCGCCGATGGAGCCGCCTTTCGTCGTCAAGCCCGCGGCCGAAGGCTCCTCGGTCAACGTGCTGGTCGCCAAGACCGGCGACATCTCGGCGCTGACCAAGCGCACCGACATCGCACCCGAGGCCCGCTTTCTGGTCGAGCGCTACATTCCGGGCCACGAGCTCACCGCCACGGTCCTCGGCGAGCAGGCGCTCACCGTGACCGAGATCCGGCCGAAAAAAGGCCGCTTCTACGATTACGGGGCCAAGTACACAGAAGGCTTCGCCGAGCACATCGTGCCGGCCCCGCTGCCGCGACCGGTCTTCGACAAGGTCTGCGACTGGGCCCTTCGCGCCCATTGGGTGCTCGGCTGCCGCGGCGTCAGCCGTTCGGACTTCCGCTTCGACCCCAAGGGCGGCATGGACGGGCTCGTGCTGCTCGAGGTCAACACGCAGCCCGGCATGACGCCGATGTCGCTGGTGCCCGAGCAAGCCAAGCATTGCGGCATCGCGTTTGCCGATCTCGTGGTCCGGCTCGTCGAGGGGGCGCGATGCGACAAGTAAGGCGGCTCGCCTATCGGACCCGCCACGCGCTGCGCCGCCCGCCGCCGCCGCGCTGGCGGGCGCCCGCGCTTTACGGACTGCTGATCGTGGCGACCCTGAGCCTGCTCGGGGCCAGCCTCCACATCGCCAAGTCGACGGGGCTCACCGAGCGTGCCCGGTTCGCGGCGATGGATCAGCTGGTCGCCACCACCGACCAGCTCGGCATGCAGATCCGCGATATTTTCAGCGAAGGACGGCAGCGCACCAGTGCCGGCGAAATCTATCGAATCCTAGAACCTTACTATGGACAAAATATACTGGCGGTTGATATTGCCGCCATTCAGCAACGCCTCCAGAGTCTGCCATGGGTTCGCGAAGCCACCGTCACACGGCAGTTCCCCGACCGCCTTCGAACCACGCTCGTCGAACACCGCCCGATCGCGCTCTGGCAACCCAATGTGGGGCAACCCAATGTGGGGCATCTGACATCGGACCTGCCGGCCAGCGGGCCCGCCTTGGTGAGTGACCAGGGCGACATCATCCAGGTCAGCGCCGTCTCGCCCTACCGCCATTTACCGATCCTGAGCGGCGCCGACGCGCCGGCCGCGGCTGCCGACCTGCTCAGACTGGTCGGCGGCGAGCCGAGCCTCGTTCGCCTGGTGACCGGGGCCGAACGGATCGACAGTCGACGCTGGAACGTCTTCATCGACGGGCGCATCGAGATCCGCCTGCCGGAACGTGATGCCGCCGCCGCCTGGCACCGCCTCGCTCGGCTGCACGGCGAGCAGTCGCTCTTGACCCGCGCCGTCGAGGCCGTCGACCTCAGGCTCGACGACCGGGTGATCGTCCGCCTCTCCGACGAGGTCTTGAATCCCGCCGGCCGACCGACCGCATCCCTCCGCCCGGGCCAGCGCACATGATGATACCCGATGCCACCTCGATCCAGACGATGCCCCAGACGCTACCGGGCCAAATGACGCCGGCACCGCTGGCGGCCACCCACGAGATGATCTGGCAGCGACTGCTGACCAATCACCGCCGGCCGCACAAGAACGCGCCCTTCGGCTTGCTCGACATCGGCAGCTCCAAGCTCTGCTGCTACATTGTTCGCACGCGAGGCGACGAGGGTTTCGTCCTGCTCGGCCGCGGCTACCAGGCGGCCGAGGGCTTTCAGGCCGGCGAGGTGATCGACGCCGAAGCGGCCGAGGCCTCGATGCTCGCGGTCTTGAACGAGGCCGAGGAAGCCGCGGGGGAGACACTGCGCGAGATCGCGGTTTCCTGGTCCGGTGGCCGGCCGTCGGCCGGGCTCGTCACCATCGAGTGCCATATCGGCGGGCGGGTGATCGACGACGACGACATCGACCGGGCACTGGAATCGGTGCGCGCCTCGGTCCTCGGCAGCGAGCGCGAGATTCTCCACATCCTGCCCGTGGAGATGCGCCCGGACGGCAGGGACGCGCTCGCCGACCCGCGCGGGCTCGCCGCGCAGACCCTCGATTTCACCGCCCTCGTGCTCAGCGTGGCCCGGCCGGCACTGCGCAATCTCACCGCCTGCCTCGAGCGCTGCCATCTCGACGTCATGGAGCTGACCAACGCCACCTATGCTGCCGGGATCGGCTGCCTGACGGTGGACGAGATGCGCCGCGGCGTGCTGCTGCTCGAGCTCGGCGGTGGCACCACCAGTCTCGGCTTGTTCAGCGGCGGGGCGCTCTGCCATCTGGCCCAGGTGCCCTATGGCGGCGAGCACGTCACCCGCGACCTCGCCTATTGCCTATCGACCAGCCGGGCCTTCGCCGAGCGACTGAAGAACCTATATGGCGGCGTGCTCTGCCGCGCCTGCGACGACAATGTGCGGATCGAGGTGCCGATTATCGGCGACCATGTCGAGCAGCCGACCGGCGAAGTGCCGCGCACCCGGCTGACCGAGATCATCCGTGCCCGGGTCGAGGAGACCCTGACCCTGATCCAGGCCCGGCTCGAGGACGAGTGGGACCTGGTCAAGGCCAAGCCGCCGCGCAGCATGGTGCTCACCGGCGGGGCGGCGCAGATCGAAGGTCTCGAGGAACTCGCCGAGGAGATTTTCGGCCTCAAGGCGCGGATCGGCCGGCCGGGCGCCGTGCGTGGCCGGACCGGCCTCGAGGACCAACCCTGTTGTAGTGCCGCCGCCGGCGGGCTGGTGCTGGTCACCGGCCGCGACGGCGGCTTGAGCTGGAAACAATCGACGGAGGTGCCCGCACTGACCACAGGCCTCGCCCGCCTCGGCCACTGGCTCAAGCAGAACTTCGTGAGCTGAACAGTGGCCGCGAGCACGGTAATCTGACCAACCCTTTTCCGGCCGCCCCCCTGCCCAGGGAAACGGTCACTGCCCGCGGGTCACGAACCGAAAAATCGGTCGCCCCGCACAAAAAAGAGGAGAATACCATGACGATCAGCCTGAGCATGCCCGTCACGCATGAAATGAAGCCCCGAATCTCGGTCGTGGGCGTCGGTGGCGCCGGCGGCAATGCCGTCAACAACATGATCACCTCGCACCTCGAAGGGGTCGAGTTCGTCGCCTGCAACACCGATGCGCAGGCTCTGGCCAACTGCCTGACCGATCGCAAGATCCAGCTCGGCAACGCCATCACCCACGGCTTGGGCGCGGGGGCGAGACCGGAAGTCGGCCGTGCCTCGGCCGAAGAGAGCCTCGACGAGATCCTCGATCTCCTGCAGGGCTCGAACATGGTCTTCATCACCGCCGGCATGGGCGGCGGCACCGGCACCGGCGCCGCCCCCGTCATCGCGCGGGCCGTGCGCGACATGGGGATCCTCACCGTCGGCGTCGTGACCAAGCCCTTCCACTTCGAAGGCGCCCACCGCATGCGCCTCGCCGAGGGCGGCCTGACCGAGCTGCAGAGCTTCGTCGACACGCTGATCGTCATCCCCAACCAGAACCTCTTCCGCCTGGCCAACGAGCGCACCACCTTCGCCGAGGCCTTCCAGATGGCCGATCAGGTGCTGCACATGGGTGTCCGTGGTGTGACCGACCTCATGGTCATGCCCGGCATGATCAATCTCGACTTCGCCGATATCAGGACCGTCATGTCCGAGATGGGCAAGGCGATGATGGGCACCGGTGAGGCCGAGGGCGAACGGCGGGCGATCGACGCCGCCGAGGCCGCGATCTCCAACCCGCTGCTCGACGAGGTCTCGATGCGCGGCGCCCGCGGCGTGCTGATCAACATCACCGGCGGCTCCGACATCACCCTCTTCGAGATCGACGCCGCCGCCAACCGCATCCGCGAGGAGGTCGACCCCGAGGCCAACATCATCTTCGGCTCGACCTACGACGAATCGATCCAGGGTGGCCTGCGCGTCTCCGTGGTCGCGACGGGTATCGAGACCCAGGCCGAGCGCTCGCGTCAGGCAGCGGCGGCGGAAGCCGCCGGGAGCGAGACCCAACCGGCCCAGGCCGGCGGCTGGTTCCCGCACACCGCGCATCGCCCGCAACCCTACCCGCAGGTGCAAAAGCCGGCGGCCAAGGCAGCGGAGGCCAACCCGACCCTGCATCTCCGGGCCGCGACCGACGGGCGGCAAGGGGCACCGGCCGAGGCCGGTCAGGGCCAATACCCGCACTTCGTCCCGCCGCCAGCCGAGACCACCGGCTACCGGGGCGATCCGGCGCAAGGGGCGCAGGGTGCTGCCACCGGCTATGCGGTGCCGCGCGGCCAGCAAGCCGAGGAGCGGCAGAGCGGGCTCGGCATCTTCCAGCGGATGCGCGGCTTTGCCCGCACGCACGGTCTGGGCGCCGGTGGCGGCGATGCCGAGTACGAGCGTCCGATGCAGCCGCAAATGCGCCGCGAGCCGGCCATGGCCGACGACGGGCCCGCCCAGCCGCAGCAGCATGCGCCCCAAGCGGGCAGCGAGCGTGGCCGAAACGCTACGCCCGGCCAGGATGAGCTCGGCGACATCCCCGCTTTCTTGCGCAAGGAACGCGTCGACAGCTAAAACCAATTCTGTTGAGAGGCTGGTTTTAAGTCTTCTCCTAACAGGCAGTAAAAAAGCACTTTTTGGTTTCCCCGTTCGATGGTATGAAAACCGGAGGCGGGGAAACCAACCTTTTTTCGCCAGATGGTGCCCAGCGACGGCGCCAGGCTGCGTTGCGAAAAAGGTACTGGGGACAGGCACCGCTGACGATCGGCCGCGGCACGAAACGTGCCGCCTCGCCAAAGGCATCAGGAGCGGGCGCTATGCACGATACGAGTTCACCGTTGACGTTGGCAGCCACTGCTGGCGGCGGCGCGCGCGAGGCCGCCAGCAACCGGCGCGAGGCTGACGCTGGGGCGGCCGCTGAAACCCGGACAACCGGGATCGACGCCGGCACGGCCCAGCGGACGCTCGCGCACGCCATCAGCTGCGTCGGCGTCGGCCGCCATTCCGGCGTGCGCGTCGGCCTGACCCTGCAGCCGGCCCCGGCCGGTAGCGGCGTCCGCTTCAAGCGCAGCGATCGCCCGGGCAGCGCCACTTTGCTGGCCTGTCCCGAACACCTGATCATCGCCGACCACGCCCTGATCCTCGCCGATGGCGACGGCACCAGGATCGTCGGTGTCGAGCACGTCACCGCGGCGCTGGCCATGACGGGCATCGACAACGCCCTGATCGAGGTGAGTGGTCCGGAGCTGCCGGCCATGGACGGCAGCGCCCAACCCTTCGTCTTCCTCATCGAATGCGCCGGTGCGACGCGCCAGACCGCACCGCGCCGGCCCTGCCCCATGCCCACGGCGATCGCCCTTTGCCGCGGCGCGCTCGCCGCCCGCATCGGCCCGGCGAGCCAGGGTCGGCTGGTGACCGACATCGGCGCAACACCCGAAGGCGCCTTCGGCCCCGCCCGGCACGCCGTAGCACTCTCCCCCGAGGCGCTGCGCCACGAACTCGCCGCTGCCCGGCAGCCGCTGACCACGGCTGCTCTCGAAGCCGCCCAGGAACGCGGGCTGATGCGTGGCGTCTCGCTCGAGAACACGCTGATCCTGGACGACTCCGGACCACGGAACCCGGGCGGGCTGCGCTTTGCCGACGAGCCTGCCCGCCACGCCAACCTCTTGGCGCTGGGCGCCTTGGCGCTGCTCGGCGGCCTGCCGATGGTCGAGTTGACCACGCACGGCGCAAGCCACGCCTTGCTCGCCCGATTGCTGCGCCAATGCGGCGCCAGCCGCGAGGCGACGGTCGTTTCTCCGGCCCTCGAGGCCCTGACCCCGAGCCAGTTCGTCGGCACCCAGGCCTGAGCCGGCAGCACGACAAGAGGACTTTCGGCCCTCGTCTCAATCATGGGTTGATAATTGGCCGCTCGTTCGTGAATCCATTGGACGTCGGCCCGGCGTTCTTGCACTTTCCTCCGGCTGCCGTGGTGCGGCGCCGTTGTCGGCTTGTTCTCGCGCGTTGTCGCCGATCAGCAGCCGGCTTCCTCGCAGCCTCCGGCTGGCCACCATTGCAGCTGGGCTAACATGACGGAGAGTAGGTGGGCATGGCGGACGAGCGACCGCGGGGCCGGCGGCGCTGGAGCGAGTTGTTCGTCGACCGGCAGTTCTACGAACGTGGCCCCGGCGGCGGTCGAATCGTTTCATTGAGCCGCGGCAAGCAAATTCTTCTGGCCTCGGGCTTCACCCTGAGCGTCCTGGTGAGCCTCGGCCTGTTGGCCGCCGGTTACTACGGTTATCGACTGTACGAGGAACAGGGCGCACGCTTGGCCGCGCTGGAGGCCGGTGGGCTGCCGGTGGCTGGCGAGGGCGGAACCCCGGCGGTGGTCGGGCCAGGTGATGCACTGACGGTTGCGCGCGAGCCGGCCGGCGATGCCGAGCCCTGGCGGGCCGAGCTCACGGCGCTGCGCGCCGAACTCGCCGATGCGACGGCCGCGCGTGCTGCGGCCGCCGAACGGGCCGAACGCGAGCTCGAGGCGCTGCGGCTCGAGCTGGAGAACGCCGAGGAGGGCCGGCGGCAGGCAGAGTCCCTGCTCGCCCTCGGCCAGTCGCGGATCGCCGTGCTCGAGGACGAGCTCGGGATGACCGGGGATGTCGACGGGCTGATCGACGAGACCGGCCAGCCCCGCGCCACGCTGGAGACGGTGGGCCCCGGCGAGCTCGCGTCGCTCGGCATGGAGCTGCGCCTGGTCGAGCGCGAACGCGATGGTGCGCGAGCCCAACTCGATCGTGCCCTGGCGCGGGTCATCGAGCTGGAGACCGACCGTGCGGCGGAAGGTAGCGAGGCCCTGCTCGCCGCCGACGACCCCGAGGTCGCCGAGCGGTTTGCCCGGCTGGCTGCCGAGCGGGACACGTTGGCCGCGGAGAACGCGGCGCTCGAAGAGCAACTCGAGGGCCTCGAGAGCGAGCTCGACGAGGTCCAGACCATGGCGACCTTGGCCCGCGACGACCTCCTCGCCCGCCTCGCCGAGGCCGACGACCGCGCCGTCGAGGCCGCCGCGCTGCAGGATCAACTCCAGGGCATCGATCGTGAGCTCGCCGCCAGCCTGGCCGAGCGCGAGATCCTGCTGGTCGAGCGCGACACCCTGGCCGTTGCCGTGCGCGACATCGAGACCGCCCGCGCCCAAGCCGTCGAGCGCGCCCAGACCCTAGAGGCCGAGCGTGATCGGCTCGCCGAGGAGGCCCTGACCGCGCGGGCCGCCGAGGACAGCCTGGCCGCCGAGATCGGCACCCTGAGGGCGGCCGTGGCCGCTGCCGAGAGCGCCAGCAGCGAACTCGCGGCCGAGCGCGACAGCCTCATGGTCGAGCGTGACGAACTGGCCGCCGAGCGCGACGCGCTGGCAGCACGGGCCAGCGCTATCGAGACGACCCTGGCCGAGCTCGAGGCCCAGTCCACCGCGCGCGAAGCCGAGCTCGTCGCGGAGCGGGACCGCCTGGCCGCGGCGGCCGAGACAGCGCAAGCGAACCTCGCCGTTCTGCAAGCCGAGCGCGACGAGCTCGCTGCGGCCGCGGGCGCCACCCAGGCGACCGTGGCCGAGCTGCAGGCCCAATTCGCGGCGCGCGAGGCCGAGCTCGCCCGCGAACGCGATCAGCTGGCAGCGGCCGCTGCCAGCGCGCAAGCCAGCCTCGAAGTGCTCGAAGGCCGGCTCGCCAGCGGCGACGCCATGGCCCGTACCGACCGCGACAGCCTCGTGGCCGAGCGCGATGCCCTCGAGGCCGAACGCGACAGCCTCGCCAATGCCGCGAGTGCGGCAGACGACGTGGTGGTCGAGTTGGAGCTGGAGCTCGCCCGGCTCACCTCGGCCCGTGCCGCCGACCAGGTGGCGCTGACCACGGCCCTGGCCGAGCGGGCGAGGCTAGCGGACGAGCTCGCCGCCATGGCCGAGCGCTCGCCCGAGGATGTGGGGGGCGCCGGTGGTCTCGGTGCCGAAGTGACGGCGGCGGCGCTCACAGCGCTGGAAAGCCGCACCAAGGAGCTGGAGGCCGAGCTCGCCGCCGCCGAGGCTGCCGCGGACGCGGCAACCCGACTCGCGACCGATGCCACGCGGCTGGCCGAACGGGCGGCGCGGGGCGATGCCGCGATTGCCGCCGAGCGCGATGCGGCCCTCGCCGCGAGCGCGACGGCAGAGGCGGAGATCGCCGAGCTGCGCCAAGACATGGCCACCCTGACCAAGGCGACCAACGATGCGCTGGAGGCGCAAAACGCCGCGCACGCTACCGAACTGGCCGGGTTGCGCAGCACGATCGAGGGGCTGGAAGCCGAGATTGCCGCGCTCGAGCGGCAGAACGAGTCGCTGGTCGCCGTCAATCAGCAGCGCGAGGCCGACGACAGCCCGGCCGCGGCCACGGTTTCGGGCGGCAATGGCGACGGTAGCGAAGGGGCGGCGACCGCGGCCCTGCGGGCAGCCAACGAACGGATCGCCGCGCTCGAGGAAGAACTCGCGGCCACCGCACGGCTCGCCGCCGAGCTCGGCCCCGAAATCGGATTCGAGGGCCCGGAGACCGCACCGGAAAGCAGTGTCGGGGTAAACTCGTCACCCCCGGCCGCGGTGACCGGTCGAGAGACGATGAGCGATGCCGAGCTCGTGGTCGCGCTCGAGCGGATCAAGGACCTCGACGCCGAGCTGACCACCGCCCAGGCGCGGCTCGAGCGGCTGCAGAATCTGCTCTTCGCCGAATGGCCGGGCCGTCCCCGACCTGCGCCACGCTGAGCGCCCGCCTGCTCTAGAAAACCTCTCGGCCGGCGCTACGCCCAATCAGAAGGCGTCGGCCGGGAACAGCGTCGCGATCGCGGCGTTGTTGACCTCGACCGGGTAGCGATTGCGCAAGGCGTTTTCGTACTGCACCAAGAGGTCGTTGCGCATCGCCGCCTGGACCTGCTCCGCGATCGCCGCAGTCTCGGCCGCGTCCGGCACGATCACCCGATCGGTGCGCAAGATCGCCTGGCCCTCCGAGGTCGCCACGGGCTCGCGAGCGAGTTCGCCGACGCGCGTCCGGAACATGGCCGCCACGGCTTCGGGCGTGAGTCCGACTTCAGCGCCGCTGGCACGCCGGGTCACGGGCTCGGTCGTCCGCAGAAGGACCTCGCCAGCGAGTTCGGCCGCGATCGCCTCGAGCGTTCGCCCGGCCCGGGCATCCGCCATGATGCGCAGGGCTCGCGCGGCGGCTGCCCGATCCTGCTCGCGCGCCCGCCAGAGCTCGGCAACCTCGTCGCGCACGGCCTCGAGCGGCTGCAGCACCGGTTCCTGCACGTCATTGACGCGAAAGATGTAGAATTGGCCGGCGGGCGTTTCCTCGAGGAGCGAGGTCTCGCCTACCGGCGCACTGAAAATAGCGGCCAGAATATCGGCCGACGGCCCGTCGCGCAGGAGCTGCCCGTTTGGGCCACGGCCCTGCGCATCGACTGCGTCGAGCTCCGTCACCTCGAGCCCGACAGCGGCTGCTGCGTCTTCCAGGCTCTCGCCCGCGGCGATGCCGTCATCGAGCCCGGCTGCCAATTGCGGCAGCTGGTCGATCGCCAGATCCAACGCCAGGTCGCGGTGAATGTCGTCCCGGACAGCTTCGAAGGGCTGCACGGCCTCGGGCTCGATCGCGATCACCCGAAAGAGATGCCAGCCGAAGAGACTTTCCACGGGCTGGCTGACCTCGCCCTCGTCGAGAGCGAAGATCACTTCGGCGAACTCGGGCGGCAGGTCGGCTGAAGTGGTCGGCCCCAGGGTCGAATAGGCGAGCCCGTCAGCGGCCATCTCGCTCGCGAGATCGGCAAAGACCGCCCCCTCGTCGAGGGCTGCGCGCGCCGCCTCGACGACCGCCCGATCGCTCGCCAGGAGTTGGCCGACCCGGCGCCGCTCGTCTCGGGTGTAAAAGTCGCGCCTGGCATCGTACTCGCTCCGCAGCCGCGTCTCGTCGATCTCGATCTCGTCCAGAATGTCGTCGGTCGTGAGCGTCACCAGGCTCACATCGCGAAACTCCGGTGCCGTGAAGCGCTGGGCCTCCTCCTCCAGCAAAGCCCGAAGGGCGGCCTCGTCGGGCTCGCCCACCGGCATTTCGGCACGCGGCACGACCAGCAGGGTGGCCGCCCGGCGCTCGCCGCGATAGGCGCCCAGCCGCTCGGTCAAGGGAGCCGGGGCCTCGACCAGACCCGAGAAGGTATCGAGGACGCGATTGCGGCCGATGTCGCGGCGCATCGACTCGACGAACTGGGCCTCGCTCAGGCCGGCCGAGCGAAGGAACCCTTCGAAGCGAAACCGGTCGAACGAGCCCGCCGACTGGAAGAACGGGTCCTGGCGAATGGCGGCCGCGACCTCGGCATCCGACACCCCGAGCCCCAGGTCGCGGCGATGCTGGTCGACCATGGCGCGCGCCACGACGTTCTGCAGCGCCCGGTTCAAAAGGCCCATCGATGCCGCCTGCTCGCGGGTGATGGTCGTGCCGAACTGCTCCTGCAGCGCCTGTCGATCGTTCTCGAACGCCCGGTCGACCTCCCTGAGCGGCACCTCGATATCGCCCACCGTGGCAGCGATCTGGGTGTCTTGCCGGCCGAGGAAGAGATCGCCGATGCCCCAGACGGCAAAGCTCGCGATCAGGACCAACAAAAGCGCACGGACGAACCAGCTACTGGCGCGCTTGCGCATGGCATCGAGCATGTCGGGCCCTTTATCGGGAAACGGAGGGACGGGTCGCGAAATCGACCCGGGGCGTGGCAGGCACACACCTCGCCTATACCTATGGACTCCGGCAGCGAACCGCAATCGCCAACGCCCGGCAGCCGCGTCCTGCCGTCACCTTGGACAGCGTGAAACGGATGTGTTAAGGGCCGCGCCGACGAGATCGAGACATCCATGACATCCTGACGAGGTATGCGATGCCCCTGGCACGGCCGGTGGTGCTCGGCAATTGGAAGATGAACGGCCTGAAGGCCGATGCCCTGGCGCTGGTCGGCCGACTGGCCGCGCGCGCCGCGCATCCCAGCGGCACGCTCGGCGTGTTCCCGCCGGCAACCCTGGTGGGCCCAGTGGCGCAGCGGTTGAGTGCGAGCCGGATCCTGGTCGGTGGCCAGGATTGTCACGAGGCCGAGAGCGGCGCCTTTACGGGCTCGATCAGTGCCGCGATGCTGGCCGATGTCGGAGCAAAGGCGGTGATCGTCGGCCATTCCGAGCGGCGGCACGGGTTGGGCGAGGACGACGCGCTGGTCAAGGCCAAGGCCGAGGCGGCCCTCGCGCAGGGCCTGTTGGTCGTGCTCTGCATCGGCGAGACCGAGGGCGAGTACCTGGCCGGCGAGCGCGATGCCGTCCTGACCCGCCAGCTCGACGGCAGCCTGCCTGACGGTGGGACCGCCGAGAACCTGGTGGTGGCCTACGAACCCGTCTGGGCGATCGGCACCGGTCGGACGCCGAGCCAGGAGGAGATCAAGGAGACCCACACCCTGCTGCGGGCGCTGCTGGTCGAGCGGGTCGCCGGCGGCGCCGATGTGGCGCTGCTCTACGGCGGCTCGGTCAAGGCCGAGAACGCCGCCGACATCATGGCGATGGCCGATGTCGACGGTGCCCTGGTCGGCGGGGCGAGCCTCGATGCCGACAGCTTCTGGAGCATCTACACGGCCGGCGGCGGGGCTTGAATCCCCCCTCTCGCCACCTGAGATAGGACCCATGACAACCATCCTCCTCGTCGTTCATCTCCTCATCGCCCTAGCCCTGGTCGGCGTCGTGCTCCTGCAGCGCAGCGAGGGCGGCGCCCTGGGCGGCCTCGGCGGCACCACCATGGGCGGCATGATGAGCGGCCGCGGCACCGCCAACCTGTTGACCCGGACGACCGCGATCCTGGCCGCCGCCTTCATGGTGATGAGCCTGCTCCTGGCGATCCTGGCGAGCGGCAGCCGCGGTCCGACCTCGATCCTCGATGGGCCTAATCCGTTCGACACCGTCCCGCTGCAAGCGCCGGCCGCACCCGCCGCACCAGCCGAGCCCGCGGCACCATCCGCACCGCTCGCCGACTGATGTCGGCAGGGTAAAGAGTTCCGGGCACGTCGGTCACGATCGGCGAGTCCGCTGCCGCACGGCCAGCTTTCGGACTTGCCCTTCCGCTCGTGAGCATGGATAGACTTTCGTGATGCCACGCTTTGTCTTCATCACCGGCGGTGTCGTATCCTCCCTCGGCAAGGGACTTGCCGCGGCAGCGCTCGGCTCACTCCTGCAATTGCGCGGCTACAAGGTCCGCTTGCGCAAGCTCGACCCCTATCTCAACGTCGATCCCGGCACCATGTCGCCCTACCAGCACGGCGAGGTGTTCGTGACCGAGGACGGTGCCGAGACCGACCTCGATCTCGGCCATTACGAGCGCTTTACTGGCGTGCCGGCCAGGGCCTCCGACAGCGTCTCCGCCGGGCGGATCTATTGGACCGTCCTCACCCGCGAGCGGCACGGCGACTTCCTCGGCGGCACCGTCCAGGTGGTCCCGCACGTCACCGACACGATCAAGGAAGTGATCCAGAAGGACGTGGCCGATGCCGATATCGTGCTCTGCGAGATCGGCGGCACGGTCGGCGACATCGAGGGCCTGCCCTTCCTCGAGGCGATCCGCCAACTCGCCAATGAGCTGCCCAGGGGCGAGGTCGCCTTTCTCCACGTCACCCTCGTCCCCTTCATCAAGTCCGCGGGCGAGCTGAAGACGAAGCCGACCCAACACTCGGTCCGCGAACTCAGGGCCATCGGCATCCAGCCCGACATCCTGCTCTGCCGCTCCGAGCTGGAATTGACCCCGGAAGCCCGGCGCAAGATCGCGCTGCAATGCTCCGTCCGCGTCGACGCGGTGATCCCGGCCTACGATGCGGAGACCATCTATGAGGTGCCGATCAGCTATCACGCCGAAGGCCTCGACAACCGGCTGATCGAGGCCCTGGGCCTGCCTGCGGGCCCCGAGCCCGACCTTTCCGCCTGGTACGAGATCGTCAATCGGGTGAAGCGGCCGGAAGGTGTCGTCAAAGTCGCCATCGTCGGCAAGTACACCGAGCACAAGGACGCCTACAAAAGCCTGAACGAGGCGCTGACCCACGGCGGCATCGCCAATAATGTCAGGGTCGAGCTCGACTGGATCGACGCCGACTATTTCGTCGCTGTCGACGCCTCCGACCGGTTGCAGGGCGTCAACGCCATCCTGGTGCCCGGCGGCTTCGGCGAGCGTGGGGCCGAGGGCAAGATCGCCGCGGTCACCTATGCGCGCACCCGTGGCCTGCCCTTCTTCGGCATCTGCTTCGGCATGCAGCTCGCCTGCGTCGAGGCGGCCAGGAACCTCGCCGGTATCAATGGTGCGAATTCGACCGAGTTCGGCCTGGCCGCCGATCCGGTCGTCGGGCTGATGACCGAGTGGCAGCGCGAAGGTGATGTCGAGCGCCGTGCGCCCACGGACGACATGGGCGGCACGATGCGCCTCGGCGCATACCCTTGCGACCTCCAGGAGGGCAGCCTGGTCCGACGCATCTACGGCACGGCCAGGGTCGACGAGCGCCACCGCCACCGCTACGAGGTCAACAGCGACTACAAGGAACGACTGGAGGCGGCCGGCCTGCGCTTCTCCGGGATGTCGCCCGACGGCCGGCTACCCGAAATCGTGGAACTGCCGGGCCACCCCTGGTTCGTCGGTGTCCAGTTCCACCCCGAGCTCCGCTCCCAGCCGATGCGCCCGCACCCGCTATTCGCCGACTTCGTGCGCGCCGCAAGGCAGCAATCCATGCTGGTCTGAGGACAAGAGCGCATGCCCCACCAAGTCGAGGTCGGCCCGGTCGTCTTCGCGCAGGACCGCCCGATGGTGCTGATCGCCGGACCTTGTGCCATCGAAAGTCGCGAGCACGCCTTGATGATGGCCGAGCGCCTCGTGGCGCTGACCAGCGGGCTCGGTCTGCCCTTCGTCTTCAAGAGCTCGTTCGACAAGGCCAACCGCACCAGCGCCGGCAGTGCCCGGGGCGTCGGCCTCAGCGAAGGCGTGGCCATTCTCGGCGAGGTCAAGGAGCGCTTCGGCTGCCCCGTCCTCACCGACATCCACGAAAGCGGCCAGTGCGGCCCGGTGGCCGAGGTCGTCGACATCCTGCAGATCCCGGCCTTTCTCTGCCGCCAGACCGATCTCCTGCGGGCGGCGGCCGCGACCGGGGCCGTGGTCAACGTCAAGAAGGGCCAGTTCCTGGCACCCTGGGACATGGCCAACGTGACCGCGAAGCTCGAGGAATTCGGCGCGAAGCGGGTGCTGGTGACCGAGCGCGGCGCCTCCTTCGGCTACAACACGCTGGTTTCCGACATGCGGGCGCTGCCGCAACTGGCCGCCACCGGCTGGCCCGTGGTCTTCGATGCCACCCACTCGGTCCAGCAGCCGGGCGGCCTCGGCGGCAAGAGCGGTGGCCAGCGCGAATACGTCCCGGTCCTGGCGCGCGCCGCCGTCTCGATCGGCGTCGCCGCCGTTTTCATCGAGACTCACGACGACCCCGACAATGCGATGAGCGATGGCCCCAACATGGTTCCGCTCGACAAGCTCGGCCGATTGCTCGAAGACCTGATGGCCTTCGACCACCTCGCCAAGACGCGGCCATTGGCCGGTCACTAACCAGCGGGACGAGACATCATGCAGGACAGCGACATCGTCGGCGTGCACGCCCGGCAGATCCTGGACAGCCGCGGCAACCCCACGATCGAGGTCGACGTCACCCTGGCCTCCGGTGCCATGGGCCGGGCCGCCGTGCCGTCTGGTGCCTCCACCGGCTCGCGCGAGGCCCTGGAGCTCCGCGACGGCGACAAGCACCGCTATCTCGGCAAGTCGGTGACCAAGGCTGTCGATGCTGTCAACGGTGAGATCACTGACGCCATTCTCGGCCGCGATGCCACCGAGCAGGCCGCTATCGACCACGCCATGCTGGAGCTCGACGGCACCGACAACAAGGGTCGTTTGGGTGCCAACGCCATCCTCGGCGTCAGCCTGGCGGTCGCCAAGGCGGCGGCCGAGAACACCGGCCTGCCGCTCTACCGCTATCTCGGCGGCGCCGGCGCCCGCGTGCTCCCCGTGCCGATGATGAACGTCATCAACGGCGGGGCGCATGCCGACAACCCGATCGACATCCAGGAATTCATGATCATGCCGGTGGGCGCACCCACCTTCGCCGAGGCGCTGCGCATGGGCGCCGAGATCTTCCACGCGTTGAAGAAGGGCTTGAAGGACGCCGGTCACAACACCAATGTCGGCGACGAGGGCGGCTTCGCCCCCGACCTGCCGTCCGCCGAAGCGGCGCTCGGCTTTCTCGAAAAAGCCGTCGAAGCCGCGGGCTACAAGGTCGGCGACGACATCGTCTTCGCTCTCGATCCGGCGGCCAGCGAATTCTACGCGGACGGTGTCTACGACATGGCCGGCGAAGGCAAAAAGCTCGATGCCGGCGGCATGGTCGATTTCTACGAAAGTCTGTGCGGCAAATTCCCGATCCGCTCGATCGAGGACGGGCTCGCCGAAGGCGACTGGGACGGCTGGAAGCACATGACCGACCGCATGGGTAAGACGCTGCAGATCGTCGGCGACGACCTCTTCGTCACCAATCCCGCGATCCTGGCGCAAGGCATCGAGCAGGGCGTGGCCAACGCCATCCTGGTCAAGGTCAACCAGATCGGCTCCTTGACCGAAACCCTGGATGCCGTCCGCCTGGCGACGGCCAACCGCTACCGCTCGGTCATGTCGCACCGCTCGGGCGAGACCGAGGATTCGACCATCGCCGACCTCGCCGTCGCCACGTCGTGCGGCCAGATCAAGACCGGCTCGCTCTCCCGCTCCGACCGCCTCGCCAAGTACAACCAGCTGCTCCGCATCGAGGAGGCCTTGGGCCCGGCCGCCGTCTATCCCGGCCTCGCGGCCTTTTGATCCACAGCGGGACCGCTTCATTGGATGCGCTCGGCTATCGGCTCTACCGCCTCAAACGCGAGGCCGGCCGGCACTGGCTCGGCGTCATTCTGGTGCTCACCCTGGCCTACTTCGGCTATCATTCCGTCCACGGCAGCCGCGGTCTCTTCGCCTGGGTCGACCGCAACCACGAGCTCGAGATCAAGCGCTTGGAGCTGAAAGAGATCCGCAGCGAGCGGCAATGGCTCGAGGAGCGGGTCGAGGCGCTGGGGGACGGCGGCATCGCGATCGATCTGCTCGAGGAAACACTCTACGAGCTCGGCTTCGTTTACGAGAACGAGGTCGTCATTCTCGATCCCCGACCATCGAGCGGGGCCACCGATTAGCCGCGCCACCGAGATCGTAGGGCGTCACCGCGCTCGCGCATGACCCTCATGCGCCGCGACCGGCTGGCACTGCGGATTTTCTCGGCTATAGTCAGGCCAATACGCGAGACCAGAAACCTCGAGGGGAGGGCCGCCGACTCATGAACGCGACCAAAACCGGTAGCAAAGCGCCGGCCCGCCGGACTGCCAAGAAGGCGTCGGCCGCGGCCAACGATCAGTGGCTCGACTTCTTCCGCGAGATGCTGATGATCCGCCGCTTCGAGGAAAAGGCCGGCCAGCTCTATGGCATGGGCCTGATCGGCGGCTTCTGTCACCTCTATATCGGCCAGGAAGCGGTCGCCGTCGGCATCCAGCACGCGCTCGGTGACAAGGATTCGGTGATCACCGCCTATCGTGACCATGGCCACATGCTGGTCACCGGCATGGAGCCGCGCAAGGTCATGGCCGAGCTCACCGGCCGGATCACCGGCTACTCCAAGGGCAAGGGCGGCTCGATGCACATGTTCGCCAAGGACAAACGGTTCTATGGCGGACACGGCATCGTGGGTGCCCAGGTGCCGCTCGGCACCGGCATCGCCTTCGCCCACAAATACCGCGAGGACGGCGGCCTCTGCACGGCCTACATGGGCGATGGCGCGGTCAACCAAGGCCAGGTCTACGAGAGCTTCAACATGGCGGCCTTGTGGAAGCTGCCGGTCATCTACGTCATCGAGAACAACCGCTACGGCATGGGCACCTCGCAGGCGCGCGCGTCGGCGGGCCCGAACCTCTGCGAGCGCGGTGCTGCCTACGGCATCCCCGGCGAGCAGGTCGACGGCATGGACGTCACCGCCGTCCACGAAAAGGCCAAGGAAGTCGTCCAATACGTCCGCGACGGCAACGGTCCCTTCATCCTCGAGGCCATGACCTACCGCTATCGCGGCCACTCGATGTCGGACCCGGCCAAGTACCGGAAAAAGGAAGAGCTGCAGGAATACCGCGAGCAGCGCGACCCGATCGAAAACCTCCGGGCCAAGATCCTCGAGGCCAAGCTCAGCGACGCCGACGCCCTGAAGTCGATGGACAAGGAAGTTCGCGACATCGTCAACGAGGCCGCTCGTTTCGCCCAGGACAGCCCGGAGCCCGATCCCTCCGAGCTCTGGACCGACATCCTGCTCGAGGCCGACGTTGCTACCGTCTGATTCGGGCGATCGTCTGAGCGCAGATCTGCAAGAATGAACGTTTGATCCGGGAAGGCTGAACCGATG